>NZ_OY781091.1:3790000-4137500 GCF_963676275.1 uncultured Cohaesibacter sp. | reverse complement strand
ACCCGAAACCGGGTGATCTAGCTATGAGCAGGCTGAAGGTGCGGTAACACGCACTGGAGGGCCGAACCCACGTCTGTTGAAAAAGACGGGGATGACTTGTTGCTAGGGGTGAAAGGCCAATCAAACCCGGAGATAGCTGGTTCTCCGCGAAATCTATTTAGGTAGAGCGTGGGATGAATACCTTGGGGGGTAGAGCACTGGATGGGCTAGGGGGTCTCACCGACTTACCAAACCTAACCAAACTCCGAATACCCAAGAGTACTATCCTGCAGACACACGGCGGGTGCTAACGTCCGTCGTGGAGAGGGCAACAACCCTGACCGCCAGTTAAGGTCCCTAAGTCATGGCTAAGTGGGAAAGGATGTGAGGATCCCAAAACAACCAGGATGTTGGCTTAGAAGCAGCCATCATTTAAAGAAAGCGTAACAGCTCACTGGTCTAAATAAGGGTCTTTGCGCCGAAAATGTAACGGGGCTAAAGCCATGCACCGAAGCTGCGGGTGTAGCGTATGCTACGCGGTAGCGGAGCGTTCTGTAGGCTGATGAAGGGTGACCTGCGAGGGCACCTGGAGGTATCAGAAGTGCGAATGCTGACATGAGTAACGATAAAGAGTGTGAGAGACACTCTCGCCGAAAGTCCAAGGGTTCCTGTGCAATGCTAATCAGCGCAGGGTTAGTCGGCCCCTAAGGCGAGGCAGAAATGCGTAGTCGATGGGAATGAGGTTAATATTCCTCAACCAGTGGGATGTGACGAATTCCGGAAGTAGTTTGATCTTATTGGATTGATTGAGCTGCCTAGGAGTTCCAGGAAATAGCACCCACATTAGACCGTACCCGAAACCGACACAGGTGGACTGGTAGAGCATACCAAGGCGCTTGAGAGAACTATGCTGAAGGAACTCGGCAAATTGCTCCCGTAAGTTCGCGAGAAGGGAGACCCGTTAGTGGGCAACCATTAGCGGGTGGCACAGACCAGGGGGTTGCGACTGTTTATCAAAAACACAGGGCTCTGCGAAGCCGCAAGGCGACGTATAGGGTCTGACGCCTGCCCGGTGCCGGAAGGTTAAGAGGAGGTGTGAAAGCTCCGAATTGAAGCCCCGGTAAACGGCGGCCGTAACTATAACGGTCCTAAGGTAGCGAAATTCCTTGTCGGGTAAGTTCCGACCTGCACGAATGGCGTAACGACTTCCCCGCTGTCTCCAGCATAGACTCAGTGAAATTGAATTCCCCGTGAAGATGCGGGGTTCCTGCGGTCAGACGGAAAGACCCCGTGAACCTTTACTATAGCTTTGCGCTGACAGTTGTGTTGGCATGTGTAGGATAGGTGGTAGGCTTTGAAGTCCGGGCGCCAGCACGGATGGAGCCATCCTTGAAATACCACCCTTGTTGTCATGGCTGTCTAACCGCGGTCCGTTATCCGGATCCGGGACAGCGCATGGTGGGTAGTTTGACTGGGGCGGTCGCCTCCCAAAGAGTAACGGAGGCGCGCGATGGTTGGCTCAGACCGGTCGGAAATCGGTCGTTGAGTGCAATGGCATAAGCCAGCCTGACTGCGAGACTGACAAGTCGAGCAGAGACGAAAGTCGGTCATAGTGATCCGGTGGTCCCGCGTGGAAGGGCCATCGCTCAACGGATAAAAGGTACTCCGGGGATAACAGGCTGATGATGCCCAAGAGTCCATATCGACGGCATTGTTTGGCACCTCGATGTCGGCTCATCGCATCCTGGGGCTGGAGCAGGTCCCAAGGGTTTGGCTGTTCGCCAATTAAAGCGGTACGTGAGCTGGGTTCAGAACGTCGTGAGACAGTTCGGTCCCTATCTGCCGTGGGCGCAGGAGAATTGAAAGGAGCTGACCCTAGTACGAGAGGACCGGGTTGGACGCACCTCTGGTGGACCTGTTGTGGCGCCAGCCGCATTGCAGGGTAGCTATGTGCGGAAGGGATAACCGCTGAAAGCATCTAAGCGGGAAGCCCACCTTGAGACGAGTTCTCCCTATCAGAGCCGTGGAAGACCACCACGTTGATAGGCCGGGTGTGGAAGCGTGGCAACATGCGAAGCTTACCGGTACTAATAGCTCGATCGGCTTGATTACTCTCATTTGTCTATATTCATTCAAGACGTTCTTTGCTCCGCGCAAAAACGTCAACTAGCGGTAGGTGATTTGATAAAATCACCGTTAGCGTCCAAGACGCTCGGTGAAATCTAAAATCCCTTCGTAAAAACCAGCTTCTCTGTTTGTTATTCGCCGGCCCGGTGGTTATGGCGAGGACACCAAACCCGATCCCATCCCGAACTCGGCCGTTAATATCCTCTGCGCCAATGGTACTCCGTCTCAAGACGTGGGAGAGTAGGTCGCTGCCGGGCCTGCTAATAACAAACATATCTAAGATACCCCCGTACTGTGACCCAGTACGGGGGTTCTTGCGTTCAAAGGGCGGAGACAAGATCTGGATCCTGTCTTCAAATTTTATATAGAAAGCAGCGTTTAGGGGCTGGCATCAGCTCTCATCAGACGTTGAAATATTCCCGATACCAAGACACGAAATGGCCGACACCTTCTGTAACTGTGGTTTTGGGCTCATATCCAGTCAGTTCTTTCAGCAATGTCGTATCCGCCCAAGTGGCTGGCACATCGCCCGCTTGCATTGGCAAGAGATTTCTTTTTGCCTTTTTGCCGATTGCAGTTTCAATCGCGTCGATGAAATCGGTCAGCTGTACCGGATTTGAGTTGCCGATATTGACCACCCTAAAGGCCGCCACTGGCGAGAGGCTATCTGCAAGAGATCGTTCTGATGTATTTGTATGCGATGGAACCGCATCAATCAGTAGCCGGATTGCATGAACAAGATCTGTTACATAGGTGAAGTCCCGTTTCATGTCGCCGTGGTTATAAACATCGATCGGGCGGTCTTCCAGAATAGCCTTTGTGAATTTGAACAGTGCCATATCGGGTCTACCCCAAGGACCATAGACGGTGAAGAATCGAAACATCGTAATCGGCAGATTGAATAGGTGCGAATAGGAATGAGCAATGCTTTCTGTCGACTTTTTTGTTGCGGCATAGAATGACATTTGATGATCCGCCTTATCCGTCTCGCGATAGGGCATTTCTTCATTGGCGCCATAGGCGGAAGAAGTCGATGCCAGAAGCATATGTTGCGGTGGAAAGGCGCGTGCCGCTTCCAACAGTTCAAATGTTCCTATGATGTTGCTTTCAAGGTAAGAGCGCGGATTGTCGATGGAATAGCGCACGCCAGCTTGGGCTGCCAGATGTATGACGACGTCTGGTCGCTCCTTTTCAAATTGCTTGTAAAGGAGGTTCGGCGTTTCGACCTTGTCATGAATTGCCTGAAAATTCTGGTTCTGGTTCAGCATGGCCTCGCGGCGGTGTTTGAGCTGGACGTCATAATAGTCAGACAGGCAATCGAGACCGATTACTCGCCAACCTTCGTCCAACAACTTGCGACAGACGAATGATCCAATAAAGCCGGCCGAGCCGGTGACGAGTGCTGTAGGCATTGATAGTTCCTTCGAATGTCCGGGCCATGATGACCGAGCGTCTCAGCCTGCCCCCGAAGGGCAGATAGACGGGCAATCTGGCGATTGAAGGGCAGGTTATGCGGCTTGCCTTCAAGGGTCTAGTGCGCGCGGGGGCTGCTCCTCAATATTTACCGTTCATTGCACCGATGATTGGTTATTGCGCCTCTATTTTGCTCCTTAATGTTGTTCTTTATTGGGGGGATCTTTCATGGTTGCAAAATATTGCTCGCCGTAACGTGCTAACTCAGGGTTATTGGACGAATTTCATCCAGTTTTGAAATTGGTTTTCAAGATTTGACCAAAACTGAAATACAATTCTCACAAATTGGGTTTATGTCGCGTAGCGACCCTTCTTGTGGTCTTTGAATATGTAAAAATAGAAATAAATAGAAATGAGTAGATATAAAAGTGCCCAAAAATGGGCACCCTTAGAATGTTTCAATTTTACACTTTAGTCGCGTAAGGTTGTTTGCTTGAGTAGTAACTCTCTGATTTTATTATTTTTAATCACAAAATTTATTCGTTGGGTGAGGTCTGGACATGAGGGCTGAAAATTTCACCTGTATTGTATCGTGGTATAGATGAATTATTATGTGATCATTCTATTTTGTAACCTTTTGTTCATATCGCTGAAAAGAGTAAGATATTCAGTATCTTATCACATAACGGTGCAAATCGCCCTTATGTGTACCACATAGCGATAAAACATAAAGGGAGGAACTTTATGGAGACCGCCAAGAGTTCAGATCAAGGGTCTTTTTTGTGGCGCTTTTCGAAGAAATTCAACTTCGCTGCCGACAAGTTGATTCCGGAATCATTCGTTTTCGCTCTCATCCTGACTGCAATCGTGTTTGTTTTGGCCTTCTTCCTGACAGATGCTGGTTCGATGAAAATCGTTTCAGCCTGGTATGATGGATTGTGGTCAATGATCTCCTTTGCCTTTCAGATGACGATCATGGTCGTGCTGACCAGTATGGCTGCAAAATCGCCGCAGCTTGAGCGTATTCTTTCATCGATTGCCAGCGTGCCAAAATCGGCTGCAGCTGCCTATGTGATCCTGATTGTCTTTGCGACGGTCGCCAGCTGGATCAACTGGGCATTTGGAACGATTCTTTCGCCCGTTCTTGCGATGTATCTGTCCAAGAATATCAAGCGGGTTCACTTCCCGTTGATGATTGCTGCCGGTTATGCCTGCATGGTGATGGTGCAGCCAATCTGCCCGAGTATTTCTGCCGTTGCCCTTCTTGCTTCGCCAGATCATTTCATGGTCGATCAGGTTGGCGTCATGCCGGTCAGTGAGACGGCTTTCAATCCGCTCGGGTTGATCATGATTGCGATCCTGTTCTTCGTTACGCTTTTTGTAACGGTCAAGACGACGCCACCGGAAGAGGAAGTGGTTTCCTTCGAGGGGGAAATCAATCTTCAGGCCGAGGGCGCAGAAGAACCCAATGAGACATTTGCCGACAAGATGAATAACAGCCGTCTTGTGCTGGGTGTCTTTTCGCTGGTTGGCGTCATTTACTTCATCTATCACTTCATGACCGGCAACGGCCTGACGCTGAATTTCATCATCTTCATTTTCCTGATTGCCGATCTTATCCTCTATAAGACGCCCAAGAAATTTGTCGATGCGGTCAAGCATAATATGGTGCTGGCGGCGAATGTGATGATCCAGTTCCCCTTCTATGGTGGTATCATGGGCGTCATGGCAAAAACGGGCCTGACCGGCGTTCTAGCCAATGGGCTGATCTTCCTTGCCAGTGAGCATACCATCTACTGGTTCTCCTATGTGTCCGCTTCCATCGTCAATCTGTTCGTGCCTTCTCAGGGCGGTCAGTGGATCGTTCAGGGGCCGATTCTTGTGGAAGCTGCCAAGGCGTTTGATGCGCATATGCCATCTATCGTAACCGCCTTCATGATGGGGGATGAGGCGACCAACCTCATTCAGCCGCTTTATATCATTCCGGCTCTGGCGCTGGTCGATATCGAGTTGAAGAAGGTTTGGGGCTTCATGGCCTTCATCTGGTTCATGTGGTTCGTGGCATCAACCATCGGCCTGATCCTGATACCGATGCTTTTATGACGCTGATTTCATGTTGAAACAGGAAGGGCTTGCTGAGAGATCTGCAAGCCCTTTTTTCTGGCATAGTCAATGGCGGAACCGATTCCCGGATATTTCGGCAGCCACCGCTTCCCCGGAAGCGGAATGCCACACCTGCAAATAAGGCAAGATGGGACTCAATTTTTCATGGAATCTGCGCTACTATTGCCCGGAAGCTGGCGATTTTGAAAAAAGGACCCAAAGGAAGCATTGCCAAAAGGGCAAAAGCGGAAGACAATTTTGGTCAAATTGCCACTCGTCTTTTGTATGTCGCTTCAATGGGAAGAGGGAGAAGCTATGAAATTGTTTTTCGTAAAAAAAGCTGCCGACATGATCCGCGTTTGTGCAGCTGCATTGTTGTTTCCTGCCATTTTCTCCAGTCCCGTTGTCGCTGCGAGCGATACGCCTTTCTTCACCGGAGTATGGGAGCTCAAGGACAGCCAGGGTGTGCGGCCGCTGGTTATGAGCGATTGGCTCATTTTCGATGGCAAATTGCCGCGCACATGGCTCTATATGGCCAAGGGGTCCGTACCCGGCATGCAATATCGCTTCATTGCCCGCAATGTCGGGGTGAATGGTATTTCCGCAGCTCTGGTGGATGTTGTGCGGGTTGATGATAGCCGCATGAACTACCGCATCAGCGCCAATGGCGCCATCATCGAGCAGGGCGAAGCCTATCGCCTGAGTGTTCCCAACGCCAATGACTCCTGTCTGGCGGTTGATACGGAGATGAAGGATCTGCTTGGCAAATGGGTGGTTGCCAGCGACCAGAAAAAGAAGGTCAGTCTTTCCGAAACAGAGCTGGATGTCGATGGTCAGAAGCAGGCCGTTGAATTGCGTCCGATCAGAACCGGTCAGGTTGGGATTGTCGTCTCGGGTGCGCCATACGCGCTCTTTACCGATGCCGGGGGCGATTATGCTGTCTTGCAGATATTGCCAACAGGAACCGCCTCTTTCGCCGGAGGGCCTATCGGGCAGCATGTCAATTTCTCTCAGGAAATTGTCGTGCGCCGCACTGGCGGGCGCTGTGATGCGGCCATTGCCGGTCGTTTGAAGCTTCTGGGCAAGAAGCGTCCATAGCGCTTTTGCCCTATCAGGAAAATCGGGTTGCCGTCATGTTGTCATGACGGCAAAAGCGTTGTCATGTGATCGACAGACGCCGGAATGAGTGTGTGCCGATATGACTGTTCCGCAAAGGATGGGCCTCCATGAAACTGATTTCCAAAGCCAAGGCATTTGGCGGTGAGCAGCGTGTTTATCGTCATCAATCCAAAGTGACGGGCACCGAAATGGAATGCGCGGTATTCATGCCGCGCCAAGCGCTTGAAGGTTTCCTTTGCCCGACATTATTCTATTTGTCGGGGCTGACATGCAGTTGGGAAGAGGTGACAATGCAGGGGGTGCCGCAGATGCATGCGGCCAAGCATGGCATGATCTTCGTGGCTCCCGACACCAGTCCGCGCGGTGATAATGTTGCCGATGACAGCGCCTATGATCTGGGGCAGGCGGCCAGCTTCTATCTCAATGCTAGCGAGCAGCCATGGGCGGATCATTATCAGATGGAAGATTATCTGACCTCTGAATTGCCCGCGCTTCTGGTCGATGCCTTGCCTGTTGACGAGGATGCTATTGGAATCTGTGGTCATTCCATGGGCGGGCATGGGGCGCTGACGCTGGCCTTGCGCCACCCTTCCGTGTTCCATTCGGTTTCAGCCTTCGCCCCGATCACCAATCCATGCGCCTGTCCATGGGGACGCAAGGCCTTCGAGGTTTATCTGGGGGCTGATGAGAGCCTTTGGGAAGCCCATGATGCCTGCGCTCTTGTCGGCACAGCGGGTTGGAAAGGGGATATCCTCATTGATCAGGGGCTGGCCGACGAATATCTTGAAGAGCAGCTCAAGCCTTGGGCCTTCGAGAAAGCCTGCCGGGAAGCCGGGGTCGATCTCACCCTGCGCCTGCATGGTGGCTATGATCATTATTATCATTTCATTGCCAGCTTCATGGCCGATCATATGGAATGGCATGCCTTGCGGCTGGAATAGCCTTGGCAGCAGAGCGCAGGAACAGCCTTGGGGCCTGCTGGCCGTGCGTTTCCGCTCTGGAGGCCTGCGGGAAACTACGCAGATTTTGCGGGTTATCCTCAAGCTGACCAAGATTCTTAATCATTTGATAATTTTTTCTCCCCTTTCGCGAACAGAATCTGGCACATGTGATTCTCGATCCAAACATCCTGATTTCAACTCGGGCCAGCTGCAATCACAGGCTGGATCATTGCGGCTGGTCGACCGTATGCTGATAAGCAATATGCCTCCAAACAAACAGGCATGCGGGTAGAAAAGGGTCGTTCAATGCCACAAGGCAATTTGGAAAGGCTCTGAGGGAGATAATAATGTCCGAAGAGTCTACTTCGGTTGACAATCAGTCCCAGGAGGGACTTGGTCGTCAAGTGCTGTTGGGTGCGCAAATGCTGTTCGTGGCATTTGGGTCATTGGTTCTGGTTCCAATTCTCACCGGTTTGAGTTCTTCTGTTGCCCTGTTTACGGCAGGCGCAGGAACCTTGCTGTTCCAACTGGTTACAAAACGGTCGGTACCTGTTTTTCTGGCTTCGTCCTTCGCTTTCATTGCGCCGATCATTTACGGCACCGAGCAATGGGGTGTGGCCTCAACAATGTCGGGGCTTTTTGCCGCCGGTCTGGTTTATGTTGCGCTGTCTTTTCTGGTGCGCTGGAAGGGACAGAGAATCATTGACCGGTTGTTGCCGCCGGTTGTTGTCGGGCCGGTTATCATGGTAATCGGCCTTTCTCTTGCGCCGGTTGCTCTCAATATGGCGCAAGGCAAGACGAGCGATGGCTCGGTTCAGCTGGTGCCGATCGATCAGGCCGTGGTCATTGCTCTGGTCTCGGTTGGTGTGACCGTGCTGGTCACGCTGCTGGGCAAGGGCATGTTCAAGCTGGTGCCGATCCTGTTCGGTATCGTCTCGGGCTATATCACCAGCGTGCTGTTCGGTGTTGTCGATTTCTCGGCAATTTCCGCAGCGCCCATCGTTGCGGTTCCTCCATTCGTCTTCCCTGAATTCAATCTGGAAGCCATTCTGTTCATTCTGCCGGTCGCCATTGCTCCGGCAATTGAGCATATCGGGGATATTGCCGCGATTTCCGGCGTGGCAAAGAAGGACTTCTTCACCAAGCCGGGCCTGAAAAATACCCTGCTGGGGGATGGTCTGGCTACCAGCCTTGCTGCCTTCTTTGGCGGACCGCCGAACACGACCTATTCGGAAGTGACCGGTGCCGTTGCGCTGACCAAGGCATTCAACCCGGTTATCATGACCTTTGCTGCCATCTGGGCGATCGTGCTGTCCTTCTCGGGCACGCTCGGCGCTGTTCTGGCCACCATTCCGGTGCCGGTCATGGGCGGCATCGAGGTGATCCTGTTCGGGGCCATTGCCGTAATCGGTGTTTCCACCCTGCTCAAGGTTGGTGACGAGCTGACCGAGGCGCGCAACCTGATCATTGCGTCGGTCGTGCTGGTCATCGGTATTGGCGGTCTGGAAGTGAGCATCAGCGGTTTCGCCATCAAGGGCATCGGCCTTTGCGCGATTGTCGCCATCCTTCTCAACCTGATCCTGCCGCAGCAGAAGCATCCATCCTGATAGCTGTCGCTGTCATGATGATGTCAAATATGAAGGTCGCATCGAAGGATGCGGCCTTTTGCCTTATCAGCAGGACTGATGGTTCGTCTCCGACTTGTCATCATAATAACGGCCCAATGTCGCGCTGAACAATTCCTGAAGCCTGTCCTTGACCCGCCGTTTGACCGGATGGGCCTTCAGATCGGGATGATAGATCAGCCAGGCCTCTTGCGGATGATAGATTTCCTTGCTGATTTCAACGAAGCCTTCCTCATGGCCGATGAAGGCGGGGAGAATGCCGATCGCCGATCCATCCGCGATCAGATCGATGAGGCATTCCTGCTGGTTGGAAATATAGCGCGGGCTCTTGCCTTCCAATATCGAGGCAATGACCTTGGTCGAGCTGGAATGGGGCCGGGTGTGGCTGAAGCCGACCCAGTTTTGCTGCTGCCAGCTGGCGGGATCGAAAACATCGGGATGATTTTTGCAATAGCGTTCCGAGCCGAAAATCCGGTAGGTGAGATAGCCCAGTTTCACCGAGATGAGATTGCCCTGCTTGGGTACCCGGTTGCGAATGGCAAGATCGGCTTCAAGGCGCGAAATGCTGAGATATTCATCCTGAGACAGGAAGGTGAAATTGATCGGCCTGTCATGGACGCTGCCCTGATGATGGGACACCAGCTGTTCGATATTCCTTGAGGCCAGACGCAGGGACCATGGGCGCACTTCAATGGTCAGGCGTACCGCTTCCTTGACCGGATTGGCCGCCTTGGCGCGCCGTTTCACGTCGGCGGCAGAAAGGGCCATATTGTTGGCGGCCTCAAGCAATTGTTCACCTGCCGGGGTCAGCTCGAAACCGGACTGGTTGTGATCAAAGAGGCGCAGACCGAGGCTTTCTTCAAGGCGGGAAATATGACGGCCAACGGTCGGCTGTGAAAGTCCCAGATCGGTCGCTGCCGCGCTGAGGGTGCCAGTCTTGGCAACGCGCAGGAAGCTGCGTATTGCATTCCAGTCAAAGTCCATGTTGGTCCCCTCCGTTTGCGCCTATTCAAATTTGAGTAACAGGATAGGATATTATTGGATTATTTTGCAACGGCAAGGGTGTAGAAAGTGAGCTGTAACAACAACCACAGGAGGGTATCATGCTTGTATGGATTGGCACGAAATTTGGTTCGAGCTGGTTGGGCAACGCGCGCAAGCTCGATGAAGCCTGGAAAAAAGACAGGTTGCCCACTTGCGAGAATCTGAGAGATCTGATCAGGGGCCTGTATTTCTGATCGTCCAGTGAAAGAGGCCGCCGCCAATAAGGCCGGGCCTCCTAGTTTCCACTCCCTTATACAGCTTTGAAACTGGCCAAATCGGTGCCTTCATGGTTCCGGTTTGGCCAGATTCTTTTCATGGATACAGTCAGGGGCGATGGCTGGTGAGGAAATTACCCATGCGCTCAACGGCCCTGAGAATATTGTCCAGACTGTTGGCATAGGAAAGGCGGATATAGCCTTCACCATAGACGCCAAAGTCCGGGCCGCCGATGGTGGCAACGCCCGCTTCCTCCAGCAGGCGGGCGCTGAGGTCTTTCGCCTTGAAGCCGGTTTTGCTCACATTGGGGAAAGCATAGAAGGCTCCCTTTGGCATGACGCAGGAGACATCGGGCAATTCATTGAGCGCGGCAACGACAGCTTTGCGCCGGATGTCGAATTCCACCATCATGGCTTCAGCCGCATCCTGCGGGCCGGTTATGGCCGCAATGCCAGCAAATTGTGCTGCGGAATTGACGCAGGAATAGGAATTGACTGCCAGCTTGCGCACATGATCGTAAAGGCTTTCGGGCCAGACGGAGAAGCCCAGCCGCCAGCCGGTCATGGCATAGGTTTTCGACCAGCCATTCAGCAGGATCAGCCTGTCTTGAAGTTGCGGGTAGGATGTCAGGCTCTGATGTTCCAGCCCGTCGAAGGTCATGCGCGAATAGATTTCATCGGACATGATGGCGACGTCCGGAAAGGCCTCAAGGCCCTTGACCAGCTTGTCTATTTCGCTTTTCGGCGTGACACCGCCTGTCGGGTTGGAAGGGCTGTTGACGATGATGAGGCGGGTGGCCGGTGTGATCAGCGAAAGCAGTTCGTCGGCAGAGAAGGCAAAGCCATTCTCCTCGCGCAAGGGCACCGGAACCGGCCGGGCACCGGTGAATTCGATCATCGAGCGATAGATGGGAAAGCCCGGATCGGGATAGAGAATATCGACGCCAGCTTTGCCAAACAGGGTGATGGCCATATACATGGTGACCTTGCCGCCGGGCATGATCATGATGCGGTCGGGCGAAATATCGGCCCCGTGGCGGGCGTTGAGCTCTTCGGCGACCACTTCTCTTAGGCGCGGAATACCGATGGCAGGCGTATAGCCATGTTCTCCGGCTTCCAAGGCCGCGATGGCTGCCTTGACAATATGGTCCGGTGTTTTGAAATCGGGCTGGCCGATGCCCAGATTGATGATATCCTTGCCTTCGCTGGCCAACTGGTTGGCGCGGGCGAGCACTGCGAAGGCATTTTCGTCGCCCAGCTGGAGGAAATTGTCGACGGGGTGAAGCATGTTTCTCTCCCTGAGGCTTGTTCCATTTTGTTGCCTATCACGATAGGGGCTGATAGGGGGCAGGTAAAGTCTGTTGAGATACTGGTGTTTCGCCGATCAACCGGATAACTTGCTCTCTGGATATGCGTATTGCGAGTGCGCGTTGGAGATGCTGGCCGGAAGTGCGGGCCGGAAGTGCGGCTGGCGTGTGTAACGGGCATGGCGATGGCCAAGCAAGGGAGTGCAGGATGATCAAGGCTTTTTGGCGCGAGATGGGGCGGGATGATTTTGCCGATCCGGCGCTTGGTGATGCGGTTGCCATTCTGCCTGTTGCCGCGATCGAGCAGCATGGGCCGCATTTGCCAACCGGTACGGATGCCATTCTGGCCGAGGGCTATATCGATGCTGTGATCAGGCAAAAGCCTGATGATCTGCCGCTCATCTTTCTGCCGGTGCAGCAGGTGGGCTGGTCGGAGGAACATCTTGATGGCGCCGGAACCCTGACCTCGAACTGGCAGCATCTGTTGCCGGTCTGGATGGATCTCTGTCTTTCGGTCAAGCGGGCGGGCGTCAAGCGGATCATCATCATCAACAGTCATGGTGGCAATGTGCCCTTGATGGATATCCTGATCCAGGATTTGCGCGTCCATCATGACATGGTCGCGTCAGCGACCAACTGGTTGCGGCTGGGTTATCCCGATGGTCTGTTCGATCCGGAGGAGATCGCCTATGGCATCCATGGCGGCGCGGTGGAAAGCTCCATGATGCTGGCCCTGCGCCCTGATCTGGTGCTGATGGAGAAGGCTGGTGATTTTGCCTCCCGGCAGCAGGGTATGGTCGAGCAGAACCGGCATTTGCATTTTTACGGTCGCAAGTCGCTTGGCTGGATGGCGACCGACCTCAACCGTGAGGGCGTTGTGGGCAATGCTTCTCTCGCCTCTGCGAAAAAGGGCAGGGCGTTGATTGATCATATCGCGGGGCAATTTGTCGCCTATGCACGCGAAGTTGCAAAAGTCGCACCTCCTGCCTCTTGACCTTCCAGTAACTGGAAGCCCTATATATATTTTGACTTTGAAACTCCTATTATGAACTGGTCAAGATAATCATGTCTGAAACGGCTTATTCTGCGAAGGCTGGCGCTGCGCAAGGCGCGCCGGACATTCTGGTTTTCGATGTGAGCGGCATGCATTGTGCCGCCTGTTCCGCGCGTGTCGAGCGGGTTCTCAATGCCAAGCCCGGTATTGAGGCTCATGTCAATCTGGCGCTGGAGCGCGCTGATGTGTCGGTCAGCGGCGGACAGAGCGCCGAGGACATCAGGGCCATGATCGAAAAGACCGGCTTTGGTGCCAGCCTCCGGCAGGGAAGCCTTTCCGAGCGGCAGGCTCAGGCCGAGCAGGTGGATGAAGGACGGGCGCGGGAAGAGCGTCACTCCTTCTATCTGTTCGTCTTTTCCGCCATTCTCACCGTGCCGCTTGTTGCGCCGATGCTTGGCCAATGGTTCGGCTTGAGCTGGCATTTGCCCGCCATGCTTCAGCTTGTGCTCGCTGGCGTTGTGCAGATTGTCGTCGGCTCGCGCTTTTATCGCGGAGCGGCCAAGGCGCTTTCGAGTGGTGCTGCCAACATGGATGTTCTGGTGGCGATGGGCACCAGCGCTGCCTTCATCTTTTCGGTCTATCAGATTTTCGCTCTTGGTGCGGATGCCATGGGGCATCTCTATTTCGAGGCCTCTGCTGCCATTCTCACGCTGATCGTGTTTGGCAAATGGCTTGAGGGTCGTGCCCGACGCAGTGCAGCCGATGCCTTGCGGGCCTTGATGGGACTGCGCCCGCGCGAGGCGCGTCTCGTCTCGGATGGTGGACAAGGCGACCGGATGGTGCCGATCGAGCAGGTGCAGACCGGCGACAGGGTGCGGGTGTTGCCCGGCGAGGTGGTGCCGGTCGATGGAACCATATTGGAAGGGCGCAGTGAGTTTGACGAAGCGCTGCTTTCTGGCGAAAGTGAACCGGTGTTGCGCGAGACGGGTGACAAGGTCATTTCCGGTGCGGTCAATGGTGCAGGGTCCGTCGTGCTCGATGTTGTGGCGCTGGGGGATGATACGGTTCTGGCGCGGATCATTCGGCTTGTCGATCAGGCCCAGACCGGTAAGGCCAAGATGCAGAATCTGGCGGACCGCATTTCGGCGGTGTTTGTTCCGGTGGTGATCGGGCTGGCGCTTCTCACCTTTGTTGGCTGGTTGCTGGCCGGTGGCAGCTTTGAAGCGGCGATCGTTGCGGCGGTCTCCGTGCTGGTTATTGCCTGCCCATGTGCCCTTGGGCTGGCAACGCCCACCGCGCTTGTTGCGGGCACAGGGGCGGCTGCCAAAAGCGGCGTGCTGATCCGCGACATTGATGTGCTGGAAGTCGCAGGCAAGGTCACTCATGTGGTGTTTGACAAGACCGGAACCCTCACCGAAGGCAAGCCGAGCCTTGTCAGTATCTCGCTGCTTGATGCTGCCATGAAGGAGGGCGCGCTCATCGGCGCCGTGGCGGCGGTTCAATCGGGCAGCGAGCATCCGCTTGCCAAGGCATGTGTTGATGCTGCCCGGCAAAGGGGGGCTTCCATTCCTGTTGCCAAAGCCGTGACGGCCCATGTCGGCGAAGGTGTTGAAGGCTTTATCGATGAGGAAAAACTGCTGATCGGCACGCGGGCCTTTCTGGCGCGTCATGCGGTCGAACTGGCCGATGCCAGTGCTCAGTTTGAACAGTTGGAGCGCGAAGGGCTATCGGTTTCAGCGGTTGCCAAGGCGGGCAAGCTGGTGGCGCTTCTGGGCTTCCGCGATGAGGTGCGTGCCGAATCGAAAGCCGCTGTGGCGGCGCTGAAAGCTCGGGGGTTGAAAACGGTTCTGCTTTCGGGCGATGCTGAGGAAACGGTTCGCCGGGTCGGTGAAGTCCTCGGGCTGGATGAAGTGACCGGAGGTGTCTCGCCCAAGCAGAAACTGGATCGGCTGAGCGCGCTTCAGGCGCAGGGTCATGTGGTTGCCATGGTTGGCGACGGGCTCAATGATGCCCCCGCGCTGGCGCAGGCCGATGTTGGCATTGCCATGGGCTCCGGCACCGATGTCGCCATCGGGGCGGCCGCCATCACCCTGATGCGGGTGGATGTGGGACTGGTCGGGGCGGCCTTTGATATCGCCCGTCATACCTATGCCAAGATCTGGCAGAATCTGTTCTGGGCCTTCATCTATAATGTGATCGGCATCCCTCTTGCGGCCTTCGGTTTGCTGAACCCGGCCATGGCCGGGGCGGCGATGGCCTTCAGTTCCGTCTCTGTGGTTTCCAATGCTCTGCTGCTCAGGCGCTGGAAGGCCTGAAAATTGGCCTGAAAATTGGCCTGAAACAGGGGGAGAAACATGGCCTGAAATAGGGGTGGAGCCAAGGACAGATAGCCAATCTGATTACATGTCATAAGGAAAAACGGTCCTCGCAAGAGGGTCGTTTTTTGTGTGCAATGGTTTGTTTTTGCCTTTCTGCCCGAAAGGGTGGTAACGCTATGGCCAATTTGTCATCTTCCAGCCCCACTTGCCTTTTACTAAGCTCTTGGAAGAAACTCCTATGCGTCCAGTGATTTGCTCTGGGCCATCAAACCCTTGCTCCTTGAGGATGTCTCTCATGCCCTTCCGTTTTCGGCTTTTTCCCGCTGCTTTGCTGATATCATGCGGTTTCCTCTCTTCTGCCGAGGCCCATCCCCATGTCTGGGTGACGGTGCAAAGCGAATTGGTTATGGACGGGCAGAAAGTGAAGGAGATCCACCATCACTGGACCTTCGATGAAGCCTTCAGCGCCTTTGCCAGTCAGGGGCTGGATGAGGATGATGATGGCAAGCTTTCGCGCGAGGAGCTTCAGCCGCTGGCGCAGGTGAATGTCGAATCCCTGTCCGAATATGGCTATTTTTCCGATTTTCGTGCAAAGGGCATGCCCAACAGTGCTGAAACGCCATTCGGTGAGCCATATGATTACTGGCTTTCGACCGAAGGGGATCAGCTGGTGTTGCATTTCACCTTGCCTGTCGTGGCCGATATCGATACGAGCAAGGAAGCTGTGCTGGATGTTTATGATCCGACCTTCTTTGTCGATTTCGGCTTTGCCGAGAAGGAGCCGGCCAAGCTTGTCGGCGCACCGGCCAATTGTCATGCCCGCATCGAACGGCCGAAGGGACTGGATGACGATGTCGCCAGCCAACTGGCTGCCATTCCGGCAGACCAGAGAGAAATTCCGTCCGATCTGATGCAATTCACGGTCGCCATGGCCAATCAGGTATTTGTGAAATGCGATTGATTGTCGGGCCCAAGGGCTCTGTTCGGGGACGGCTTGTCGTTGCCGCCCTTCTTGCTGTCTTGGCATTCTGTTTGCTGTGGGCGTTGCATGCCTCTGCTGTTCAGGCTGCGCCATCTCCCTTTGGCGTTGCCTTGCCCGATACCACGGGGGCGCTGGCCACCGGCGGGATATGGGGTGATATCCAGCGCTGGATTCTGGCGCGGCAGTCCGAATTCTATATGGCGCTCAAGGATGCGGTGAAGCTTGTCGGCACCAGCCGTCCGGCGCTGTTCCTGTTGCTCGGTCTGTCGATGGCCTATGGTCTGTTTCATGCCGCCGGGCCGGGGCATGGCAAGGTGGTGTTGACCACCTATCTGTTTGCAAGCGGGACTTCGGCTCGCAAAGGCGCCGTGTTGGCGCTGATTGCCGCGATGGTGCAGGCCAGCGTCGCCGTTCTGTTGATCGGGATTGCTGCGGTTCTGCTCAATCTCACCTCGATTGTCATCACGCAGACCGCTCAATTGCTCGAACTGGCCTCTTACGCCATGTTCGTGCTGCTCGGCGGCTGGCTGTTGCTGCGGGCCTGGAAGTCGGCGGTGCATGCTTATGCCCGCTTGAGGCAGGGCGGCCAATTTGCGGCAGGGAAGGCAGCAAGCCAAGCTCATATCCAGCATGGTAATGACATGCATGAGGACCATGAGCATCACGACCATCATGACCATCACGAGCATCACCATCAACACGATCATCACCATCACGACCATCATGATGAGGCCTGTGGCTGTGGGCATGTGCATGCGGCACCGCTTGAGGTAATCGAGCAGGCCAAGGGCTTTCGCGGCATGGCGCTGGCTGTCATTTCAATGGGGCTCAGACCCTGTTCGGGGGCGTTGATCGTGCTGGTCTTTGCGCTTTCCCAGAAGGTTTTCTGGGCTGGCGTGCTTTCTGCCTATGCGATGGGGTTGGGGACCGGTCTGACGGTGGCAGCGCTTGCGCTTCTGGCCGTCTATGCGCGTTCCTTTTCTCAGGCACTTGCCAACAGGGGGCTTTCGAGCCAGGCGATGGACTGGTTCGGCACTATCCTGCTGTTTGTCGCCGGGCTTGTCGTTCTCTCCTTCGGCGCAATCCTGCTTCTGGCCAATCTGCTATAGCAAAAGAAGGCTGTCGGCAGGCTTGCCCGTCGGGCTCAGCTCTTGTCTTGGCCTTTGTGGCTTTGCGCCAAGGGCAAGGATCAGGGCACGAGCGTGCCTGAAACCGTCTTGGCCACCAGACCCAGCTCCATTGCAATATGGGTGAGTTGAGCGGCATTGCCGCCGCCAAGCTTTTCCCGCATACGCTGTCTGTGGCTTTCCACCGTTCTTACGCCAATCCCCAGATCGGACGCGATCTCCTTATTGGCCTTGCCCTGCGCGATGCCTCTGAGAACCTCTGTCTCGCGTTCCGTGAGATTGTAGGGATTGGCAGATCTCTGTTCAGACATTTCTGATGCCTCGATCAGGATATTCTTGTCGAAATAGGAGCCGCCCCTGGCGATGATATGGATCGCCTCTACCATTTCCGATGCGCCGACATCCTTGAGCAGAAAACCGGCTGCCCCGGTTTTGATCGCGGCGCGAACATATTCGCTATTGTCATGCATCGAGAGAAACAGAATCCGGCATTCCGGAGCGATGATGCGGATCTGCTCGGCAGCTTCCAGACCGTTGCAGTAAGGCATGGAAATATCGAGAATCAGGATGTCTGGTCGGAAATCGCGCGTTTTTTCAATTGCCTGTAAGCCATCCCCTGCTTCTGAGACAATTTCCAGTGCTTCTTCAAGCTCAAGGCGCGCGCGAATTCCATCTCTGACAAGAGCGTGGTCATCAGCGATGACAATGCGGGTTTTTTCTTTCATTTTCTGAACGCTGTTGGGAGATGCTCTTATAGTGGGCGTAAAGCCCGTTACCGGTTTAGAGGGGCAAGATAGGGAGGATGCCTGATAATTAAAAGCACCCCATGATTGATTTTGTTTAGTAATATCCAATTAAGGTTTAAAAATTATGTCTGAGGTATATGGATCGTGATTTTTAATCCTCCCAAACCACCATTGGAAAATGCGATTGTGCCGCCGTGACTTTCGACCCGTTCGAACATGTTGCGCAGGCCGAGGCCAGAGCCCATGGTCAATGAGCCGGGATCTTTGCAGCCGATCCCGTCGTCTTCAATAGTCAGGACAAGCGCCTTGCCTCTCTTGCCGTCCTCGCCGGTTTGCAAGGATATTCTTATCTGCTGGGCATCGGCATGGCGGTCCACATTGGTCAAGGCCTCTTGCGCTATGCGAAACAGGGTAATCTTGATGCTATCGGACAGGGATTGGGGGATTGCGTCACTGACGACCTCTGCTTTTATGCCTGTGCTGTCCTCGAAATCATGAGCCAGTTCCCTCATGGCCTCATTGAGACCGATATTGGCCAAGGCCGATGGATGCAGCGCTTTGGAAATGCGTCTGATATCTGCGATTGACTGATCAAGAATGGAAACGCTTTTCTGGATGATCGGTCGGGCGATGTCTGGCTGTGTTATCTGGTCCATGGCCAGTTCCATGCGATGACGGATACTGACCAGCAGCTGATTGATTCCGTCATGCAGATCATTGGACACGCGCTTGCGCTCCTCTTCCTGAACATTGATGATGCGCTTTGTCAGTGCTTTCAGTTTCTGATCGGCCAGTTTGCGCTCATTCATGTGCAGGGCTGCTATGGAGAGAGCCGTGATGCCGATAACGAGCAGAGATATCATGAGAAATGTCAGTTCGGTTTGACGAGCGACCTTGCGCATGCCAGTCTTCAGCGTCCGGATTTCCTGCATGATATCGTCGAGATAGGCCCCCGTTCCAATCATCCAGCCCCATTCGGGCAATATGGTTGCATATCCCAGTTTGAGGGTTTCCGCGCCGGTTGAAGGCTTGGGCCAGGTGAAGGTGTAGAAACCACCGCCGTCAACGGCTCTTTTCATCAGTTCCTGCACGAAAAGATGGCCCCGCTCATCTCTTTTGTACCAGAGATTCTCGCCGATAAGCGCCGGGGCCGGGGTGTTGACCAGATTGGTGCCAGCGCGATCATAGGCGAAGAAATAGCCATCTTCGCCATAGGTGAGGCTGCGTAGTATTTCCTGTACCGCGTCCCGGGCCTCGGGGGTGTCTTCTCCCTTTTCTCTGGATTCGTGACGAATGGCGGTCATTGCCAGAAAGAGATAGTTTTTCAACTCGTTCCGGCGCACTTCAATAATGCGCTTCTCGACAATCTGGACCTGTTTGGCGATGAGGCGATTTGCCTCGATATGGATCATCCACCCTGTCAGACCTGACACCAAAATGATGGGCAAGATAGCAATCAGCAAAATTTTGAGCTTAAATGATAATTTTCCGTTGGCATGCGGGCTGTTTTGTGGTTGTTTCTTGCTCATGTTCCGACCCCGGACTGTTGTCTTGCATAGTGATACAGTGCCTGATTCACAGGATGCTATCATCGCAGTTTTTGTTTTTTTACATATCTGAGCAAAATTGGCTAAGGCAGTCTAACAATTAGAAAACAGCTCAAGGAGGAATCCTTATGGATCGTCGTGATTTCCTGAAGAAAGCCAGTCTTGTTTCTGGCGCCGCAGCTGCAAGCACTCTGGCAGCTCCTGCTTACGCTCAGGGTAAGCGTACTTTGAAAATGGTCACCAGCTGGCCGAAAAACTTCCCCGGTCTTGGTACCGGTGCTCAGCGTCTGGCTGACAATATCACCGCGATGACGGATGGTCGTCTGACCGTCAAGGTTTATAGCGCCGGTGAACTGGTTCCTGCTTTCGAAGCCTATGATGCGGTGATGACAGGGACTGCTGATCTTTATCATGCATCCGAATATAACTTTGTTGGTAAAAGCAAATCTCTTGCCTTCTTCACCACCGTTCCGATGGGGATGACGGCAACCGAGTTTGACGCCTGGATCCATCATCAAGGTGGTCAGGAGCTTTGGGACGAGCTGGCTGCAAAATTCAATGTCAAATCTTTCCCTGCTGGCAACACCGGCGCCCAGATGGGGGGCTGGTTCAACAAGGAAATCAAGTCTCTTGATGATATCAAGGGTTTGAAGATGCGCATTCCCGGTATGGGTGGTGAAGTGCTGCGTCGCCTTGGTGCTTCTGCGGTTTCCCTGCCCGGTGGTGAAATCTTCCAGGCTCTGCAGTCTGGTGCGATTGATGCGACCGAATTTGTTGGCCCGTGGAACGATCTGGCTCTTGGCTTCTACAAGACCACCAAATTCTATTATTATCCCGGTTTCCACGAGCCAAGTGGCGGCATTTCCTGCGGTGTGAATCTGGATCTGTATAACAGCTTCTCAAAAGCCGATCAGGCCATACTGAGAACGGCCTGCATTGCCGAAAACAACCTGCTGTCTTCCGAATATAACGCTCACAATGGTGCTGCGCTCGATCAGCTGGTCAACAAACATGGCGTCGTGCTGAAGAAATTCCCCGATGATGTCTTTGTTGCAATCGGCAAGGTTTGCGAAGAAGTGGTTGCCGAATTCGGTGCTGAAGACGAATTGTCCAAGCGGATTTACGAAAGCTATCTCGCTGCTCGCAAGAATGTTGGTGACTGGATGCGCATTACCGAACGTCCATTCCTGGATGGTCGCGATCGCGTACTGGGCTAAGACCCTGCAAATACATGCACAGCTCTTCCCGATTTTTGGGAAGAGCATCTTTATGCCTTAAATTTGTTCTGGTTTATTCCAGTTATTTTAGGCTGATACACATATGACCTTCACATCCGGCTTGATGCGCTCGACCGGGTTGTGTATTCCAAACAACAAAAGTTCCGACCTGCCTTTTCAGCAAGCAAAATGGGTTTGTTTGCTTTTGTCTTCTTGTTTGTTCTGGGTCGTGGACAGGAGTTTAACAATGCGCGCTCTGGCAGACCTGATTGATCGGGTCAATGTAGCAACCGGCAAGGGGCTTGCCTGGTTTGCTCTTCTCGTTGTTCTTATACAGTTTGTTGTCGTTTTGATGCGCTATGTCTTTGGCGTCGGTTCCATCTGGGCTCAGGAACTGATCGTATATGTACACGCTTTTCTTTTCATGCAGGCTTCGGCCTTCACTCTCTCCAGAGATGGTCATGTGCGCGTTGATATCTTCTATCGTGAAGCGCATCCGCGCACCAAGGCCAAGATCAATATTTTCGGCTCGATCATTCTGCTGATTCCGGTTTGCATTCTGCTGATCTATGTCTCCTGGGATTATGTTTACAACAGCTGGGCCATTCTTGAAGGAAGCGCCGAAACATCCGGTATTCAGGCCCGCTTCCTGCTGAAAAGTTCAATCATTGTTTTTTCCATCCAGATGGCGCTGCAGGGTTTCGTGATGTTTGTCCGATCCTGGTGTGCGCTTCAGGGGGATGAAATCGAACTGCGACGCTTGCAGCAGATGGGAGAAGGCTGATGGAAGCGATTGCTCATTCCCTTGACTTGTTGATGTTTGCCGCAGCATGCGTTGTTCTCATGCTCGGCTTTCCCGTTGCCTTCAGCCTTGCCGGTGTGGCGCTGGTCTTTGCCCTGATCGGATGGGGCGTCGGTGCCTTTGAAATGTCGTTCCTGTCGGCTTTGCCGCAGCGCATTTTCGGCACCATGACCAACGAGACGCTCGTTGCCGTGCCGCTGTTTGTCTTTATGGGCGTTGTGCTGGAACGCTCGAAAGTGGCTGAGGAATTGCTCGACACAATGGGGCGCGTGCTCGGTTCGGTCAATGGTGGTCTTGGCATTGCCGTGTCCATCGTCGGGGCGTTGCTGGCTGCATCCACCGGCATTGTTGGTGCCACCGTTGTTACCATGGGGCTGCTTTCCCTTCCCAGCATGCTCAAGCGTGGCTATTCGTCCGAACTGGCCTGTGGCTCGATTGCCGCTGCCGGAACGTTGGGGCAGATCATTCCGCCTTCCATCGTGCTTGTCATTCTGGGAGACCAGCTCTCGAACGCCTATCAGAAGGCACAGCTGGATATGGGGATTTTTTCTCCAGATCCGATCTCGGTTGGCGACCTGTTCGCAGGCGCACTCATTCCCGGTCTGATGCTTGTTGGCTTTTACATCATTTATCAGGTCGTCATAGCCACGGTGAAGCCAAGTGTTGCCCCTTCCATTCCCAAGGAAGAGCGCGAGAAGGTGACGGCGACAGAAGTCTTCCATGCCCTGTTGCCACCGCTGATCCTGATTCTTGCGGTTCTGGGCTCCATTCTGGGTGGAGTTGCAACGCCAACCGAAGCTGCCGCCGTTGGCGCTATCGGTGCAATCCTGCTGGCGGGCTACAGGCTTGATGAAGAGCATAGCAAAAGCATCATCGGGGCGGCCATTGGCCTTGTCATCGCGCTTCTGCTGTCGGAATTCATGGATCTGCGCGTTGCCCGCGACGAGATCGAAACCGCTGACCTGATCGCCATTATCGTGGCTGCCATCTGTGTGCTGATGCTCGGACTTGGCATCATCACGGCACTTGTCAGAACCTACAGGAACGGCGTTCTGCGCACGGTGATGGAAGGGACGACCGACGTTACGACCATGGTGTTCCTTATCCTGATCGGTGCGTCGCTGTTCTCGCTGGTGTTCCGCGGGCTCGGTGGCGAGGAAATGATTCAGGAAGCTCTGTCGGCGATGCCTGGCGGTGCTGTCGGGGCCATGATCGCGGTCATGCTGCTGATGTTCTTCCTCGGCTTCTTCCTCGATTTCCTCGAGATCGTCTTTGTGGTCGTGCCGATGGTTGCGCCAGTGCTGTTGCAGATGGAAATGCCGAATGGTGATACCATGAGCCCGATCTGGCTGGGGATCATGATGGCGGTCAATTTGCAGACCTCCTTCCTGACGCCGCCTTTTGGCTTTGCGCTGTTCTATCTCAGGGGCGTTGCTCCGGCTTCGGTCAAGACCGGGCAGATCTATCGCGGTATCATTCCGTTTGTCTTCATTCAGATCTTTGCCCTGCTGATCCTGTGGTATTTCCCGGCGCTGACAACCTGGCTGCCGCATCTGATCTATCGCTGATCGGTTGCTGAAGACTTTGCAAATCAACAAAGGCCCGCAGGTTTTGACCTGCGGGCCTTCTTCTTGTTAACCCTTACGGGTTTTCAGAGGGACTTTCGAGTGCGTCCGGCTCTGCGGGGGACAGGACGTAACCTTTGAACAGGATGGAGATCAGAGCGCCTTCATGTTGACGCGATCAATCAGTTGCTGGCCGGTTTCGGCGCGCTCGGAATAGCGATCGACCAGATAGTCTGATCGGCTGCGCGTCATCCAGATGAATTTCATCAGCTCTTCGCAGACATCGATGATGCGATCATAATAGGGGGACGGCTTGATCCGGTCATCATCGCCGAATTCAGAGAAGGCCTTGGCGATGGAGGATTGATTGGGGATGGTGATCATGCGCATCCAGCGCCCCAGAATGCGCATCTGGTTTACGGCGTTGAAGCTTTGCGAACCTCCCTCTACCTGCATCAGGGCAAGGCATTTGCCCTGAGTTGGGCGCACGGCCCCCAGCGAGAGCGGAATCCAGTCGATTTGCGCCTTCATGATGCCTGTCATGGCGCCGTGTCTCTCTGGCGAGACCCAGACCATGCCCTCTGCCCAACTCGACAGATCACGCAATTCCTGCACTTTGGGATGGTCTGCCTCTGCGTCGTCGGGGAGGGGTAGCCCGGAAGGGTCAAACATGCGGCATTCGGCGCCAAGCGCCGTCAGCAGTCTGGCGGCCTCAAAGGCGACGAGACGCGAAAAGGAGCGCTTGCGCAGGGAACCATGAAGCAGAAGGATGCGCGGCGCGTGGCCGTCGTCATCCGGGCCAGCCAGATAGCTGTGATCAATCGCTTGCAGCAGGGCCGCATCTGCCAGATGGTCACTGGCGTCAAGTGCGATGCCAAATGGCTTGTCTGTTGCCTCAGTCATGATGCCCTTTCAGCTTTTGCCGGAGCTGACGATCTCACCATCTTCCTTGGTGAAGCTGCCAATGTCGACGGGAAGAAGATCCATGACCTTTTCCGAAGGGCGACACAGATTGGTGCCCTTGTCGCTGACAACGATTGGCCGGTTGATCAGAATGGGATGTTCCATCATCGCGTCGATCAGTTGTTGATCGGACAGATCCGGATTGTCCAGTCCCAACTCCTGATATGGGGTACCATTCTTGCGCAGCAGTTCCCTTGCGGTGATCGGCATGGCTTCGATCAGTGTCACGAGTTCTGCGCGACTGGGAGGCGTTTTGAGATATTCAATGATCGTCGGCTCAATACCGGCTTTCCTGATCATTTCGAGGACATTGCGGGACGTACCGCAAGCCGGATTATGGTAGATCGTGATGGTCATGGTTTTGCATCTCTCTGGCGCAATTGTCTCTATTGGCTTGCGGCTTTGTCCGGGCAGCAGACGGCTTCAACAATGGGCAGGCATTGGTCGGTCGAGCCGCCGCAGCAATCCTTGAGCAGAAAATTGATCAAGTCGCCTATGCCGTCCATATCGGCAAAATAGCGCACCGATCTTCCTTCTCTTTCATTGCGGATGAGGCCCGCCCGCAACAGAATATTGAGGTTGGTCGACATGGTATTCTGCTTGACGTCGAGCAGCTGTCCCATTTCTCCGGACAGAAGTCCCTCTCTGCCTGCCTTGATAAGCAGGCGGAAGACGTCTAGCCGTGTCGGCTGGCTTAAAGCTGAAAATGCGATGGTCGCTTCATTTGTATCCATATTTCATGAATATTTGATATAAAAAGCAATGTCAAGATGGAATGGGAGATGCCAAATGCCAAATGCCAAATGCTCACTGGGGGGCTTTCTTGCCGCGAATGAAACAACGCTCAGATCAACAAGGCCAGTGGCTCATTTTTCTGATCGCCCTCATCGGGGCGCGTGGATCGACGCTGGAAGATTTCATCATAATCCTCCAGCATTTCCTTTTCAAAAAAGTCGTCTTTTTGTATGGGCGGGCTTGAGGCCACAATAGAAAAGAGAGAAACAGGATCCAGCCCTCTATTGGCAAGATGAGCGGCCTGTTCTGCCAGATTGTCATAGGAAGTGGCAGGTTTGATCGCGCTGGTCTCCAATATTCTGGGATTCAACACGGCGCATATTCTGGCATTCAGGGCCTTTGTGGAGAAGGGGCGGGAGACAACCCAGTTGGCACCATGCAGGATCGCATTGTTGACACGGTGGCGTGTCGGATTTTCCATCAGAATGATGAGATGGGTGGCCTCGCTCAAATAGGTTTTGCTGATATCCTGCCGTCCCCGCAACAATTCGGAGCTGGATACGGTGTCGTAATCCAGAAAGAGGAAGTTGGGAAAGGTCCGCTTGGTTTCGTCAATGCCGAATTCGAACTTGTCGAATTCCATGACGCGGTTGAAGCCGGAATTGCGAAGGACCGAGCGCAACAATTTGCGCTGAAATGTATTTGCGTCGACAACTACGGCAGATCCGTGTTGTATCTTTGCCAACATTCCTCGTCCCCATGCGTGTTTATGCCAATGTCCTTCTGCGTGATTGATATAATTTACAGGGAGCGCTAATAAGAGGTAAATTTTGGTCTGTCGAAACTCAATTAGTTTCGATAATTCAAAATATTGCATAAGTTTAAGGGGGAGATCGGGATAACCTTGCCCGATCATTCCCGTCAGACTTCGGCAAATTGATAAAGCGGCGATATGTGGCTTGTAATTCAGGCGTAAGACACAATCTGAATTATAATGGTCGTTGATGCCTTCACATTCTAATCGGAGTTGGCCCAGTGGAAATTATGGGATTTGATATTTTTGTTATCGCTTTGGTTCTCCTGTTTATTCTCATCCTGCTTGCAGGCGTGAAGACGGTGCCTCAGGGATATAATTTCACCATTGAGCGGTTTGGTGCCTACAAGAGAACTCTGAAGCCGGGGCTTTCGCTCATCGTGCCTTTCATTGATCGCATCGGGGCGAAAATGAACATGATGGAGCAGGTGCTCGACGTGCCCAGTCAGGAAGTCATTACCAAAGACAATGCGAGCATTACCTCCGACGGGGTGGCCTTCTATCAGGTCATGAATGCGGCCGATGCCGCCTATGAGGTCAACAATCTCGAGCAGGCCCTGCTCAATCTGACCATGACCAATATTCGTACCGTGATGGGGTCGATGGATCTGGATGAGTTGCTCTCCAATCGCGACGAAATCAATTCGCGCCTGCTGCATGTGGTTGATGATGCCGCTGCCCCATGGGGTGTGAAAATCTCTCGCATCGAGATCAAGGATATCAATCCACCGCGCGATCTTGTCGAGGCCATGGGGCGCCAGATGAAGGCTGAACGAGAGAAGCGCGCTGCCATTCTGGAAGCGGAAGGGGATCGTCAATCTGCCATTTTGCGTGCCGAAGGCGAAAAGCAGAGCCAGATTCTGAGGGCGGAAGGTGAGAGGCAATCCCAGTTTCTGGCAGCCGAAGCGCGTGAACGAGAAGCCGAAGCCGATGCCAAGGCAACGGATATGGTCAGCAAGGCTATTGCTGAAGGTGATATTCAGGCGATCAACTATTTCGTCGCCAGCAAATATGTCGAGACGCTGGGCGAGGTGGTCAAGGCTCCCAACCAGAAGGTTGTCATGCTTCCAATCGAGGCAACATCCATTCTCGGCGCGCTGGGCGGTATCGGCGAATTGAGCAAGCAGGTGTTTGGCAAGGATGGAACGCCTGCCGCGCGCACTGGCCGTGTACCGAGAATCAAGGACGAATGAGCGTGACAGAGACTCTATATGACAATGGGTCGGCCACGGCAGGGGGAGCGATATGATTGCACATTGGATGATGGTGCTCGGACCATGGTTCTGGGTGGTCGTCGGGCTGGTTCTTCTGGTGCTGGAGATCCTGGTGCCCGGAACCATGTTCCTGTGGTTCGGGGTCGCTGCGCTGATCGTTGGTGCTCTGTCCTTCGTGATTGATTTCAGCTGGCAGAATGAATTCATTCTGTTTGCCATTTTGTCGCTGATTTCAGTCATTGCCGGACGCTATATCTTGAGCAAGACCGCCAAGGGAAGCACGGACAAGCCTTTGCTCAACGAGCGGGTGCAGGCCTTGGTCGGCAATATCTATCAGTTGGATGAGCCGATTGTGAATGGCCATGGCCGGGTGAAAGTGCGTGACAGCTATTGGCGGATCAAGGGGCCGGATTGCCCACAAGGCAGTCGGGTCAAGGTCGTCGGTGGCGAAGGCACGATGCTCGATGTGGAGCTGGTTGATTAAACAAAACCCCGGAAGCGAAAGCTTTCGGGGTTTTTATATGCGACTGCGAATTAGCGGTGTGAGCCTGACTGTGTGAGCTGGCGGCCCTTGCACTTGCTGCCTATTTGTCCCGGTCGTCTTCTCTAGGCGCTGCGTTCCTGAAAGGGAACCTCGATGCAGGCCTCCCCTTCACAGCGATGAACCTCTATGGTGACATGCGCAAGCTCGGGAATGGAGCTGATCAGCGCCTTGTAATGCTCAACCTCGCGGGGATAATGGGTTACCAGTGAGATGATTGCGGCATATTTGGCCGAGCCGACATACCACACGTGCAGATCCACAACGCGATTGTCGGCGACATTTTCAATGCGCGAACGGATTTCCTCGGGCAGTTTCCTGTTGCCAACGCGATCGAGCAGGATGCCACCTGTCTCCTTCATCAGCAGATACGACCATTGGCCGATCAGGAAGGAACCGACAAGCCCCATCAGTGCGTCAGTCCATGTCCAGCCAAACAATTTGCCCAAAAGCAGGGCGGCAATGGCCAGAACGGAGGTCAGGGCGTCTGCCAGCACATGCAGATAGGCGCCCTTGAGATTGCGATCATGCGCCTTTTCATGTGCCTTTTCAGGGGCTTTTTCATGAGTGTGCTCATCATGATGATGATGGGCGACAGCCTCGTGATGATGCTCGTGATGATGCCCATTATGATGGCTGTGGTCGTCGTCATCTTCATGAGCGAGATCATGCTCGTGATGATGGGGGTGGTCATGCCCGTGATCGTGGCCGTGATGATGGTCATGGCTGTGACCGTGACTATGTCCGTGGCCATGATGATGGTCCGCCCCCAGAAGCCAGACGCTTGCGATATTGACCAGCAGCCCAAGGAAGGCAACCAGCATCGCTTCATTGAAGGCAATGTCTCTGGGATTGATCATGTGATCGACGGACTCGAAGGCCACGAACAGCGCCACGATGCCGAGAAGAATGGCGTTGGTATAGCCGCCCAGAATTTCCACCTTTCCCACCCCGAAAGTGAAAAGGCGGTCATTGGCATGCTTGCGGGCGTAGCGATAGGCGAAAACCGTCAGCCCCAGCGCGCCGGCATGGGTTGCCATGTGCCAGCCATCGGCAAGCAGCGCCATGGAATTGAACAGGATGCCAGCCGATATTTCGATCAGCATCATGACAAAGGTCAGCAGAACGACATAGAAGACGCGCTTTTCATTGGCAGCGCTGGCTTCGTCATTCAGAAACACATGATCGTGTTTCCACTGGTCAAGGTGATGAATGTGCATGGGTCCAGATTGCAATCGGTTATCATTATCAGTTTATATTAGTATCTAATACTCAGGATAAAAACAATCTGGATTAACGCTTAGGGCTGGTGGGTCGGAGGAAGCGGCGGCGCTTCTGCCATCAGCAAAATGGAGATGCGGCGGTTGGCGGCCAGATAGGGATCATTCGGAAACAGCGGCTCGGAATCCGCCTTGCCGACAACACTGAAAATCTGATCGGTTGGCAGACCGTGCTCCATCAGGATGGAGCGCACCGCGTTGGCCCGGTCTGCGGACAGTTCCCAGCCGGTATAGCCGGTATTGACCGGAACATTGGAGGCCGTCGTATGACCGGTGATCTGGATGCGGTTCGGCATATTGGCAAGCACCGGAGCCATGGCAACGATCAGGCGGCGGGTGAAGTCGTAGGGAAATTTCGAGCCTTCGGCAAACATGGACCGACCATCCTGATCGACCAGCTGAATATTGAGGCCATCTTCCTGTTCTTCAATGATGATATGCTTGGAAAGCTCCGAGATTTCCGGCAATTCCTGCCATGCCTGCCGCAGGGACGCGGCGGCCGTTGCGAACATGCGCGGCTTCTCAATCTCGGTTTTCTCGATATCGTGGGTATTGGCTTCCGGGCCCTGCTTGGTGCGCTGGTCGTGGCGTTCCTGGGAATAGTCGGAATCATTCTCCTGGGGAACTGCGGCCACTTCCTTGATATATTGGCGCACCGGCATGCCCTCGATCTCGATCATGCCTGCCTTGCGCATGACCGGTTTGACACCGAAGGCGTCTTTCATCGAACCGGCGACGACTTGCAGTTTTTCGTTATCCTGAATGGAAAAGGAAATGATCAACACGAAGAAGCAAACGAGCAGAGACATCAGGTCGGCGAAAGTCACCAGCCAATCGGGAGCACCGCCTCCGCCCTGTGGTTTTTTCTTTGCCATCGTGTTTCTTTCTTTTCCTCTGTCTGATCACAGACTGACAGGCATGAAATGGTTAGGCTGCTTCATCCATCAATTCGCTGCGTGCTTTTTCCGGCAGATAAGCCAGAAGCATTTCGCGGATGAGGTTGGGGCTCTTGTTTTCACGAATCTGCATGACACCATCGATGATAAGGGTCTGGTTGAGATCCTCGCCATCCAGCTTGGAATCGAGTTTGTCGACGATGGGGATGCAGATGACGTTGGAGATGAGAGCGCCATAGAGCGTGGTCAGCAATGCAATGGCCATGGCAGGGCCAATGGCTGAGGGGTCATCCATGGCGGCCAGCATCTGCACCAGCCCCACAAGAGTGCCGATCATGCCGAAAGCGGGTGCCGCATCGCCAAGCTGCTTGTAGAAGCGCTTTCCTTCCTGCAGACGTTCGATATAGAGGTCGCGTTCACGCTCCATGCTTTCGCGAATGAAATTGGGCTCATAGCCGTCGGCGATGAACTGGACGCCCTTGGCAAGGACGGGATCCTCGACATCCACGCCTTCAAGCCCGAGCGGACCGCTCTTGCGGGCCACGTCAGCCAGTTCGGTGATCTTTTCGATCGTTTCTCGTGGATTTGTGGTTTTGCCGCCAAATGCAACCTTGCCGCCGGTGACAATGGCGCCGCCAATGCCTCCGAGTGTGAAGCGTATAAGCGTTGCGGACAGACCTCCTCCGACAACGATGAGGACGGACGGAATGTCGATGAACTGGCCTAATGTGCCGCCCAGCATGATCGCGGTAAGAACCACGCCAAAAGATGCGACCATGCCGATTAGGGTTGCAATATCCATTCCTGTTTCCTGACTTGATTGAGAACCCTTGGTCCTCTGCCATTTTTCTTAACTGGCAGTCTATGAAAACAGCTCTAATGGATTGCTAATGGAAATCTAAAAAACGCGATATTTAAAAGTTATTTCTATTAAGGTTAGCAAAGGGATAACAGAGGCGGGGCGCTCCGGTTATCCCATTGACCAAAAAGGGCTGACCGGAGCATCGCTGTGAAATGCAGGGCTGTCAAGCAACCCCTGCGCGCAGGAAGTCATGCATATGCACGAGGCCGACTGGGCGCTTGTCCTCGACAACAAAGATTGAGGTGATGGATGCGCTGTGCAGCATTTCGATGGCAGTCGGCACCAGAATGTCAGGGCGCAGGGTCTTGGGATTTTTGGTCATGACATCGCATACCGGACGCGTCAGCAGATCGTCGCTGAGATTTCGGCGCAAGTCACCATCCGTTACCATACCTGCAAGATTGCCCTCTGCATCCAGAACGCCGACGCAGCCAAACCCCTTTTGCGACATGATCAGAATGACTTCGCTCATGCGGCTGGTGGCCGGGATCAGCGGCAGGGAGTCGCCGGTATGCATCAGGTCACGCACATATTGCAGGCTCGCCCCCAGACTGCCGCCGGGATGGAAGATCTTGAAGTCATGAGCGGTAAAGCCGTGGCCTTCCAGAAGGGCGATGGAAAGGGAATCGCCCAGCGCCAACTGCAGGATGCAGGAGGTGGTCGGCGCCAGACCGTGCGGACAGGCCTCTTCCACCTTCGGTAGGCATAGATGAATGTCACACTGGGTGCCCAGCGTGCTGTTGGCATTTGCCGACATGCCGATGAGGGGCACCTTGAAGCGTCGCGTATAGGAGATGATGCTGGCCAGTTCTGCCGTCTCTCCCGACCAGGACATGGCCAGAACCACATCCACGTCGCGGATCATGCCCAGATCGCCATGGCTGGCTTCTCCGGGATGGACGAAAAAGGATGGCGTGCCGGTGGAAGCCATGGTTGCCGAGATTTTGCGTGCGATATGGCCGCTCTTGCCCATTCCGGTAACAATGACACGGCCTCTGGCTGCCTGAATGATGGAAATGGCTTTTTCGAATGGCTCCTTGAGAGGGCCATTGAGGGCTTCTCGCAGGGCTTTCAGACCCTCGATTTCGTTGTCGATTGTATTATGGGCTGATTTTATTGGCGAAATGCTATCGCCAGCCAATTGAGTAAGCATGAATTGTCCTGATAAACGGCAAAAGTTGGGTCGAGTTCTATACCAAAGAAGGGCAGAAGGAAAGGGAGTCTAAGGTTTCTTCGAAACTATCCATTTTCCCTCAATTTGGTCCTTTTGTGGCGGCTGGATTGGCAAGGAGATATTAACCAAATTTCTTTACGATCTGGAAAGGAATGGATTGTTTTTCGGGCATTTGGTGCCTGCCTGAAAATGTCGCCAGCGGCGGGGAGGTTTCTTCAGCAGCGGGCCGGATTTCGGGGCATCTGGACACCAGGGCGCTAACGCATGCGGCAGTTTCTCTTTTCAGGTCTTCTCGTTTCAGTCTGCCTGCCACTGTCTTCGGCTGTTGCGCTGGGGCAATCTGCAAGCGTCTCCGCGAGCGCTCTGGATGGCTCTCAGGGCAGTTCTTCGGGCAGCAGTCAGGATGATGGCACTTCTGCATCCGATCTGGTGATCAACCTTCTGCCTGACGACTATGACAGCGGGGCGGAAAGCCAGAGCGTGAGCCGTTCTGAAAGCGTGACGCCAGAACAGGCAAAAGGCAGAACGGCGCAAGCCATCGGGCCTTATGATCCTCTGGGCATTCGTCTTGGCCAGTTTCTCCTTTATCCATCACTGACGCTGTGGGGCGAGGTGACAGATAATGTCGACGGGACCGCCAATGGCGAGGAAGGGCGCATCGTGACGCCTGAGGCGGCATTGAGGGTTGAGACGGACTGGAGTCGTCACGCGCTTGATCTTTCCGCTCGCGGGGCGATATCTGCCTATGATGCGCCGGTTCGCAAGCCTGATACCGAGGAAAATCTGAGCGCAGAGCTGAGGCTCGATCTGGCCGATGAAACGCAATTGACCCTTGATGGTGGCTTTGCCCATTCCAAGGAGGAGAGCAGCGTCGAACTGACCGCCACAGGGCAGGCAGCCACCTACGAGACCAATGTCACAGGGGGCGTTACCCTTGATCATCGTGCCGGATTGCTGGATTTGCAATTGCGCGGGTCTGCGGGTGCCATGCGCTATGAAAATGAATCCAGCCGCGATTATGACAGCTACCGTCTTGGCGCGCGCATCGGTGTACCGGTCACTGATCAGATCATACCCTTCATCGATGCGGAAATTGCACGGCGCAGCTATAATGATGCCAGCCAGCGCCAGAATGGCGATAGCCTGCGCGGAGCCATCGGCATAGAGGTCGTCAACCGCGAGAAATTGTCTGGCGAGATTTCCGCTGGCGTCATCGCATGGGAGCCTGATCTGGCGGGACTGTCCGGTGATACCGCCATGTTTGCCGATGCCAGTCTGGTCTGGTCGCCAAATGGCTTGTGGACCATCCGTGGCGGACTTGAAACCGATCTCATGTCAACGGCAACGGCGGCGCGCAGTGTTGCCACTCATAGCGTCAGCCTTTCGGCAGATTATGCGCTGTTGCGCAATCTCAATATCGTGGCCAGCGGTGAGATTTCGCGGGAAAGCTATAATGGCCTCAGCCGTCGGGACTGGGTGCTCGATGCGGCGCTCAATGCGACCTATTCCTTCAATCGCACCCTTCAGCTGATCGCCAGTGTCGAGCGCTCCCAGCGCGAGAGCAACTGGGCGGGCGAGGATACGACCACCAGCACCGTGCGCGTCGGGCTGAAGATACAGCGCTAGCAAAAGCCCGGCGCTGTCTTCAAGGATCATTTCTTCAGTTGAATCTCTTGACCGCCAGCCTTGCAATGGCCGGGCCTTCGAAATGCATTGCATCAAGCCTCTGGTCCAGCAGGGGCTCGAAACCCTGATTGATCATGCTGTGGGGCTTGTAGACCAGCGCACTGAGATTGTTCGGGGTTGGCCGTGACAGGCGCGCGAATGTTGCCGTGCTGGCGCGTTGCTTCATATGTGCGAAATGCGCCATGCCCGAGGGGCCATAGGCAAATGTCAGTTGATCCAGCTGGCTGTCAACATCGCTGTCTGAAGTCTCACCCGCAGATTGGCCCGAAGATTGGCCAGAAGATTGGCGCAGTATCGCTCCGGCGCGCGGTTCGGGCAGGCCTGACATGGAAATATCATTGGACAGGCTGGCCAACTGCTGACGGGGCGCTGCCTGCCCTCCCGCTGCTGCTGCGTTGGAGCGCTGGCTATCCGATGGCAGGCTGGCTACGAAAGTGTTGCCCGCTGAGGCATAGGCGAAGCGATTGGGGGAGGCATCTTCGCGCGAGCCGACCATCTGGGCCAGCATTTGCCGGGTATTCTGAGGTTGAGCCTGTGAGGCTGGCTGAGGCTGGCGGGTAGCCGAGCCTGTAATCTGTGCGGCTTGCCCCAGTGGTCCAGCAGACGCTCTTGCCCTTGGCAGTGAAGCCATTTGTACCAGATTCTCCGTCGGCGCCGATCCGACCTGTTCCGGTTTGACAGCCGGGATAGGTGACGTGGTCGCGCTGGCCAGTTGATAGCTGGTCGCAACCAGATTGTCCGGTCTGATCCGTGGCATGGAGGCAAAAACCAGCGGAGCTGTGGCTGTCGGATCATCGCCTTGGGCCAATTGTCCTGTCGGTGTGCCCGGTTCTGCTGGTTGTGGCTCAGATGCTGTGGCCTCTGTCGGGGCGGCAGTTGGATTGGCCGGGGCCTGATCGTTGGCTGCCAGCGTTATCCGTGTGCTCTGAACCATGCGGACCTTGGGCAGGGTGCCCAGACTTTCCGGCAGAAGCAGGGCCTGAGCGGATGCGCCCTCTTCGAGCAATTCATCCGCTTCGGCCTCAGGATCGCTGCCATTTTCGGTTTCGGCCTCGGTGAATTGCGGTTTGGGAGGTTCCTTGGGCTTTTGCCGCAGAAGTGTTTGCAACAGACCGCCGCTCTTTTCTTCATCCTGTTTGCTCAGTGAGGCAACCTGTGTCCGGGTCAGCTTCTTTGGCTCGGATGGCGCGGCAGAGGCATATTGGGTGAAGCGCTGCACCGAGTGTGTCGAGCGCGCCATTTCCGCCTTGCGTTTGGCCACCTTTGCCTTTGCCGTCTGGTAGCCGGACAATGGCTTGCCGTCGGTGGGGATATGCACCGTGACGCCGTCGGGGAAGACCTGAGCCAACTGCTTTCTTGTCATGCGGGGCCAGTGGCGCACGTTGCCGGTGTCAATATGGATGAAGCGTGAGCCGGGATAATAGCCGACGCCGCCCGCCTGCATTTGCAGTCCAACGCGGCGAATGGTGGCCAGCGGCACGCCGGGCAGATAGAAGTCCATCGCCTGCCCCATGGTGTGGCGGCTGTTCTTGGCGACGCCACTGCTTTTGTCGCGCAGCATATTGTTGGTTGCGGGGGAACGGTAGCCTGAAAAGACTGTAATCGGCTGGCTGGCACCGGTCTTGTTATAGACCTCCCAGATCAGGTCAAACAGCGCCGGGTCCATCTCGGTCTTTTCGTTCCGGCGCCAGTCTCTGAGAAACTGATTGAGTTTGCGCAAACCATCGGCATCGAATTTGCCGTTGCGCTTGTAGGTGATGGTGGCCGATTCCTTGGTATGGGCGTTGGACAGTCGCAATGTGCGCGTGTCCGCATGGGCTTGGGTACCAGTCAGGATGCACAGCAGGAGCAGCGGCAGAAAGAGCCCGAGCATGGCGCTTCGGCAGAAATGCCGAAAAGGGCTCCGGGCTGATTGACAGGCCTTGGCAACAGGGCTGTTACTGGACAGGATTGATTTTTGTCTGACCACTGGACATCCAATATCTAATCAACCGGGAATCTCGTTAGGAGTGCGCCCGCGTCGAAATGCGCACCCGTCTTCCGGTGCCATCCCGAAAGGGTGATGCCGGAGCGAGAACGCTGCTTGTTTCTGCCAACAATGGGTAATGGTTAGCAGATTATCGGTTTAACTTCGACTATATTATGCTTAGCAATTGGTAAATGAAACCGAAATGGAAGCCAATATTGCTGTGAAGCGCCGATGTCTTTGTTCATTTGCGCCAGTATGCTGTTGAAATGCGGCGAAACAAAGCAAAGGCGCAGATAAATCCGCGCCTTACTCAAGATGTCTTGAAAAAATACAAAATGTCCCAAACAGGGTCAAAGACCAAGGGCGGCCTTTACTGCCTTGTTGTGACCATAGATATCTGAGCGCAATTGGAGAGTGCCCTCATCAGACATCCATGTTGTGAAATAGGCCAGATGGACCGGGATCTTCTTTTCCAGATTGACCCGACGCTCGCTGGAGCCAATCATTGCCTTGATGCGTTCGGCATTCCAGCTTGAGGTTGCCTTCAGGATGACATCGGCAAAATCAAACGGATTGTTGACGCGGACACAGCCGTGACTGAAAGCGCGGTAATCGCGGTTGAACAGGCTCTTTGACGGGGTGTCATGCAGATAGACCGAATGCTGGTTGGGGAACATGAATTTGATGTTGCCCAGCGCATTGCCGGTGCCCGGCGTCTGGCGCAGACGAACCATGTCGGCCTCTACCCTGTTCCAGTCGAGCTTGTAGGGGTCGATGACCTGGGTTCTGCCCTTGACGCTGGCCAGAACCTGATAGTCGGCATTCGAGAAAAAGGCGGCAGGATCGGCCTTGATCTTGGGCAGCAGTTCCTTGGAGGCAATGGAGCGGGGCACATTCCAGTAGGGATTGACGACCAGATATTCCATCTCGTCGGAGAAGAGCGGTGTCTTGTGAGACTTCTGTCCGACCACCACGCGGGTCTGATGGATGGTCTTGCCCTTGCTGACCACTTGCAGCGTGTAGGTGGGGATGTTGACCATCACATAGAAATCACCAAGGTCGCGCGGCAGCCAGCGCCAGCGTTCCATATTGGCAACAATATCGGCAATCAGATCCTTGCGATTGTCATTGAGGATGCTGAGAGTTGCCTTGCCGACTACGCCATCGGCAATCAGGCCATTGTCCGATTGGTATTTCTCGACGGCCGCCGCCAGTTGTTTGTCATAAAGGGTGCCTGATGCCTCATCTGCTGCCGCTGCAAGGCCCAGCTTGCGGCGCAGCAGGGGAACGCGCTCATCGCGCATGCCAACGCGCAGGCTTTTGCCATCGCCGATTGGCGGGGTGTCATCAGAAGCGCTCTGGGCGCGCAGGCGATTATATTCGGTGCGCAGCGCCAGAAAACCCTTTTGGTGCGGATTGTAGCTGCGCATCACCTTGACGGGGCGATCTGCCTTGACGATCCGGTTCAGTGCGCCGATGGAATCGGGATAGTGCGGCTTGATCGTGATCTCTTTCTTGGAAAAGATGCGCGGATCGACACGGCCCGCATAGGCATGGCGCGTGTAGCGCGTCACGGCCAGAGACAGGGCGATATCTGCTTCTGCGATGGTCTTGGCGGAGGCCCCATTCTCTCGGGAGATAGAGAGCGAGGGGGTCTTGTAGTCGGTCGGGTCCAGACCGTCGCGATCTGCGCGGGCCATGTTGAAAATCAGCCTGCGCGCCTTGAATGTCCATTCGCCATTATTGAACCATGCTGGCCTGTAGGAGCGCTCCTGATAAAAGGCGACCAGCGCGGCATTGTCTCTCTTGGCAAGAAAATCTGCGGTCTGGGGAATGCTGTTGACAGCCATGTCGATGGCGTCGGCAAGGTCCTGATCGGCATATTGATCGAGCGGGCCAAGGGTAACCTGATGCAACCTGTCGAGGATGTGATTGATCTCGATCTGGCTATCTATTTGCGCGGCAACGGGATCTGCCGGTTTTTCTCCGAACAGGACAACGGTCTGCTCCGTCGTTTCAATGGGCTTTTCTGTTGCCAGTGCCAGGCTGGCGGGGCAGGTGGTAATTGCCAGCAAAGCCGCAAGAGTCCGTTTCATCATGATCGTTCCGCGCGTAAGTGAATCAGCAAAGAAAGGTATTGAGACCAATATAAGGTCGATGCAATCTTTTTCTCATCACAATTATGGCATGAACATGGTCAGAATGGTTCTGTGTAGCCTTCCTGCAACGCTCATCGACTCATTTGTCACGATGTGGAGCTGTCTTCGTGATTGGCTTCCAGACCATATTCCTTCAATTTGCGATAAAGCGTGGAGCGCCCGATCGACAGGCGACGGGCGACATCCGACATGCGATAATCGTGATGTTCAAGGGCACGCTTGATGATTTCCGCTTCCAGTTCTGCGAGCGGGCGAATGTTGCCCTGTTCGTCCAGCAGCCGCAAAAAGCCCCATGGATCCTGTTGCGGTTTTCCTGTCTGGGGCTGAGTGTCCTGTGGCTGGCCTGCCTCGGCGGGAAAGGGGGAGGCGGGCCAATCCTGATGGGCATTGTGGCCTGTCACGGCCTTAGAGGGCTGCTGATCCTGCGCTGCATCTGTCGCAGGGAAGGGCGCATGGGAGGCCATTGTCTCGATCGGATCGCTATAAGGCAGATCCGAGGGATGAGGCGAGCGCGCCTTGACGACAGAGGCGCTGAAGGCACTGAGCTGGCTGGCGATCTGGGGGAATTCCTCAACGGTCAATTGATCGCTGTCACAGAGTACCACGGCGCGGAAGACGGTATTTTCCAGCTGCCTGATATTGCCGGGCCAATCGTAGCTTTGCAGCAGGTGAAGGGCCTCGGGGGTGATATGGGTCAGATTCTTGCGGCCTTCCTCGGCTGCAAATCGGGCCAGAAAATTGCGGGTCAGCGCCGGAATGTCATCCTTGCGGTCGCGCAAGGGCGGGACCCTGATGGGGAAAACATTAAGGCGATAATAGAGATCTTCGCGGAATTTTCCATCCTTGACCAACTGGATCAGATCCTTATTGGTGGCTGAAATGAGGCGGAAATCGACCTTGACCGGTTTGGCCGCACCAACCGGGTCTATTTCCCCTTCCTGCAACGCACGCAGAAGCTTGACCTGTGTGTCCAGTGGCAGCTCGCCCACTTCGTCCAGAAACAGGGTGCCGCCGTTGGACTCGACGAATTTGCCGATATGCTTGTCATTGGCTCCGGTGAATGCCCCTTTCTCGTGGCCGAACAGGATGCTTTCGACCAGATTGTCCGGTATGGCTCCGCAATTGACGATGACGAACGCCTTGCTGGAACGATCGGAAGCATGCTGGATGGCCTTGGCAATCAGTTCCTTGCCGACGCCGGATTCCCCCTCGATCAGGATCGGGATATGGGATTTGGCTGCCCGTTGACCCAGATGGATGACCCGCGCCATGGTTTCGGATGAGGCAATGATGCTCTTGAAGCTGAGATTGCCATCACGCTTGGAACGAATGCGGGTGATTTCGTCTTCAAGGGCATTGACCTTGAGGGCATTGCGCATGGCGACCTGAAGGCGCTCGGGGGCCACCGGCTTGATGACGAAATCGAAGGCTCCGGCCCGCATGGCATTGACCGCGGTGTCGATGCCGGCATGGGCGGTCTGGACAATGATGGGAGCCTTGATTTCCGTCTTTTGCAGAGCCTGAAGCACCCCCATGCCATCGAGATTCGGCATCACCAGATCCAGAATGATCAGATCAAAATGAGAGGGCGGATTGTCCTTCAATATGGACAGGGCCTCTTCGCCATTTTCCGCACAGGTGGTTTCAAAGCCACTTCTCTCAACGACCGCTTCGAGCAACCGCCTTTGAACCGGGTCATCGTCAACAATCAGGATGCGTTCGTTCATCTTGCCCTCGACAGCTGCTTACATCCAATCGCAATTGATTTTTGCGATTTGCACTGGTTCTGTTTGCGCAGCTTGTTATGTTGATGACCGGTCTCTCGTCAAATGAGGCGATCTGTTTCATTTTGAACCAAGATGAGCCTAATCCGTTAACAGCGCGTTAAACGGCGCGATGACGGGAAGGATTTGTTCACTTTTGAATAAATGAAATTTGCTCTTCCCTGTGTATCTATCCAAAGCTCTGCTGTTCGGATCGTGATTTCTTACGATTAAGACATTTGACCTTGTGGCAGGAATTCCTATCTTAGATGAGTCGGAGTTCCGACGACCGAAATTTGTTTCGGAATTAGTCAATTTCTCTTTATTGCTGGATGCCCTTATGATCACTGAACGCTTATTTCGCTTCTCTCCGGACAGCTTGAAGGCCCCATCGGATGCGGTTGCCGCCGAAAAATCTCTGGATGGATTGCCTGAATGGAACCTTGATGATCTCTATAAGGGGCTGGATGATGCCGCGATCGAGGCGGATTACAAGCTCTGCCAGAGTGAGGCAGAAGCCTTCGCGGCCGATTATCAGGGCAAGCTGGCCGAGGGGCTGGCCAAAGGCGGAGACGATCTCGCCGCAGCGCTCAAGCGCTATGAAGCCATTCAGGAGCGGATGGGCAAGCTCATCTCCTATGCCGGTCTGATGTATAACGGCAATACGACCGATCCGAAACGGGCGAAATTCTATGGCGACGCACAGGAGCGCCTGACGGCCATTTCCACCATCATGCTGTTTTTCGAGTTGGAGCTGAACCGGGTTGAGGATGCGGTGCTGGACAAGGCAGTCGCCGAGAGTGCAGCGCTCGCCCATTACAAGCCATGGCTTGATGATCTGCGCAAGGAAAAGCCCTATCAGCTTTCCGATGAGCTTGAAAAGCTGTTCTATGAAAAATCCGTCACTGGCGCGATGGCCTGGAACCGGCTGTTCAACGAGACCATGGCCGCCCTGCGCTTCACGGTCGAGACGGATGGCGAGAAAAAGGAACTGGCCATCGAGCAGACATTGAACCTGATGTCTGACAGCGATGAGACCAAGCGCAAGGCCGCCGCCGAAGCGCTGGCGGTGACTTTCAAAAAGAATATTTCCACCTTCGCGCTGATCACCAATACGCTGTCCAAGGACAAGGCGATTTCCGACAGCTGGCGCGGTTTTGAAGATGTCGCCGACAGCCGCCATCTGGCAAACCGGGTCGAGCGCGAGGTTGTCGATGCGCTGGTTGCAGCCGTTCAGGATGCCTATCCGCGCCTGTCTCACCGCTATTATGCGCTGAAAGCCAAATGGTTCGGCAAGGACAAGCTGGAGCATTGGGACCGCAATGCGCCGCTGCCGAAAGTGCCGATGCGGACCATCGACTGGCCGGAAGCCAAGACTATCGTGCAGGAGGCCTATGCCGGTTTTGCGCCTGAGATGGCCGAGATTTCGGAGAAATTCTTTGCCAAGGGCTGGATTGATGCGGCCATTCGCGATGGCAAGTCGCCGGGGGCCTTTGCCCATCCGACCGTGCCCAGTGTTCACCCCTACGTTCTGCTCAACTATATGGGCAAGCCGCGCGATGTTATGACCCTTGCCCATGAGCTGGGCCATGGGGTGCATCAGGTGCTGGCGGGCAAGCAGGGCGCTCTGATGGCACCAACGCCGCTGACATTGGCTGAAACTGCCAGCGTTTTCGGCGAAATGCTGACCTTCCGCTCGCTGCTGGCCAAGACCAAGACGGTCGAGGAACGACGCTCGATGCTGACCAGTAAGGTCGAGGACATGCTCAACACCGTCGTGCGCCAGATCGCCTTCTATCTTTATGAGCGCAAGCTGCATATCGCCCGCAAGGAAGGGGAATTGACCTCCGAACAGATCTGCGAGATCTGGATGAGCGTACAAGCTGACAGTCTGGGGCCGTCGATCCGGCTGGGTGAGGGATATGAGACCTATTGGGCCTATATTCCGCATTTCATCCATTCCCCATTCTATGTCTATGCCTATGCGTTCGGGGATTGCCTGGTCAACTCGCTCTATTCTGTCTATCAGGACAGCAATGAAGGCTTTGTCGAAAAATATTTCGACATGCTCAAGGCGGGGGGCACCAAGCATCATTCCGAGCTGCTGGCACCTTTTGGACTGGATGCACGCAATCCTGACTTCTGGTCCAAGGGTTTGGCTGTTGTTGAAGGCCTTATTGGCGAGCTCGAAGCGCTGGAAGAGGCGTAAAGCTTGCTGCTCAGGGCCATGTTTGGAGTGCTTGTAACAGATGGTTGATGACACCCTTCTTGACCCGAATGATGATGATGCTTCCTATGACGACCGAAATCGTTTTGGTCGTCGTCTGAGCCGCTATGCCCGTGTCAATGCGGGGGTGGGGGGCTTTGTGGCCCGAGCCGCCGGGGCGCGCCTGTTTGGTGGCAGCTCCGGTGACATCGAGCGCGAGGCCGCCGATCTGGCGCGGGTGCTCGGTACGCTCAAGGGGCCGCTGATGAAGGTGGCGCAAATGATCGCCACCGTGCCGGATGTGGTACCCCCCGAATATGCCGCCGAACTGGCTCAATTGCAGTCCGATGCGCCGCCGATGGGGTGGGCCTTTACCAAGCGCCGGATGCGCTCCGAGCTTGGCGCTGGCTGGCGGGGGCTGTTTGCCGAATTTGATCACGAGCCTTCCGCGGCTGCCTCGCTCGGGCAGGTGCACAAGGCCTTGCATTCAGACGGCACTGTGCTGGCCTGCAAGTTGCAATATCCGGATATGGAAAGCGCCGTCGAGGCCGATCTCAAGCAGCTCAACATGGTTTTCGCGTTGCATCGCTCCATGCAGTCGGCGGTGGATACGCGGGAAATGTCGGCCGAAATTGCCGAGCGTGTGCGCGAGGAACTCGACTATGTGCGCGAGGCCTGGCATTTGAGCCTCTATGCCGAGATTTTCAAGAATAACGACAATATTCGTGTGCCCCGGCTCTACAAGGACTTGTCGACGCCGCGCCTTCTGACCATGAGCTGGCTCGATGGGCGCAAGCTGCTGGCCTACAAGCAGCATAGTCAGGAGGTGCGCAACTTCCTCACCGAGCGGCTTTTTCATGCCTGGTGGTACCCTTTCGCCAATTTTGGCGTGATCCACGGAGACCCGCATCTGGGCAATTATTCTGCCTTTGAAGAGGGGGGAGAAGTGGGAGGGCTCAATCTGTTTGATTATGGCTGCATTCGCATCTTTACCCCCCGTTTCGTCAAGGGGGTTGTCGATCTGTATCACGGGCTGGAAAAGGATGATCGGGATCAGATCGTGCATGCCTATGAATGTTGGGGTTTTTCCAATCTCAGCGACGAACTGATCGAGGCGCTCAATCTCTGGGCCCGTTTCATTTATGGCCCGATGCTGGATGACCGGGTTCGCTCGGTTGCAGACGGTGTCAGTCCGGCAGAATATGGCCGCAAACAGGCCTTCAAGGTGCATCAGGAATTCCGGCGGCTGGGGCCGATCACCGTGCCGCGCGAGTTCGTCTTTATGGACCGGGCAGCGATCGGGCTCGGGGGCGTCTTCCTGCATCTGGGGGCGGAGCTTAATTTCTATCGTCTGTTCAATGAGCAGATCGAGGATTTTTCTCCCGAACGGGTCAGCAATGCCCGCCGATCTCTGCCGGTTTCGCCTGAAAATTTTGATCCTTCCTTCGGGCCAGAACGGTAAGGCAGGGATTTCTTTCCATTAAAAGGCTTTCTGCCCATTGGGTGAATGGAAAGCTGTGAATGGGTGTGCTATTTTGTCGCACATTCCCATTCGCGAGGAGGAAATCGAATGACAGAGAAGCTCAACGAAGTGATGGATTATCGGGAGCATTACCGCACTTATGATCTGTTTATCGGGCTGATCAAATATGGCACGATCATCAGTCTGCTGGTTGTCGCCTTCATGGCGATCACGCTGCTTTAGGCCGCAGGGCAGAAGAAGCACACACTTGGCAAGACAGATATATGGCAAGACAGGGGCATGATATGCGACCTGTCTTTTCTATTTGCCAATAAGGTGGCGCTGCTTTTTTAAAGATCTGTCAGCCAGGGAGGCTAGGCATTACTTCTGGGCGAATCTGAGCTTGCGTGTCCGGTTCATGCCATTGACGGCAGGGGAATAGTTCGGATTGATGACCTTGGCGCGTGAGTAGGAATCATAGGCCTTCTCATATTCGCCGGCATTTTCCAGCGCGATGCCCTGATTGGTCCATGCGCGATAATTGTCGCGGTCCATTTTCACCGCATTGGAAAAGTCGCCAAGGGCGCCGCGTGTATCACCCTGCGCAAGATAGCTTACACCGCGCGAGTTGAAGGCATCCGGGTTGGATGCGTCAAGGCTGAGCGCGAAGGTGAAATCTTCAATCGCCTGCGCATGATTGCGCTGTTGCTGATAGATCAGGCCACGGTGATAATAGGCCCGAGGGTCGCGGGTCTTGGCAATGATCGCCTGATTGTAATCTGAAACCGCCTGTCCCAGCTGATTCCCAACGCGGTAAATGTCCCCGCGTCCGATCAGTGCAACATCATAGGTGGGGTCCAGAGCGATGGCCTGATTATAGTCAGCCATGGCCGCCTGCATGTTGCCCATCTTCTTGTAGATCAGTGCACGGTTGGCATAGGCCTGATGGAAGTTCGGGTTGAGCCGAATGGCATAGCTATAATCTTGCAGGGCCAGATCAAACTGACCGGAGCGGCCATAGGCCGTGCCGCGAATGTTATAGGCATTCGGATCATTGGGACTTTCTGCGATCACCCTGTTGAGTGATGCGATATTGTCCGCGGTGCCTGCGTTGCGATCAAAGTCCGAGCCGCTGTCCATGCCGGTGGTCTGGCAAGCGGCTAGTGTCAGGCAAAGGCTCGTAACAGCAAGGAACGATTTGATATGTTGCTTGCAAGACATTATGAGACCTCATTCAGTGTTCGCAAATCAGATGGTTGTCATTCCGGCATGCTATTTGCCAACGCACTCTGTCCAAATTGCGGCAATGACGAAAAATTCTGACTGTATCGCCAAAATTGTGTCGCACCGCAGTCTGTTCATAAGGGTTTGGAGCCGGATTGGCGGCGGCTCTTTCATCAAGCCCTGCCTGAGCGATCCAGTCAAGCCAATAAAAAGAGATCAGGCCCCAGAGGGACCTGATTTCGAATCATCGAACCTGTGCGCTGTGAAAGCTTGCTGAACAGGCTGAGACGGCTCTGCCGACGTGACAGATTCTGACACGCCTTTTCCGATCAAGACTGAGTCTATCTCATTGCGCAGAGAAGTCTCCGCGCAAGGATATTAGTGACCACGGCCCTTGGAAGGAAGCAGACCTTCGCGCTGAAGGCGTTTGCGAGCCAGCTTGCGTGCACGACGCACGGCTTCAGCCTTTTCACGTGCCTTCTTCTCGGAAGGTTTTTCATAGAAGTTCCGCATTTTCATTTCGCGGAATACGCCTTCGCGCTGGAGTTTCTTTTTCAGCGCCTTCAAGGCTTGATCAACATTGTTATCGCGGACGAGTACCTGCACGCGTCAATCCCTAAGTTCGTGATGTGTGGATTTTCTAAAAAAAATCGGTCACCGCCTCGGCAGCGCCCGAACTTTGATCGGCGTTCTACCAGACCGGCGGATACTTGTCCATAGGAAGTGGCCGGTTTTGAGGAAAAAACACCGAAAAGTAGGAGATTAGCTGCCTTTGATCGGTGTGATGTGGTTTGCATGCCCCATTTTTCGACCTTCTCTGGTTTCTGCCTTGCCATAGGAATGGAAGGAGGTGGCCAGACTGGAGAGCAATTCTTCGCGCCGCTCGATATCCTCTCCTATCAGGTTTGTCATGGTGACATCGCTGTGGCGTCTGGTGTCGCCAAGAGGCCAGCCGGCAACGGCGCGGATATGCTGCTCGAACTGCGAGACAAGGCAGGCGCTCTCTGTCCAGTGGCCGGAATTGTGGACCCGCGGGGCCATTTCGTTGGCGATCAGGCGCCTCTCAAAGGTTTCGGGTAGCAGGAAGAGCTCGACAGCCAGCACGCCGACATAATCAAGCGCTTCGGCCACCGTTTCGCCGATCTTGCGCGCTTCTGCAGCAACGCCAGCGCTGATGTCGGCGGGCACTGTGGTGGTATTCAGGATCTGGTTCTTGTGAATATTTTCGGCGATGTCATAAGAGACGACCTGTCCCTTTTCGTTGCGTGCGGCGATCACAGAGATTTCGCGCTCGAAGGGAACATAGGATTCCAGAATGGCTGGCTGGGCACCAATGGCCTCAAAGGCACCGGCAACATCTTCGATCTTCTTGAGAAAGATCTGTCCTTTGCCGTCATAGCCGAAGCGGCGGGTTTTCAGCATTGCTGGCAGGCCGACTGTTTCCACCGCTTCAAGCAGGCTTTCCTGCGAGGTGACATCATGGAAATTGGCGGTCTGAATGTTGAGCGACTTGAAGAAACTCTTTTCCGTCAGGCGATCCTGTGAGGTCTTGAGGACATTGTCATTGGGCAACACCGGGAGGCGCTTTTTGAGAAACTCAACCGTTGCAGCGGGGATATTCTCGAATTCATAGGTGACGCGCTCTACCGACTGGGCGAAGGCCTCAAGGGCTTCTTCGTCCTCATAATCGGCGCAGGTATGATAGGCGGTGACATCAAAAGCCGGGCTCATGGGATCCGGGCAGTAGATGTGGGTTTTCAGACCAAGCCGACTGGCTGCCAGTGCCATCATGCGGCCGAGTTGTCCGCCGCCTAGAATGCCGATTGTATCGCCGGGATTGAGCATGTCATTTCGCCTTTGTAAAGTCGCGGTTAAACCTCTTCATCGACTGGAGCGAGTGCGATGGAGTCTGTTTGTTCCTGGCGCCAAGCGTCCAGCTTTTCAGCCAGCGCATCATCATGCGTGGCCAGAATGGCAGCAGCCATCAGGCCTGCATTGATCGCACCGGCCCGCCCGATTGCCAGAGTGCCAACGGGAATGCCTGCTGGCATCTGGACGATGGAGAGAAGGGAATCCTGACCACTCAGTGCCCGGGACTGCACGGGTACGCCGAGAACGGGCAGGGAGGTCATGGCTGCGGTCATGCCCGGCAGATGGGCCGCGCCGCCAGCGCCTGCGATGATCACCTTGAAGCCGTTTGCCCGGGCGGACTTGGCAAAGTCGGCCATGCGGTCGGGTGTTCTGTGGGCGGAGATGATCTTTGCCTCATAGCCGACGCCGAGAGTGTCGAGAATGTCTGCGGCATTTTTCATTGTCGGCCAATCGGATTGGCTTCCCATGATGATGGCGACAGGACAGTCAGTATTTGCCATGAATGGAATCTCCCGCAAGGATGCGTTGTTTGTTTGTCAATTTGCCTGAAAGCGAAGAAAAAGCCTGGGGCTCGGTTGATGTCGTGATCATGATCATCCTCATCAACAATATTGCCCTTGATGCCTCTCTCTCACTCTCTCTCTTCAATCGCAGAGTTTCGCGCTGCTGGCACAGGCTATGGTCTGGAAAGTGCGAAGTATAGACGAGTCCATATTAGGAACAAGCCGAAATATGTGAACAAAGGATGCGGAAATGATGCTGAAGCGATGCCGAAGCTATGCTATCGGGCCGGTCCGGAAATCTTTGTTTTTAGGCAATGATGTCTGGAAAAAGTTCATTCTCCAGCCGTTCGATTTCATCCTTCAAAAGGAGTTTTTTCTTCTTCATGCGCTGAATGGGCAAAGCGTTTCCACCCGGGCGGGATTCAAGGGCCTGTATGGCCAGATCGAGGTCGCCATGCTCTGTTCTCAGATGGGTGAGCTTGTTGCGGATTTGAGCTTCTTTTTCAGGTGTCATGATTTTCGACCGGGTTGATAATCTTCAATTATTTCAATAAATTAATTGAATTGTTATTGCAAGCGCGACGTTATGCTACATCGAAAGCTGAAATCAAAGGTAAAAATTTATTTTGGCCTATCTGTTTAAAAAGAACAGAGTCGACAGTATGTAATATGTATGACACAATTAACGTGTCCAAACCGAACCTATGGAGGTGTTTATGTCGTTAGATTCTCGTATCCAAGAATTGCAGCGCAAGCATGATGAATTGGATAAGGAAATTGAGGAAGCTGTCACCCACCCTTCTATTGATGACCTTGAGATCGCGGAGATGAAACGACGAAAATTGAGTATGAAAGACCAGATCGCGCAGCTTAGGACTGCCAGCTGATCGGGATAATCATCTTGATTGATCAAGCCGCGGACTGCCACCGCGGCTTTTTCTATGCCTCATTGGTGTCGCCAGCATTCAATCGCCTTTATACTTGCCCTCAATGATGGGTTGTCGCGCTTTCGCCTGTTGCCGGGTGGAAAATCTCGGCCAATGGTGCTGATATCAGACATCTCTCCGACATCAGCGGGATGTCTTCAAAATATCCATCAGAAATCCTTTCGCTATTCTCCCCAGATCCTTTTGCTTCAGCCCGGCTGTTTGCTGGATATTTCGCTCAGATGCCGGGGCTTCTTTCATAGCGCCCTTGCTTTCTTGCGCAGGACATATTTCTTGATCTTGCCGGTTGGGGTTCTGGGCAATTCTTCGAAAATGATGCGGTTGGGAACCTTGTAATGGGCCAGATGTTCGCGGCACCATTCAATCAGGGCCTCTTCGCTGGTTTCATGTCCTGCCATCAGTTCGACAAAGGCACAGGGGCGTTCGCCCCATTTTTCATCTGTCATGGCAACGACGGCTGCCGCTTCCACATCGGGATGCTTGTACAGGGCGTCTTCCACTTCGGTTGATGAAATATTCTCGCCGCCCGAGATGATGATTTCCTTGGAGCGGTCGCGCAGTTCCAGATAGCCATCGGGATGCACAACGGCAAGATCGCCGGAATGGAACCAGCCATCATAGAAAGCCTGATGGGTTGCACCTTCATTTTGCAGATAGCCCTTCATCAGGCTGTTGCCCCGGAACATGACTTCGCCGGGCGTCTCACCATCGGCGGGTACCGGCTGCATCGTGTGCGGTAGCATGACGCAAAGCCCTTCAAGGGCCGGATAGCGAATGCCCTGCCGAACCATTCTGGCGGCCTTCTCGGCGGCGGGCAGCTCGTCCCAGCTTTTGTTCCACTCATTGATCACCGATGGCCCGTAGGTCTCGGTCAGGCCATAGACATGGGTCAGGCGGAAGCCAAGAGCCTCGATGCCTTCCATCACCTCTCTTGGGGGCGGGGCGGCCGACGTGATGAAATGAACCTTGCGTGAAAGCGGGCGCTTTTCGCTCTCTTCTGCTTCCAGCAGGAGAGTGATGACGACCGGCGCGCCGCACAGATGGGTGACCTTTTCCTTCTCGATGGCGTCAAATATCTGCCCCGCTCTTACCTGCCGCAGACAGATGTGGGTTCCGCCGACCAACGACAGGGACCAGGGGAAGGACCAGCCGTTGCAATGGAACATCGGCAGGGTCCACAAATAGACCGGATGCTTGCCAAGCTCGGCGGTGATCAGATTGGCATAGCCTGCCAGATAGGCGCCACGATGGTGATAGACGACGCCCTTGGGGTCGCCTGTGGTGCCGGAGGTATAATTGAGGGCGATGGCGTCCCATTCGTCGCTGATGCCGGGCCATGTGAAATCCGGGTTGCCTTCCGCGAGCAGATTTTCATATTCCAGCTCGCCGATGAAGGGGCCGTCTTCTTCTGACTCAGGGTCCTGATATTGAATGATGACCGGGTCTATCTCGGCCAGTTCGATGGCCGCGCGCATGACAGAGGCAAATTCCGTGTCGACGATAATGACCTTCGAGCCGGCATGTTCGAGCTGGAAGGCAATCAGGGCGGCATCCAGCCGTGTGTTGATGCTGTGCAGCACGGCCCCGATCATCGGGACGCCGTAGTGGGCTTCGAGCATTGGCGGGACATTGGGCAGCATGACGGAGATCACGTCGCCCCGTTCAATGCCCCTTGCGCTGAGGGCTGCGGCCAACTGGCGACAGCGGCTGAAAAAATGCTTGTAGCTGGTGCGCTGTTCGCCATGGACCCATGCGTCGTGATCCGGGTAGATCGCTGCCGCCCTCTCCAGAAAGGAAATGGGAGAAAGCGGCACATAGTTGGCTGAATTCCGGTCTAGATGTGTTTCAAATCGATTGCCAGTCATGTCCGTGTTCCTCCTTTTTGATCCTTCAGGTGGTTACACCTTTTGATCTATCAAAACTGAGGAATGCTTCTGGTTCAATTGGCCTTTCGGATTTGTTTGAATGCTTCTTGCCTGCAGGCATGTTCGGGCCGTATTAGCGCCTTTCCCTGCTGATGAGAGAAAGGCCATTGTGCCGGATGGCCAGCCGGACTGCCGGGGCGCGGAGAGGGGGCTTGCAAGCAGCCCCAGAACACCTGCGTAGCGGCCCCAGAGTGCCCCCAGAGCGGCTTCAGAGTAAGCTCAGAGCAGCTCGGAGAAGCTGTCAAAGCAGAGCTTGATGGCGATCAGAAACATCGCCGCATAGGAGATGCGGTAGAAGGCATCCTGACTGATCCGCTTGACCAGAAAGATGCCGATCATCGTACCCACCGGAGCAAAGGGGACAAGCACCAGCGTGGTCCAGAGATTCTGGGTTGAAAACTGGCCCAGCGCAAAATAGGGGATGAGCTTGACCGTATTCATCGTGGTGAAAAAATAGACCGATGTTGCCGCGAAAACCAGAGGCTTCATGCCCAGTGGCAGGGTGTGGATCTGATAAGGAGGGCCACCGGCATGGGCAATGAAGCTGGTCAGGCCCGTTACTGAGCCCCAGACGGCAGCAGAGATCGGGCCGCGTGTTGCAATGGCTCTTTTTCTTATGGTGCGCCATGCATAGTCGGCCACGAAGGCCATGGCTGTCAGGCCGACCAGAAACTTGATGATATGCTCATTGAGATAACCAGCCAGAAACCATCCCAGAGCGATGCCGCACAGGGCGAAAGGGAGCATGCTTTTAAGGACTGCCCAATTGGCATTGCCCCGATAGGCAAGCAGGCCAACGAAATCCATGCAAATGAGAATGGGCAGCAGGATGGCCGCAGCCTGAATTGGCGAGATGACCAAGGACAATACCGGGACCCCGAGCATGGCCAGAGGTGTACAGAAACCGCCCTTTGCGACGCCAACCAGAATGATGGCGGGGATCGCGGCGATATAGAAGGAGAGGTCTGTAATCATTGTGTTTCTTGTTTTGCTGTGCGGTGCAGTTGTATCGTTGTAGCGTTTTTACATCAAAAAGTCGAATGAAATTAAAGACTAAACCCTTCTTTCGCCGAATAGACCATTTCCAGAAGCGCGGGTAATCATAAATGAAATGGATTAACCGCTGGGAGGCGTGAATGGCAGCAGCTTACAAGGAAATCTATGAGGGATGGAAGCAGAATCCAGACAAATTCTGGGCAACTGCGGCTAAAAAGATCAGTTGGTTTGAGCCTGCGCATAAGGTTTTTGATGACAAGGAGGGCGTTTATGGGCGCTGGTTTGTCGGGGCCGAGTGCAATACATGCTTCAATGCCGTGGATCGTCATGTGAATGCAGGGCATGGCCAACAGCCTGCGATCATTTACGATAGTCCAATCACCGGGCACAAAGAAACCTATACCTATAACGATGTCAAAATGCAGGTGCAGGCGCTCGCCGCCGTGTTGCTGGACAATGGCGTTGAGAAGGGTGACCGGGTGATTGTCTATATGCCGATGATCCCGCAGGCCCTGTTTGCCATGCTGGCCTGTGCCCGTATCGGCGCTGTGCATTCGGTGGTGTTTGGTGGCTTTGCTGCCAACGAACTGGCGACAAGGCTTAATGATGCCAAGCCAAAGGCGATCATTTCGGCCTCCTGTGGGGTGGAGCCGAACCGGATCGTTGCCTATAAGCCGCTGCTTGACGAGGCCATTGAAATTGCCAAGCACAAGCCGGAGAAATGCATCATCTTCCAGCGCAAGGAGCTGGTGTGCGATCTCAAGGCCGGGCGTGATATCAATTATCATGCTGCCATTGTCGAGGAAATCGAGCGGCACCGGGTGGTGGATTGCGTGCCGGTGCTGGCTACGGATCCGCTTTATATCCTCTATACCTCCGGCACGACCGGACAGCCCAAGGGCGTGGTTCGCGACAATGGCGGGCATATGGTGGCCTTGCAGTGGAGCATGGAATATCTCTATGGCATCAAGCCCGGTGAAGTCTTCTGGGCGGCTTCCGATGTGGGCTGGGTGGTCGGTCACTCCTATATTGTCTATGCGCCGCTGATATATGGTGCGACCACGGTGGTGTTTGAAGGCAAGCCGGTCGGAACGCCTGATGCTGGCACTTTCTGGCGGGTCATCAACGAGCATGACGTCGTTGCCCTGTTCACGGCTCCAACCGCCTTCCGCGCCATCAAGAAGGAAGATCCCAAGGGGGATTTCATCAAGAAATACGATCTCTCCTCGCTGCGCACGCTGTTTCTTGCCGGGGAACGGGCCGATCCGGATACGGTGCAATGGGCCGAAGACATGCTCAAGGTGCCGGTGATTGACCATTGGTGGCAGACTGAGACCGGTTGGGCCATTGCTGCCAATCCCGTAGGGATCGAGCTGATGCCGGTGGTGCATGGTTCGCCAACGGTTGCCATGCCGGGCTATGATGTGCAGATTGTTGGCGCTGACGGACATCCGGTGCCGGCCAACGAGATGGGCAATATTGTCATCAAGCTGCCGCTGGCGCCGGGCAACCTGCCGGGCCTGTGGCATAATGATGCACGCTTCAAATCCAGCTATCTCGACGAATTTCCGGGCTACTATCAGACCGGAGATGCGGGCTATATGGATGAGAATGGCTATCTCTATATCATGTCGCGTACCGATGACATCATCAATGTGGCCGGACATCGCCTCTCGACCGGGGCTATGGAGGAGGTTCTGGCTGCCCATCCGGATGTTGCTGAATGTGCCGTTATCGGCATTGCCGACAAGCTGAAGGGGCAGTTGCCTGCGGGCTTCGTTGTGCTCAAGTCCGGTGTTGATCGTGCGCCGATGGATATCGAGAAGGAACTGATCAAGCTGGTGCGCGAGAAAATCGGGCCGGTGGCGGCCTTCAAGATTGCCGTTACCGTGGATCGCTTGCCAAAGACCCGTTCGGGCAAGATCCTGCGTGGCACCATGCGCGCCATTGCCGATCATGAAGAATATAAAATGCCCGCAACCATTGACGATCCGACGATCCTTTCCGAGATCGAGGATGCTTTGCGCGAGCATGGCATTTGATCTGATCTGATCGGGCGCGCGGATTTGCAACAGGCAGATTTGCAACAGGTAGATATGCAATGAAAAGGCCGGGTGAAGAACCCGGCCTTTTTGATTGATGGTCAAGATGTCCGCTGAGCTTCAGAAGGGCAGGGCGATCAATCTTCTTCGTCTTCATCCTTGGATGAAGGCTGGAAATTGGCAAAGACCGATGCGGCATCTGGAATGGTGTCTTCGTCCGCGTCCGGCTTCTGGGTCGGCTTGAAGTTGCCAAATGGATCTGCGCTTGACGGAGCGAGCGATTCCTCGGTCGAGAGCAGGGTCGGATCCTGCTGATATTCCTGCTGGATCGGTGCGTCAGCCGCAGATTTCTTCACTTCCAGATCGAGGTCGAGCTGCTTGCAGATGCCCAGCGTTACCGGATCCATCGGCGTCAGCTGGCCTGAGTTCCAGTGTGTCCGGTTGCGGATGGCTTCGATGGTTGGCTTGGTGGTGCCAACCAGACGCACGATCTGCTGATCTTTCAGTTCCGGATGGTTGCGAACCAGCCACAGGATGGCATTGGGGCGATCCTGACGTTTGGAAACCGGGGTATAGCGCGGGCCACGACGCTTGGGCTCGGGAACGCTCACCTTTGGTGGAGCCAGCTTGAGCCTGTATTTCGTATCCTTCTGGGCCTTTTCGATCTCTTCGCGCGTCAACTGACCAGTCATGACGGGGTCCATACCCTTGATGCCCTGGGCGGCCTCGCCGTCTGCAATCGCTTTGACTTCCAGTGGATGCAATTTGCAGAAGGCCGCAATCTGGTCGAAAGACAACGCCGTGTTATCGACCAGCCAGACTGCGGTTGCTTTCGGCATCAATGGTGCATTCGACATGGTACATCCTCATTGTAGCTTGACCTGGCAATTCCTCCAGATCAGCCTCTCAAGATTCGTTAGAATTGACAGGGAATGGGGAAACTATACTTGCATTGAGACCAATGCGCAAACAAGAAAACGCCCCCAATTGCCTTTTGGGGACGTTTACTGTCGGGTTTTACCCTCATTTCTCGCCATTATTTCACAAGTCTGAGGTTGCTCAACTCGGAGGCAATATTCTTGAATACGTTCGAGAGTTCAGACGCATTGCTGACGCTCTTGTACCATTCATCCTTCGAGGCGCAGCCCTTGAGCATGCTGGTCGTCGAACTGGACGGAGAGCCGAAATAGATTGTGAAAATCTTGATCTTGCGGCTGGAATCCGAGACCGCATCCTTTGCCGCCTGACAGGCTTCCGACGTGCGGGTGTTCATTTCGCTGACAATGGAACCCGAGCCCGAAATTCGGCCGTCATCATACCAGCCATAGGCGTGGTAATAGCTATTGTAATAGGTGTTGTTGCCATCGGTCATGATGATGAGAGCCTTGATATTCTCTTCATCATCATAGGCGCGGCCCTCGGTGTAAGGCGCTTGCGGCGAGAGCATTCTCAAGCCCCATATGGTGCCCATATGAATGTTGGTGGCGCCATTGGCAACCATCGAGTTGATCTTCGACTTGATGGTATTGGTGTCATTCGTCAACGGCACCATGCGCTGCATGTCACACCAGTAATTGGGGCCATAGCCGCTTTTTCTGATCGTTTGCTCGAAATAGTAACCATAGGCCTGTTTTTCAGCATATGTCTGACCATTGGCATAGCCGTCACGCGGCAAGTAATAGTCGTTGCTCCAACTGCTGTACTTGTTGTTGTTCGGCTCTCTTCTGTCCGGGTGGAAGAAGGGCACGAAATAGCTGTCCGGCGTCGCTGAGGACGGGGTCGTGTCCTTGATGTCTAGAGGATGCGGGCGTGCTTCAACGCAGCCGTCCCATTCGACAGCCTGCTTGGTGTAGGGGTCCGTCAGGGTGTCGAACAGGTCGAAGCGGTTGGCTTTGCTGGGCAGATTATACTGATGGATGGAAGATACGCCGTTCTTGTCCAGCCATTCAGCATCCTGGGCGTCTTCATTCAGGCGCACCATCTGAGTGAAAGGCACAAGGCCGAAGCTGAGGGATTCTTCGTCCTGCTTTTTTTCGTCTAGCAGTTCGACCAGTTCGGTGGCTGCGTCCCTGAGGGCCTGAATTCTGGTCTTGGAACCCGCCGATGAGGCCATCGAACCGGAATTGTCAAGCACCATCACGACCTCAAGGGTCTTGTTGCCTGCAACGGATTTGGAGGTGATCGAGAAATCAATGGTATTGATCCCGGCAAAACGCATGAAGGTCATGTCGGTCGTGCCGGTTGCCCAGGCCTGAATGGAGGTCGGGTCGTCCGAGATCTCGGTCTTGTCTATGATGACTTTGCTGTCGCTGGGGCCGTTGGCTGCGACATAGGCATTGATCATGCTGGTGATGTCGCTGTCACTAAGGGTGCCGATCTGCTTGACCGCAGCAAGGGTTGCCGCGTCCAGCGCGTCCTGCGCCTCTGACCGGGCCAGCGCCACGCGGGCATAGTCCACCGCTGCACCAAGCATCATGATGATGGGAATGAGCGAAACGACGAAAATGATGGCGATGGCGCCGCTTTCGTCACGACGGAAAGATCGCGCCTTGCCTTCAGTCTCTCGGACATTCTTGTCTGACGGTGTGGAAGCGTTCGGTCTGCTCTCATGAAAGCGTGAAAAAAACTGCTGGACAATATGCATGGCATATCCTGTTCGGGCACCCCCAGATGCCCAAGTGGGAGAAAATTTGCCCTATTGAACAAGATAGGCCTTACCAATTCATTTCAAATTCTATTGGTTTTGCAGTCCGGATCGGCATTCCTTTGCTTGGCGTTAACAAAAGTTTAAGAGCTGTGGCGTGATTGCACGGCAAGGTTGGTGATTACTCACAATTCCAGCATGATCTTGCCGATATGGCTGGAACTTTCCATCAGTTCATGTGCTTTTGCGGCGTCTTCAAACGGGAAGATCTTGTAGATCTGCGGCTTGATCAGCCCGCATGAGAGCAATTGCCAGACCTCCATGCGCAGCTCCCTGGCGATTTCGGCCTTAACGGAATCGGGGCGGGCCCGGAGTGTGGAGCCGGTATGGATCAGGCGCTTCATCATCAGGCGACGGAAGTCTGCCTCGACGACACCGCCATTGAGAAAGGCGATCTGAACGATGCGCCCTTCTTCGGCGGCGATGACATAATTTTTGGAAATATAGTCGCCACCAACCATGTCGAGAATGACATTGACGCCTTTGCGATTTGTCCAGTTCTTGATTTCAGAGACAAAGTCCTGTGTCTTGTAATTGATCGCCAGATCTGCGCCGGCATCAAGGCAGGCCTTGCATTTTTCCTCGCTGCCTGCGGTAACGGCAACTTTAGCACCGAATGCCTTGCCCAGCTGGATCGCCGTCAGGCCGATGCCTGAAGAACCGCCATGCACCAGCAGGGTTTCTTCAGGGCGCAGCTTCCCGCGCTGGAAGACATTATGCCAGACGGTGAAGACATTTTCGGGCATGCTTGCCGCTTCGATGAAGCTCCAGCCTTTTGGTATTTCGAGCAGGCTTCCCGCATGGGCGAGGCAATATTCGGCATAGCCACCGCCGGAAACCAGCGCGGTTGCCTGATCACCCACTTTCCAGTCTGAAACATTGGCTCCGACCTGTACGATCTCGCCAGCCACTTCGAGGCCAAGTATGTCGGATGCTCCCGGAGGCGGGGGATAGTTGCCAGCACGCTGGATGCAGTCAGGGCGGTTGACACCTGCGGCCCTGACCTTGATGAGCACTTCATCCTCTTTCGGTACAGGAACGGGGCGGGTGATGATCTGAAGTTTTTCAGGCCCTCCCGGTTCAGGGGCTACGATGGCTCTCATTTCCGTTGCTACCTGCATGGTGATTCCTGTTTGGCTGGAGTTTGTGATATCGCCCTATTTCTAGCGGATATTGGCTTGAGAGGAAATGCTCTCAATGGCTCAATATGTGCCTTGCCGCAGTTGCAGATTGATAGAGTGGGAAAATCGCGAGTATTTGAAGTATTTCTTTATGTTGTTTGATTTTATTGGAGAAATTATCTCAGTATAATTTTGTTTGATTTCGTTTAAATTGTATATTTATTATGCTTCACTTGAAAGTTATCGTTCGTTAACCAAAAATTAATCATTATTTGAGTAAATATAACTATCCATACTTTATGGATTTCGAGTGGCTCCTGTCACTCTGTTTGACGCCTCCCTGTTAACTCCTGAGAGCCGCCCTTGCGGCTCTTTTTTTGTTAAGGGACGTTATCAACCGGTATTCCGGTAAGAATGACCATGATAAATCCTTCAGATCAGAGATGTCTTCTTGCGCCGTTAAGACAAAATTAACCCTATGAGTTTGCTTTTCTTTTCTTGCCCCATATGGAACGCTGAATGGTGTAGGATCAGGAATGTTTCAAAATGGGCCGTATCCGTTTTGGCACAGCGTCAAGTGGGCTGATCTGTCATGCAGGCAAGCCTGAAGATGCGTTGTGCAGGCTGGGGAATTGTTGGCCTTGCGAGCATATTTCTGTTAGAGTCTGCAAGTAACCCGAACAATTTGTTCAATTGTGCGCCGTCGGGCATCTGTCAAGATTGCAATTTGTCAATGGCATGGTTTGTGCTTGTTATTCTAGGAAATGGCAATTTGATGCAATGTCTGTTTGAAATTGACACATCGGACATGGTAGGCATGACCAGGCATTTGGAGGTCACATGAACGACAAGCGTAAGCACAGCAGCAATTCAACCCCGGTTTCCTTCGGGGCGAAGCTGGCAGATTCCGATAGTTTCAAGACCCTGTTCCGTGATGGTATGGCGCTCGTGGAAGAAGCCGCCGATTATCTGGATGGGGAAGGGCGCTCCGAGGCCAAGAGCCTGCCGAGGGTGGCCTCTCTCGCTTATGCGACCGAATCCATGCGGTTGACCACACGCCTGATGCAGATGGCATCCTGGTTGTTGCTGCAACGCGCTGTAAATGAAGGCGAAATGACGCTGGAACAGGCCGGGCAGGAAAAGAACAAGGTTCGTCTGCATGGTCTTTCCTCTTCCAAGGAAAGCCCCGGCTGGGACGAATTGCCTGTGCGCCTGCGCGATCTCATCGAACAGTCCATGCATATGCAGAAGCGTATTCGCCATCTGGATGAAGTGATCTATTCCAAGCGCAATCCTGAAGAAAGCAAGGAAGAAGTTCTGCAGGCCAATCCTGTCGGGGATCAGATCGGCATGATCGCCAGCGCGTTCGCCGCCAGAGCCGCTGACTGAGTTTTAAGGCCGGTGAGGCCAGCCCCGTTTACCACCAGATGAAGAGACAAAGGAGTGTCAATTTGGCACTCCTTTTATTTTATCCATGCGAGACGGGGGCGGGCAGGCGAGACTGGGGTGACGGGACTTGGCAGGCAGGACTGAGCAGGCGGAAACGCATTTATATGCTTTCCTTAATCGAGCCATCAGGCAAAAAGAAAACCCGATGCCGGGAGCATCGGGTTTTCGATTTTGCAACAAATGAGGCTAGGGGGCTTAGGCGCCCAGGAAGCCTGCGAATTTGTCCTTGAAGCGAGACACGCGGCCACCACGGTCCAGCAGCTGGTTGGAAGAACCAGTCCATGCAGGATGGGAGGTCGGATCAATGTCGAGGTTCAGGGTTTCACCCTCGGAACCATAGGTGGAGCGGGTCATGAATTCGGTGCCATCGGTCATGACAACTTTGATCATGTGATAGTCAGGATGGATATCTTTTTTCATCGTCAGGACGTCCTTAAGATCAATCGACCAGTGACAGGGAATGATCCATGAGCACTTGGCCAATCTGAATTTGAGGTTCGGAATATGCCTGGCTGAAACCGGCCACCATATTCGATGGAACCGTGATGACACTGCCTTGCAGGCCTTGCGACCAAACGGAACCAAAAAGCTAGGCTGCGGGCGGGCTCGCCACACAGCCATCAAAATAATTTGCGTTCGTATAGCGCAGTGCGTTGAGATATACAAGCCTGTTCCCTATTTTGGAGTCGAAAAAAGCTGAATCCCTGTTCGATTATTCGCATGTTGAGTGCATTTTTCTATTGGAGCGTCTGAATGACCAAGGCTGTTTCCCCTTCGCGGGTCCGTTTTCAACCTCTCTTGCGTCTGGCGCCCTTTGCTTTCAAATATCGCGGGCTCGTTGTCGCCGCCCTTCTGTCGCTGGTGGTTGCGTCGCTGGCGACCCTGTCGCTGCCGATTCTCGTCAGGGGATTCGTCGATCAGGGCATATCGGGAAATAACGTCTCTGACGTCAATCACTATACCGGCCTCCTGATCGTGGCGGTGGCTGTGTTGGCGCTGATGTCCGCCAGTCGCTATTATTTCGTCATCATTCTGGGGGAGCGGGTTGTCAATGATCTGCGCATGGCGGTTTTCTCCAAACTGACGCTGCTCTCGCCGGAATTTTATGATCGGGTGCGCAGTGGTGAGATCGTGTCGCGGCTGACGGCGGATGCGACCCAGATTCGTTCGGCGGTGGGGGCTTCGGCGTCGATGGCTCTGCGCAATTTTCTGCTCTTTGCCGGTGCGGGTGTGATGATGGTGGTCACCAGTCCGCGCATGTCGCTGCTTGTGCTGGGGGCGATTCCCTTCATCGTCATTCCACTGGTGTTGCTGGGGCGCTGGGTGCGCAGGCGCCAGCGCTTTGCCCAGGACAGGTTGGCCGACAGTTCCGCCTTTGCCACAGAGGCGATCGGTGCAATGCGCATATTGCAGGCCTTCACGCAAGAAGCACGGGCCAGATCCCATTTCGGGGCGAATATCGAGGCAGCCTTTGGCGCTGCGCGGGCCTCCGTGCGGGCGCGGGCGGTGCTGACGGCCTTTGCCTTTTTCGTGATTTTTACCTCCATTGTCGCCGTTCTCTGGTATGCGGCGCAGGATGTGACGGCGGGGCGTCTTTCCGCTGGCGCTCTCAGCCAGTTTGTCATCTATTCCACCATGGCCGCAGCCGGGCTCGGCGGTTTGAGCGAGGTGTGGGGGGAAATCTCGCAGGCATCCGGTTCCGCCGAACGCCTTTTCGAGCTGCTTGATGAACCGGTGCAGGTGAAGAATGCCGAAGCGCTGCTGCCATTGGCAAGCGCGGCAAGCCTGTCCGTGACCTTCGATGGGGTGGATTTTCACTATCCCTCCAGCGAGCAAAGACCGGTGCTTTGTGCGCTTTCCTTTGCCATCGCCGAAGGGGAGACGGTTGCCATCGTCGGGCCGTCGGGGGCGGGAAAGACAACCGTGTTCCAGCTCCTGATGCGCTTTTATGACCCCGAGAAGGGGCGCATTCTGCTCGGCGGGCAGGAGATCGGGCTGCTCGATCTTGCTCTTTTGCGTAGTGCGATCGCGCTGGTGCCACAGGAGCCGGTCATTTTCGCCATGTCGATCGCCGACAATATCGCCATGGGGCGGGAAGGGGCGAGCCGGGAAGAGATTGTCGAGGCGGCAAAGGCTGCCCATGCTGATGGTTTCATCGAGCAATTGCCTGATGGTTATGACACCATGGTTGGCGAGCGCGGCGTGACGCTTTCTGGCGGGCAGAGGCAGAGGCTGGCCATTGCCCGCGCGATCCTCAAGGATGCGCCGATCCTGCTGATGGATGAGGCGACGAGCGCGCTGGATGCGGAAAGCGAGCGCTATGTGCAGCTTGCCCTTGCCGGTCTGATGAAGGGACGCACGACCATCGTCATTGCCCACAGGCTGGCGACGGTCAAGAAGGCAGACCGGATCCTCGTGCTCGATAAGGGCGCACTGGTGGAACAGGGATCCCATGACAGTCTGGTGGCCGAGGGTGGGCTTTATGCGCGACTGGCCCGGCTCCAGTTCAGCATCGATGCCCTCGATGCTGATATGCTGGACGAACAAGGCGAATAGCAGGCCCGGGGCCGGGGCGTTACGCCTTGTTGCTAGCGCTGGGTGAGTTTGAATTCGATGCGGCGGTTCTTGCGCAGGATGTCTTCGGTCTCGCCCTCTTCCAGCGGCTGGAATTCACCAAAGCCAGCGGCAACGAGGCGCTTGGGCGGCACCCCTTTCGAGATCAGATATTTGACCACCGAAATGGCACGGGCCGAGGACAGCTCCCAGTTGGAAGGGAAGCGCGCGCTGTTGATCGGCCGATTGTCTGTATGGCCATCCACGCGCAAGACCCAGTCGATTTCCTGCGGAATATCCTGAATAAGCTCCATGATGGCGTCAGCCACATGGTCGAGTTCGAGCTGGCCTTCTTCCTTCATGGTGTCTTCGCCGGAGGCGAACAGCACTTCGGACTGGAAGACGAAACGGTCTCCGACAATGCGAATATCGGAACGCTGAGATAGGATCTCCCTCAGGCGACCAAAGAAGTCCGAACGATAGCGCGAAAGCTCCTGCACGCGCTGGGCCAGTGCGATATTGAGACGCTTGCCGAGGCTGGCGATTTTGGTCTGGCTTTCCCTGTCGCGCGATTCGGAGGCTTCAAGGGCATCTTCCAGTGCGGCAATCTGACGGCGCAGGGCGGAAATCTGCTGGTTGAGCAGCTCCACCTGCGCCAGAGCGCGCTGTGAAATGGCCTTTTCGCTTTCCAGCTGGTTGGACAGGGTGGCGATCTGGCCGCCTGCGCTGTCCTGATCCCCCTTCTGGGTTTCCAACTGAAGAGCAAAGCGATCACGCGCGGCTTCGGCGCTGGAAAGGCTCGCCTGCAAGGTGACCAGAGAGCTTTCCATATCCTGCCCCTTGGCGCGTTCGAGCGCCAGCAGTTCGGTCAGCTCGGCAATCTGGCTGTTCAACTTGTTGAGCGCGGTATCCTTGCCGGAAATTTCCTGACTGAGGAAGAATTGCGCCACCATGAAAACGGTGAGCAGAAAGATGAGTACCAGCAACAGGGTCGCCATGGCATCGACAAAACCGGGCCAATAGTCGGCTCTTTGTTCACTGCGGCGATTACGGGACAGGCCCATCTTCATTCCTCACAAATCGAAAGCAGGCCCATGCTCGCCGCTGGTGCGGCGAGGGCCAATTGGCTAATTCTGTCTGTTGGCGCTGGCTCTTGAAAGAACGTCATTGAGCTTGACCAGCACATCCTTGACTTCTTCCTGCTGGCTGGCCTGCTGATCGGCCCATTCGCGCATCAATTGCTGTTCGGAGCGCAGATGCTGGACAAGGCCCTGAATGCCTTCGGCCAGATTGGCCATGGCGGATGTGGCATTGCGTCCGCTACCGGTTTTCGCCTCGACGCCGACCTGATCGATCTTGCGCGAAAGCTGCTCGAGCACAGCAACCAGCTGTTCATTGTCGCCATTGCCCAGCGCTTCGCTGTAGCCATTGTCGAGATCTTCGAAATTGATGTCGGTGACGGTCGACAGCCAGTCTTCCAGATTGGTGAAAAAGCGGGTCTGGGCCTGACTAGCCTGCAAATCGAGAAATCCAAGAACCAGAGAGCCGGAAAGGCCGAAGAGCGAAGATGAAAAGGCCGTGCCCATGCCTTGCAAGGGGGCTTCAAGACCCTGTTTGAGATCCTCGAAGATGACACCGACATCGCTGGAGGCAACCGACAGGGAACTGATGACATCACCAACCGAGCTTACCGTCTGCAACAGGCCCCAGAAGGTGCCGAGCAGGCCCAGAAAGACCAGCAGGCCAGTGAAATAGCGTGACATGTCGCGCGCTTCATCAAGACGCATGCCGACCGATTCCAGAATGGAGCGCATGGTCGAGGTGTTGATCGCCATGCGGCCGACCCGATCACCCAGCAGGGTGGCCATGGGGGCGAGCAGAATGGGAGGGCGGTCCACTTCCAGCCCCGGATCGCCAAGGCGGAAATTGTTGACCCATTTGACCTCGCGAAACAGCCTTACGACCTGTCTGAGCGCCAAAAAGATGCCTACAGCCAGAACGAAGAAGATCATGGCATTGAGAAGCGGGTTGCTCCAGAAGGCCTCAAGGATCTGCCGGTAGAGAATGACGGGAACAAAGGCTGCTGCGCCAATGAAGATGAGCATGCGCCACAAATATCTTTGTGGGCTTGAAAGCTTGTAAGGATCGAGTTCGCTAGACATCATTCGATTCCAATTGCGCCAAAAGCAGGTCATAGGCTTGATGAAGGGTTAACATCAAGCCCAAGAACTTTGCCCAATTTCGTCCAATAGTAAAAGGGTCTTTGTGGACTATACACGCAATCAGGGGCAGAAAGATGACGAGAACAAGGGCTTATGCCCGATCCCTAATTTTTTTCCGCGGTGCCGGTCACGGGAAACTGTCCAATCGGATGATGGGTGTGATCGAAGATCGGCGCCTTTTGAATCAGCTGCGCGAGGATGATTCCTGCCACAAGGGCAAGCACGAAAACAAAGCTGGAGAGATGGCCCAGTCCCAACGCGGGCAGGGACGCTCCGGGACAAAAGCCGCCGATGCCCCAGCCTATACCGAAGATGGAAGATCCAATCACCAGCTTGCGGTCAATCTTGCGATTGGTGGGGACATTGAAGCTGGGGGTGAAGATGGGTTTCTTGCGTTTGCGAAAGATCAGGGCATAGCCGGGAATGGCAATTGTCAGTGCGCCCGCCATGACGAAGGCGAGGCTGGGGTCGAAGCTGCCTGCCAGATCAAAGAAGTTGAGAACCTTGGCCGGATTGGCCATGCCGGACGTGATGATGCCAAGGCCGAAGATGGCCCCGATCAGACCTGCTACCAGATAACGCATTGGGAATGTCCTTCAGAGAATATGGCGGGTGAGGAAAACGGTCAGGAAGGCAAAGCTCATGAACATCAGAACGGCGACGGCGGAGCGGGGAGAGAATCGCGCCAGACCGCAGATCCCGTGCCCTGAAGTGCAGCCTGATCCGAAGGTGACGCCGATACCCGTGATGATGCCGCCGATGATCAGCGCTTCAGTGGATAGCGGCATCTGATAGGTCACGTCGCTTATGGCCAGTTGGTAACAGAAAGGGGCAAGAATGGCGCCTGCCAGAAAGCTCGCCTTCCAGCGCAAGTCGCTGCCCAGCGGCGGCAGGAGTCCTGCCAGAATGCCGGTCATGCCTGCGATGCGGCCCCAGGTCAGCATCAGCAAGATTGCCGCCAGACCAATGAGCGCGCCGCCAGCAAAGGAGAGCAGGGGGGTGAATTCGGTCACTTTTTCGACTCCACGAAGAGAATGATGCTTGGAGCATACGCTCCTTATACTTTTCTATATTCGACTTAAGTCAAAATTGCGACCGATTTGATGAGAATTTCGTGGATTTCGAATATTTGCATATTGAGCAATGATCCCGTATGACTATTGGGCGGTAAAAATCATTTTTAGAGCATGAAATTGCGGTGCCAGAGCCGACAGCTGCCCGGAGTGGCGGATAGATTTGAAGGCAAAATTGGCGTGCCAAAAGAAAAAGGACCGCCTTGAACCGGGCGATCCCTTGGTGATCCATTCCCTGTCATTTGCCAGCGTTGCCGTTTGGTGGCGGCCTATTTTTGCAGGGTCTTTTTGAGGCGCTGGCGAATCAGCTCGTTGCCCGCAATCACCGAGCCGCTTTTCAGCATGGCGTCGCCGCCATCAATGTCGGTTACGAAGCCGCCAGCCTCGCGCACCATGATGATGCCTGCTGCAATATCCCAGGCATTGAGTGCTTCTTCCCAATAGCCATCAAAGCGACCGGAGGCCACATAGGCCAGATCAAGGGAGGCTGCGCCAATGCGGCGGATGCCGGAGACTTCTGCCATGACCTTTTCCAGTTGCTCCAGATAAGGCTTGTGCTTGCCGCGGCCAAGATGTGGAACGCCGGTTGCAATCACGCAATCATGGAAGTCATCGCGGGCGGCAACGCGCATGCGGCGGTCGTTATGGAAGGCGCCCCGACCGCGTTCTGCGGTATAGAGATCGTCCGTTGCGGGATTGTAGATGACGCCGGCAATGATGCGGCCCTCATGTTCCAGCGCAATCGAGATGGCAAAGAAGGGGATGCCATGCAGGAAATTCGTAGTGCCATCCAGCGGATCGATGATCCAGCGATGGCTTTTGTCCAGCCCTTCCTGCTCGCCGGTTTCCTCATTCAGGAAACCGAAATTCGGGCGAGCCTTTCTGAGTTCCTCGGTCAGGATCTTTTCAGACTGCAGGTCGGCATTTGAAACGAAATCTCCCGGCCCCTTGCGGGAAACCTGAAGATTTTCCAATTCGCCGAAATCTCGAGCCAGTCGACGGCCTGCCTTGAGGGCGGCTTGAACCATAACGTTGAGAAGTGCAGAGCGTGCCATTTTTGTTTACGTTCCCAGAGTAGCGGCTGGCGCAAGCATCGCGTTGCTTTTGCAATCAGAGCGGCATGCGCGGAGTAAAACAAGGCGCGTCGACGTTGTTACCGCGACGCGCCATAAGAATCTTGCTGGCTCCCGCAAAGGGAGGCCGGAAAATGAAAGCGGCCTATTCGGCGCGTTTCATATAGACGATTTCGTTGGTGTCGACGACAATCTTTTCGCCGGTGGTGATGAATGGCGGAACCATGCAGCGCACGCCATTTTCCAGCATTGCCGGCTTGTAGGAAGAAGACTGGGTCTGACCCTTGATGGTCGGCTCGGTCTCTGTCACTTCCAGAACGACCTGATCGGGCAGATCGATGCCGATCGGCTTTTCTTCATAGAGTTCGACAACAACGGGCATGCCGTCTTGCAGGAATGCGGCGCGTTCGCCGACGAAATCCTTGTTCAGCTCGAGCTGCTCATAGGATTCGGTGTCCATGAAGACCAGATTCTCACCTTCTTCATAGAGGAATGTGAAGTCTTTCTGCTCCAGACGCACGCGCTCGACGGTTTCGCTGGCGCGGAAGCGTTCGTTGAGCTTGCGGCCATCGAGAAGGTTTTTCAGTTCAACCTGAGCAAATGCGCCGCCCTTGCCGGGTTTGACTGCATTCACTTTCACCGCGACCCAGATCGTGCTCTGATGTTCGATTACGTTGCCAGGACGGATTTCGTTGCCATTGATCTTCATAACAAGCCATCTTGCTGACAGGACGCGAGACGAATACGGCTGCAGCGATCCTGTAATATTGCCATAGGGTGAAAAGGCCCCGCACGGTTCAATCAAGTCTGAAGAGTTTCGGGGCAGGTGTGCCTTGTAGGACCATATTCAGGGTCTTTTTGCAAGGCTTTTGGCAGATTTTCTGGCGTAAAACTGCCTAAATGCTTTCGAAATCCGCAACTGAGCGCCCAGGTCAGGCACTCAGAAGCGCAAATCGCTTACCAGAATGTTTGATTTTTGAGCGCCTTGATTGCCAGCTGCTTTTCCTTGTCCGGCAATTCCTTGAAGAATTTCTCCAGCCATTCGTCGCTTTTGCCTGCGCGTTTGGACAGGAGATAATATTTGGCGGCATCCACCGGGGCAGGGGGCTCTCCATAGCCTCTGGCCAGAATGCGGGCCAGACGGTTCTGGGCCAGAATGCTGCCAGCGTCTGCTGCCTGTTTGAGCCATGCGCGCGCGGCGGGGAAATCCTGCTGCACGCCCTTGCCGTTGAATAGCATGAGGCCGAATTCAAGCTGTGCGTCGAGAAAGCCGCCCTGTGCCGCCCGATGCATCCAATAGGCCGCCTGATCGAGATTGGGGGCGGGGAAATAATCCGACTGATACAGATTGGCCAAAGTATATTGCGCTGCCGCAACCCCCTGCTGGGCCGATTTGGTCAAAAGGTCCATGGCTTTTGTCACGTCGGGTTCGACCATCTGGCCGCGCAGATACAACAGGCCCAGATTGAACTGGGCATTTTTCTGATGCTGGGCTGCGGCCTTCTGGAAATAGAAGAGCGCCTTGTTGAGATCCTTGTCGACGCCTTCGCCACGCGCATAGAGCATGCCGAGGCTGAACTGTGCCTCTCGGTCACCCTTGTCTGCGGCAAGCTCGAACCAGCTGGCAGCTTCCTTTGGGTCCTGCTCGACGCCGTTGCCCATCAGATAGAGCTCGCCAAGCAGGGTCTGGGAGTAGATGTCGCCCAGACCGGCCTGTTTGGTCGCCAGCGCAAAGGCTGTCAGATAGAAGCCGCGCTGGTAGGCGGAATAGGCAGAGGTTGTCTTGAGCACAAAACGAGGCACTTCGAATGGATTGGTCGGATCAGTGATCGATGCGGAACCATCCTGAAGCGTGTTTGTCTCGCCATTTTCCTGATCACTCCCATCCGATGCGGTGGCGGTCGCGCTGCTCTCATCCGTCTCAGAATTGCTTCCGAAAATGGGTGTCGGTGTGACCTGTACGCCCATGCCCTGTGCCATGGCATGCAAGGGCGTTAAGGCAAAAGCGAGCATCAGCGCCAGAGATAGAGCCAGTTTCTGCACCCGTGTCTGCGCCGGGGCCGAAGCGAATGTCGAGCCGGAACAAAGGTGCCGCAGAGGGCGGGATGTGAGCGGGGTCGTGCCAGAGGCAGATATGTTGTTTGGAAACATGACCTTGTAATCAGACGTCGTTGCAGGGCTGACGATATGCCCGGTGCAGTGTGGTTTGACAACCAATTTCGGCTATTCTGTGGTCTTTTGTCCTTGCCGGGGCAGATGCGGCGTCAGGATTGCTCTTTCGCCCCTTCGGCGAGCAGGCTCAGGGCTTCCTGAATTGCGACCTGAGGTCCGGCTTCATGCTCCCAGATGGCTTCGCGCAGGGCAATGAATTCGATAGCCATGGCTGATACCTTTGTGCATTCTGAAAGATCCATGCCGCCGACAATGACCGCAGGGACTTCGAACAGGCTCGACCACCAGTCGGCCATTTCGAGAGACTTTTCATGAATGGTCTCGGCGGTCGGTGCGTCCAGACGTCCGAACATGATATAGTCGATGCCGCTTTCGCCGATTTCCATGGCCGTATGGCGTTTGTTGCCGCCTTCAGCGCCGAGCATGAAGCGGTTTGCATAATCCTCGACACCATTGCGGATGTCGGTCAGATCGCCATCGATATGCAGGCCATCGCATTTGGTGCGACCGGCCACGCGGGAATCGCCGCGCAGAACCACGGCAATGTCCTTTTTCTGGGCTATCGGCGCGATGGTCTGGGCGATCTTCTGCAATTCATTGTCATTGCCGGTTTCGCAATCGATCAGCAGTGCTGCGATCTCGCCGCCCTCCATGGCTGCCTGCAATTGGGCCGGGAAGGTTTCCAGATCAATGTGCCGCGGGGTAACGAGATAAATCTGGGTGGGCTCCATGATGTGACTGCCTTTTGGATTGGGTGGATCTCTTTCGTTGCTCTCATATCTCGCAAAAGCGCCCCTGTTGCAAGGGGAACAAGGGCGCTGACATAAAAAATGCGCCAATCCGTGGGATCGGCGCATCTTTCATTTCAAACGCTTCGGCTATCAGGCCTTGAGAACTTCAACACCCGGAAGGGCCTTGCCTTCCATCCATTCAAGGAATGCACCGCCAGCGGTGGAGATGTAGGAGAAGTCGTCATAGACACCGGCATGGTTGAGGGCGGCAACGGTGTCGCCACCACCGGCAACGGAGGTCAGCTTGCCAGCCTTGGTCTGCTCGGCGGCAGCCTTGGCGGCAGCAACGGTTGCTGTGTCAAACGGAGCGATTTCAAAGGCACCGAGCGGGCCGTTCCAGACCACGGTGTTGGCCTTTTTGATCCAGGCAACAACGGCTTCCACGGATTTCGGTCCAACGTCGAGCATCATGCCGTCAGCGGGAATGCTGTCGACGTCAAGCACTTCGTGAGGGGCGTTGGCGGCGAATTCCTTGGCGACGAGAGCGTCAACCGGCAGGATGATTTCGCAGCCGGCTTTCTCGGCAGCAGCCAGAATGCGTTTTGCGGTTTCAGCCAGATCATGTTCGCAAAGGGACTTGCCAACATCCTTGCCCTGAGCGGCGAGGAAGGTGTTTGCCATGCCGCCGCCAATGACCAGACCGTCAACCTTGGTGACAAGATTTTCGAGCAGGTCGATCTTGGTGGAAACCTTGGCGCCGCCGACAACAGCCAGAACCGGACGGTTCGGGGTGCCGAGTGCGGAATCAAGGGCTTCGAGTTCCTGCTGCATGGTGCGGCCGGCAACGGCTGGCATATGATGGCAGAGGCCTTCGGTGGAAACATGGGCACGGTGGGAGACGGAGAAAGCGTCGGCTACGAGCAGATCGCCATTGGCACCCAGCTGTGCGGCAAATTCAGGATCGTTCTTTTCTTCGCCCTTGTAATAGCGGGTATTTTCAAGAACAAGAATGTCGCCATTTGCCATATTGTCGATGGCGGCCTTTGCCACTTCACCGATGCAGTCTTCAGCGAAGCCGACCGGCATCTTGAGGGCCTTGGAGAGCGCCGGAACAACCTGCTTGAGGCTCATTTCTGGAACCTTCTCGCCCTTGGGGCGACCGAAATGGGCAAGAATGATCACCTTGCCACCTTTTTCGGAGATTTCCGAAAGGGTCGGGACGATGCGGTCGATACGGGTGGTATCGGTTACTTCACCGTCTTTCATCGGGACATTGAGGTCAACGCGAACGAGCACGCGTTTGCCGGAGAGTTCTACATCATCAAGGGTTTTGAAATTCGCCATTGGATGATCCTACAGTCTGGCCGAGCTTTTCTCGGCTGGGTGTCTGATAAAAGCCTCTCGGTCTTTTGCGGACCGGCCAAGGCTTCAGGTCGGGTGCCCTACCCATGCTGCCTTTTCAGGCGCGGCATGTCTGCCGCTCATGAAGTAGAAAAGGCGCTGTTTCCGGACTAAAAACCGCTAGTCCGGTTTTGTCTCTAAAACAGCGCCTTTGAAGATTTCACATTCTGCCGGATTGCTCCGGCAGAAAAGGCTGTCATCAATTATTTGATGAGTTTAGCCATAGCGACTGCAGTGTCGCCCATACGGTTGGAGAAGCCCCATTCGTTGTCGTACCAGCTCAGGATACGAACCATGCGGCCGTCCATGACTTTGGTCTGATCCATGTGGAAGATGGAAGAGTGGCTGTCATGGTTGAAGTCGGAGGAAACGTTCGGCAGATCGGTGTAGCCCAGAACGCCCTTCAGTTTGCCGTCGGCAGCAGCTCTGACCGCAGCGTTGATTTCTTCAACGGTGGTGTCTTTCTTGGCTTCGAATACCAGGTCGACAACCGATACGTTCGGGGTCGGAACGCGGATTGCAACACCGTCCAGCTTGCCAGCCAGTTCAGGCAGAACCAGACCAACAGCTTTTGCAGCGCCGGTAGAGGTCGGGATCATGGACAGGGCAGCAGCGCGTGCGCGATACAGGTCCTTGTGCATGGTGTCGAGAGTAGGCTGGTCACCCGTGTAGGAGTGAATGGTGGTCATGAAGCCTTTTTCAATGCCAACAGCTTCGTTCAGTGCATAAGCAACCGGAGACAGGCAGTTGGTGGTGCAAGAGGCGTTGGAAACGACCAGATCTTCAGCAGTCAGGGTGTCGTGGTTGACGCCATAAACGATGGTTTTGTCAGCGCCTGCAGCAGGTGCGGAAACCAGAACGCGTTTTGCACCAGCGGTCAGGTGCATGGAAGCTTTTTCCTTGGCGGTGAAGATGCCGGTGCATTCCATTGCAACGTCAACACCCAGTTCGCCCCAAGGCAGTTCTTCAGGGTTGCGGATGGCGGTTACCTTGATCGGACCACGACCTACGTCGATGGTGTCGCCGTCAACGGTAACGGTGCCAGGGAATTTGCCATGTACAGAGTCGAAACGTACCAGATGAGCGTTGGTTTCAACTGGGCCGAGGTCGTTGATAGCAACAACTTCGATGTCGGTACGGCCGGATTCGATGATAGCACGAAGCACGTTACGGCCAATACGACCGAAACCATTGATCGCCACTTTAACAGTCATGACTTTCTCCTGATTTAGCCGGCACTTTATCTTATCGAGCCGGTCTTGCACTTAGATCAACTTGATGAACGCGTGATATAAGAGGGTTTATGTCCGCGCCTTGATCGATCTCATATTAGGTGGACAATATACTTTTGTCGTATGACAATTCAACATCTCTGCCAAGCGAATTGGCAGAAAAAAACAAATTTTTCCTGCCAATTGCATGTGTGTGATAAGTGTTTACGCTTATTTTAGGCGTTCTACAACCTTTGCGACAACATTGTCGGAGGTGATGCCGAATTTTTCATATAGTTCTTTATATGGGCCGGAAGCGCCGAAGCTGTCCATGCCGACAAAGATACCGTCAGAGCCGATGAAGCGGTCCCATCCCATGCGAAGGGCTGCCTCGATGCCGACATTGACCTTGGCTGTGCCCAGAATGTCTTTCTTATATTCTTCCGATTGTGCCTCGAACAGCTCAAAGCATGGCACGGAGACGACGCGGGTCAGAATGTCCTGTTCCGCAAGAGCGGCCTGGGCTGCCATGGCGATTTCGACTTCGGAGCCTGATGCAAAGATCGAGACTTCTGCATCGCCGTCGCAGTCGGAAAGCACATAGGCACCGCGTGCGCACAGATTCTCTTCGGAATATTCGGTGCGATACGGGGTCAGACCTTGACGGGTCAGCGCCAGAGAGCTTGGGTTATGTGCCGACTTGATGGCGATTTCCCAGCATTCTGCTGTTTCCATGGCGTCTGCCGGACGGAAGACCAGCATATTCGGGATGGCCCGCAGGGATGCGAGGGTTTCAACCGGCTGGTGAGTCGGCCCGTCTTCGCCAAGACCTATGGAGTCATGGGTCAGAACATAGATGACACGCTGTTCCATCAGGGCGGAAAGACGCATCGCACCACGCATATAGTCGGCAAAGACGAGGAAGGTGCCGCCGTAAGGAATGACGCCGCCATGCAGGGCCATGCCGTTCATGGCCGAGGCCATGCCATGCTCGCGGATGCCCCAGTTCATGTAACGACCGGAGAAGTCGTCCGGGGTGACCGATAGGGTGGACGGGGTCTTGGTATTGTTCGAGCCGGTCAGGTCGGCGGAGCCGCCAATGGTTTCCGGTACGGCTTCGGTGATGACGTTGAGCGCCATCTCGGAGGCCTTGCGGGTTGCCACATTCTTGGGGTCTTCTGCCAGCGACTTCTTGTATGCAGCCATGGCATCTTCGAAGCCGGATGGCAGATCGCCGCGCATGCGACGCTCGAATTCGGCGCGCAGTTCCGGATCGGCAGCTTCAAGCCGCTTTTGCCATTCCTTGTGAGCCTGAGCCGCATTCAGACCGGCAATGCGCCATGCATCGCGAATGTCTGCGGGCACGTCGAACGGTTCGCAGTCCCAGCCAAGAGCTTCGCGGGTTGCCGCGATTTCCTCTGCACCCAATGGTGCGCCATGCACCTTATTGGTACCGGCCTTGTTGGGGGAGCCGAAGCCGATCACCGTCTTGCAGGCGATCATGGTTGGCTTGTCGCTGTCCTGAGCCGCTGCGATGGCTTCTTCGATGGCCTTCTGATCGTGACCGTCAACACTCATGGTGTTCCAGTTGCAGGCCTTGAAGCGCGCATGCTGGTCGGTCGAATCAGACACGCTGACATTGCCGTCGATGGTGATGTTGTTGTCATCCCACAGCAGGATCAGCTTGTTGAGCTTGAGATGGCCCGCCAGAGCGATTGCTTCCTGGCTGATGCCTTCCATCAGGCAGCCGTCTCCGGCCAGAACATAGGTGCGGTGGTCTACCAGATCGTCACCGAACTTGGCGGCCAGCAATTTTTCCGAGATCGCCATGCCGACAGCATTTGCGATGCCCTGACCCAGCGGGCCGGTTGTGGTTTCGATGCCTGCGGCATGACCATATTCGGGATGGCCGGCGGTCTTGGCGCCGAGCTGGCGGAAATTGGCCAGATCCTCGATTGTCATGTCTTCATAACCCAGCAGATGCAGCAGGGAGTAGAGCAGCATTGAGCCGTGGCCACCAGACATCACGAAACGGTCACGATCGGCCCATTTCGGGCTGGTCGGATCAATGCGCATGAATTTGGTGAAAAGAACGGTAGCAACGTCCGCTGCACCCATTGGAAGGCCAGGGTGTCCGGAGTTTGCTTTCTCAACGGCATCCATTGAAAGAAAGCGGATCGCATGTGCCATGCGAGTCTGTTTATCCATGTTGTTCATGAACTCTGCTTCTGGATATTGTCCTATGCTTTCGACCTGGAAATGCGAAAAAATTGTCCATTGTCGTTTCTACATGCGAACGCAATCTGGTTAAACAGGATCTGCCTTGCCACTTAGCAAGCCCGGCAGACAGAGGCGTTTTACAAACGCCCTGACATTTATCATCAGGGCGTCCAGAGTCAATCCGCTCAAAAGGGCAATCGATCAAAACAGCAGTATTTGCATAATTTAAAGGCGACATTTCATTCGTCTGTGGACTTGGACTGTTGACGAACGGGCGGCATTGACGAAGTTCGATTCTGTCTCCTAAATTTGAATGCGATAAAGAATCTTGCGCGATTCACCTTTGTGAGTTCTGCCGACTCATGCGCATATCTGTCTGGATAAGGGTTGGGAAGCGCCTGAAAATGGGACTTGTCGGTCCTTGGAACTACGTAAATTGGGCAGTTTCAACTTGGTGATCGCTGAATTTCCGGTTATTGGTAGTTTGGTCTTTTGAGAGAACCGAGACCTGTGAAAGGCAGAGAGCTGGATATTGGTCGTTGCTATTGATGAAGAAAGAGAGCCGTCTGTTGTGTTTTTGGGGGTGTTATGAGTGAAGATACACGCGTGGGGGCGGCGCTGGGAAGACTCGACAGGGCGATTGAAACACTCACCCAGTCGATCGAGAAGCGACAGACCAGAGATTTGTCGGTCAAGGCCTTGCAGGATGATCTGCAACGCATGACGAAGGAGCGATCAGAACTGACCGGCTCGCTCGAAAAACAGAAGCTGCGTGCAGAGAAGCTTGAAGGGGCCAATGCTGAAGTGTCCCGCAGGCTTGGTGCTGCGATGGAATCGGTCCGGGCAGTCCTGGATCGCCATGGTGGGTAAAAAAGAAATCCGCCAGAGAGGTCGGCTGGAGTAGCAGATGGTTCAAGTCAGTGTCAGCATCAACGGACGCGCCTACCGAATGGCCTGCGAAGATGGTCAGGAAGAGCATTTGCAATCGTTGGCGCGCAGGTTCGATGACATGATTTCGCAGCTTAAGGAAAGCTTTGGCGAGATCGGTGATCAGCGCCTGACCGTCATGGCTGGCATCATGGCGATGGATCTGCTGGCCGAGGCGGACGGCAAGGTCAGACGCCTTGATCAGGAGATTTCGGCCCTGCGCGATGCGCGCTCTGCGGTGCAGGAAAAATCCGAAGGGGATCAGGAAGCGCTGGCAGAACGAATCGACAAAGCGGCCGAACAACTGGAGCGCTTGTCAAAAGTGTTGCTCGAAAGTTGATGAGACAACAATCGGACTGGAAATTCCATTGCGGATACTTTATATATGGAAAGCTTGCTGCACTTCCCGTTAGATGCAACTTTTCCTCGGGGCCTTAAAGATCCGAACGGGAGCTGGCGCTGATCTGGACCGTGGTCCGTTTCAACTGGCACCCACCTGTAATTCAGGTGTCCCAGGATCATGAAAAGCGTCGACGGTCGTTGCGGCTTTCAGTTTGGGAGCGGCGATCCTTTCCGGATCTGCCGCTCTTTTACAATCAGCTGGTATTCGACCGATGGACGACATAGCAACAAGGGATAGCAAGCGGGACGCACGGCGCCGGATGCGGTCTCTCAGAAATGCCATTTCTCCTGACGATCATGCGACCGCCAGCGCGGCAATCTGCAACAATCTCCTGAAATATCTCGCTATGGCCAGCCTGCCGGAGACGGCATGCATCGGGTTGTTTTCGCCCGTCCAGTCCGAGGTCAATGTCGCCCTGCTTGAAGCACCGCTGCGCGCGCGTGGCTGTCGGCTGGCTCTGCCGGTAACGGTGGGAGCGACCGGCATGATCTTTCGGCTCTGGGAAGAGGGGGCCGGATTGGTGGATGCTGGATATGGCACCGTCGGGCCGGATGTCAGCGCTCCCGAGATGTTGCCGGACTGCCTGTTGATGCCGCTTCTGGCGTTCGATTCCCGATGCAATCGCCTTGGCTATGGTGCCGGGCATTATGATCGCTATATTTCCGAACGCATCATTCAGAATTCCCGTCCCCATCTGGTTGGTCTGGCTTTTGCCTTGCAGAAACTGGACAAGATACCTGTTGGGGAGTATGACCTTCCGCTAGACGCCATTTTGACGGAAAAAGAAATAGTTGTTCCGGCCTGACAGGCAGCAAGCCAGACAGACTGACAGACAGAGAGACTGGCAGACTGGCAAATGCTCAGACTGTATGGGCCGGTTAGATTGAGCGGGAATATATGCGACTGCTGTTTGTTGGAGACATTGTTGGACGGTCCGGGCGGGTGATCGTTGAAGAGAAACTGCCGGGACTGATCGAGCAATATGGCCTCGATTTCGTCGTGATCAACGGCGAGAATGCAGCGGGCGGATTTGGCATTACCGAGACAATCTTGCAAAATCTCGTCGATGCTGGCGCAGATGTCATCACCACCGGCAATCATGTCTGGGATCAACGCGATGCGATGGTCTATTGTGATCGCCAGCCAGCCTTTCTGCGGCCGATCAATTTTCCCGCGGGCGCTCCGGGCAAGGGGGCCAATCTCTATCATGCGCGCAATGGCGCCTCAGTGCTGGTGATGAATGCCATGGGGCGGGTCTATATGGATGCGCTGGATTGTCCTTTCCATGCGGTGGACAAGGAACTGGCAGCCTGTCCGCTGGGCGAATTTGCCGATGTGATCATTCTGGATTTCCATGCCGAGGCCACATCGGAGAAGCAGGCCATGGGCTATTATCTTGATGGCCGGGTTAGCATGGTGGTGGGGACCCACACCCATACGCCGACCTCGGATCACCGGATTCTGCCAGCGGGTACCGCCTATCTGACCGATGCGGGCATGTGCGGAGATTATGATTCCGTGCTCGGCATGGACAAGGAAGAACCCATTCACCGCTTCTTGCGCAAATTCTCGTCATCGCGTTACAGCCCTGCATTGGGGGAGGCGACCCTGTGTGGTTTCGCCGTTGATACCGACGACCGGACGGGACTTGCGCTGGCGGCCGAACCTGTGCGGATCGGTGGCCATTTATCCCGTCATATACCCTCTTTCTGGGAAAAGAGCGGGAATTGAAGCAAACCACCCATCGTCGCGTTCAAGGTCACTTGATCTTTGCCGTCATATTGTGGCATGACCGGCAGCAAATATTGCGTAGGACGCGCGACGAGCAAAGCAATTACGGAATGTAGGATATGGCAGGCCATTCAAAATTCAAGAACATCATGTATCGCAAGGGCGCACAGGATGCCAAGCGGTCCAAGCTGTTCTCCAAACTTTCCAAGGAAATCACCGTTGCCGCGAAGATGGGCGGAGGCGATCCGGATGCGAACGCCCGCCTGCGTCTGGCCATCCAGAACGCCCGCGGTCAGTCCATGCCCAAGGACAATATCGATCGTGCCATCAAGAAGGCCGAAGCAGGTGATGAAGGCAACTTCGATGAGGTCCGTTACGAGGGTTACGGCCCGGCTGGTACCGCTGTTGTCGTGGAAGCCCTGACGGATAATCGCAACCGCACCGCTTCGAATGTGCGCGCTGCCTTTACCAAGAGCGGCGGCTCGCTTGGCGAAACCGGCTCAGTTGCCTTCATGTTCGACCGTGTTGGCGAACTGGTTTATCCTGCTGATGTGGGCGATGCCGACAGCGTGCTGGAAGCTGCCATCGAGGCAGGTGCCGATGATGTCATCAGCGATGAAGACGGGCACACCATCTACACCACATTTGAAGACATGATCGAGGTGGGCAAGGCTCTGGAAGAGGCATTCGGCAAGGAGCCGGAATCTCAGAAGGCCATCTGGAAGCCGCAGAATGAAATCGATGTGGATGCGGAAAAAGCCGAAAAGATCATGAAGCTGATGAACGCTCTGGAAGATGATGACGACGTGCAGAATGTCTATTCAAACTTCACCATGAGCGACGAAGTGGCCGCTTCTCTGGAAGGCTGATTTTTCGCTTTCCTTTTGGAAATCATGAAACCCCGCATGCATCCATGCGGGGTTTTTGCTTTCAGGGTCGCTCTGCAATTGTCCGATATCTCGCCTGATATCGTGTAGGGCTTCGCGCGATCTCAAGATGTCGATTGTCATTTCCCGCCGCTGTCTTTGCTCGCGGATTTCCGTCTCGCCCTTGCTTCTTCCAATATGAAGGCTGCGGCGAACAGGAAGACAACCAGCATGATGACCATATTTTGGGAGGTAACGGCCATGCTGTCGCCGGAGAATTGGCCGACAAATTTGATCTCATCGGGATGGGCGGAGGCCTGCTGGCCCAGTTTCTCGATGACAAAATCGCGCATCGTATCGGGCGCGGCAATGAAATAGCCGTGATATTCGCTGGCGCTTGTGGCGTCATAGCCAGTCTCTGCCCAGTAGAGATTCCCATCCCGACTATAGGCTTCATAATAGAGATGGGATTTTCGCTTTCTGAATTGCCGGTAATAGCTCAGTTCGATGGTGATATCCTGACTGGCCAGCCTTTCTCCGGCGAAAAGAACCGCACGCGAAAGCGGGTCATATTTTATGAAGACGACGGTATAGACGCAGAAAAAGATCATGGCGGCCATATAGATTGCCATGCGAAGATAGCGTGAACTGTCAGCCCCTGACATGGGAATGCCGACAAAGACGGCAAGGACCAGAAACAGAAAGCCACCCCAGCCAATGCTGATTTCGTTGGTCATCCATATGCACACAAGCAGTGAGGTCAAAAGAAGCGCAATTGTCTTGAAGGAGGATTTGATCAGGTCGGGCATGAAAGAATGGTCCTGTCAGGGAAAGTCAATTTTGAAAATTCAGTTGGTGAGATTGCAAATATGCAACCAGTCAACCCCTTTCGGCCATTCATGGCAAGCCTCCGGTTGGAGAGGCTTCGCCCGGCTTTGCTGAAATCCTGTTTGAACTGTTAGTTTGTTCTGGTATTGTTCATATTTGTTGGCTATGGAAGACATATGATAGAGCATCCTACCAGAATCGTCGGCTTCGACCCCGGACTGCGCAAGACAGGTTGGGGCGCGATCGATGTGGTCGGCAATCGGCTGATTTTTGTCGGTTCGGGGCTGATCACGTCCGACGGCAAGAACGATCTCGCTTCCCGTTTGCTGGAGCTGCATAACGGCGTCATGAATGTTTTGCAGACATATGAACCGCAGGAAGTGGCTGTCGAGCAGACTTTTGTCAACAAGGACGCGACCGCGACCCTGAAGCTTGGTCATGCCCGTGCCGTGTCGCTTCTGGCACCTGCCCAGCTGGGGCTGCCGGTTTCCGAATATGCCCCCAATGCAGTGAAAAAGACGGTGGTCGGGGTTGGCCATGCGGACAAGAAGCAGGTGCAGGTGATGGTCAAGATGCTGCTGCCAAAGGCGACCTTTGACAGCGAGGATGCCGCCGACGCGCTTGCCATTGCCATTTGTCATGCACATCAGCGCGGGCAGAAGAGCTACAAGATCGCCTGATTGAGCGCTTGAGTTGTTGATATTGAGAATGAGGATGATGGCCGATGATTGGCAAGCTGAAGGGTCTGATTGACGAATATGCCGATGGTTATGTCATCGTCGATGTCGGTGGCGTCGGCTATGAGGTGCATTGTTCCAACCAGACCCTGCAATCCCTGCCCAGCGTCGGGGAAGCGGCAACGGTGCTGATCGAAACCCATGTGCGGGAAGACCAGATCAAGCTTTTTGGCTTTGCCACCTCGCTCGAGCGCGACTGGTTTCGGCTGCTGACCACCGTGCAAGGGGTCGGGCAGAAGGTGGCGCTGGCCATTCTTTCCACGCTGAAGATTTCCGAGCTGACTTCTGCCATTGCGCTGCAGGACAAGGCGATGGTGGCTCGCACGCCGGGGGTTGGCCCCAAGGTGGCCCAGCGCATTGTCTCGGAATTGAAGGACAAGACACCGAGCCTTGCCGCAACCGATAGTGCGGTGGCCAATCTGCAGGCCGAGATCGATGCTGTGGGCGCACCCAAGGCGATGGCCGAGGCGGTTTCCGCGCTCACCAATCTGGGATATTCTCAGGTTCAGGCAGGTGCTGCGGTTGCCACCATTATCAAGCGGGAAGGAGAGGGGCTGGGTACGGCTGCTCTCATTCGCCATGCGCTCAAGGAGCTTAGCCAATGATTGAAGACGAAGAGCGCCTTGTTTCGGCAGCGACGCGTGAGGAAGATACCGATCGTGCCCTGCGGCCGCAAATGCTGGATGATTTTGTCGGGCAGGCGCAGGCGCGGGCCAATCTGGCCATTTTTATCGAAGCGGCAAGGGCGCGCAAGGAAGCGCTGGATCATGTGTTGTTTGTCGGCCCTCCGGGACTGGGTAAGACGACGCTGGCGCAGATCGTCTCGCGCGAATTGGGGGTGAATTTCAAGTCCACCTCCGGGCCGGTGATCGCCAAGGCCGGCGATCTGGCGGCTCTGCTGACCAATCTGGAAGAAAATGACGTTCTCTTCATCGACGAGATTCATCGCCTCAATCCGGCGGTCGAGGAAATTCTCTATCCGGCGATGGAAGATTTCCAGCTTGATCTGATCATCGGTGAGGGGCCTGCTGCCCGCTCCGTGAAGATCGATCTGGCAAAATTCACCCTTGTTGCGGCAACCACGCGCCTTGGGCTTCTGACCACGCCTTTGCGGGATCGTTTCGGCATTCCGGTCCGGCTCAATTTTTATACTGTGGATGAACTGGAATATATTGTCACACGCGGGGCCCGTCTGATGGGGGTATCCATCACCAAGGATGGTGCGGTCGAGATCGCCCGTCGTTCCCGCGGCACGCCCCGCATCGCTGGCAGGCTTCTGCGCCGCGTGCGGGATGTGGCCATCGTTCAGGCCGGGGGTGAAATCAGCCGCGAACTGGCCGACCGGGCCCTTCAGATGCTGGAAGTTGACAATGAGGGCCTTGACGCCCTAGACAGACGTTATCTGACCTTGATCGCGACCTCCTTTGGTGGCGGGCCGGTTGGAGTAGAGACCATAGCCGCTGCGCTCTCGGAACCCCGGGACGCAATTGAAGAAATTATAGAGCCTTACCTGATCCAGCAGGGATTCATCCAGCGCACCCCGCGCGGACGTCTGCTGGCTGCCAAGGCTTTTGCCCATCTTGGGTTGGCTGTGCCTCGGAAAGACACTCCTCCACAAATGGGCCTGTTTGCTGAAGGACTTGATGATGCCTGAGCATCGCAATGAAGGCGACTGGCCAGATCTTGCCGGTCGATTGACGGATTTCGGACACCGCCAGATGATCCGGGTCTATTATGAAGACACCGATTTTTCCGGCATCGTGTATCACGCTTCCTATTTGCGCTTCATAGAAAGAGGCCGCTCGGACTATATCCGTCTGCTTGGTATCGAGCATAGCGCGCTGGATGATGGTGAGGATGGAGAACGTCTGGCGCTGGCTGTGCGGCATATGGATATCAATTTCCTCCGATCTGCCCATATCGACGATATCCTGTCAGTCGAAACCCGGGTCAACATGGTCAAGGGAGCGCGGATGATTCTGGATCAGCAGATCCTGCGAGGGGATGAAATCCTGTTCACTGCGCAAGTTACCGTTGTGACCATCAATCGAGATGGCAAGCCGCGTCGCCTGCCGGAGAGAATGCGAAGCATTTTTGGCTACTGATTGAAAAAATCTGAAGTAGAAGCCTTTCCTTTCGGCTCTGTTCACTTTCCTTAAACTTTCATTAACCATAATCGTGCCTTGTCACAGAGCGTATTCTTTGTGTTCGTACGCGTTTGCCGACCCTAGTTTTGACAAATTCGGATGACAGACACTGTCATTAAGGTTAACCCGGGGCGGCGGATTGCGCATGGTTGATCCGGTCTGGACACGCGCCGCAGGGCTGCGCCTGTCACAGATATAAAAGGCCCTGTTTTCATGCATGCAACCGATGGAAGGCCGGTCGCTTTTCCGTTACGGGCATGCGCTAGAAAGGACGAAGTTTCATGCCCAATGAGGTTGTGCAAACAGCCCTGGCCAATGCCACTGCCGACGTCTCTCTGATGACCCTGTTCATGCAGGCTCATATTGTGGTCAAGCTGGTGATGATTGGCCTGATGTCCGCGTCGGTCTGGTCGTGGGCGATCATTATCGACAAAAGCCTGCTCTATATGCGCACAAAGCGCCAGATGGACCGCTTTGAGAAGGTTTTCTGGTCTGGCCAGTCGCTTGAGGATCTCTACAAGACGCTCTCCGGACGACCCAATCATGCCATGGCTGCGCTGTTTGTGGCGGCGATGCGCGAATGGAAGAGAAGTTTTGAGGGACATGCCCGTTCTGTTGCCGGGCTGCCAACCCGCCTTGAGAAAGTGCTTGATGTGACCCTGTCGCGCGAGGTTGACCGGCTGGAGAAGCGTTTGCTGTTTCTGGCAACTGTCGGTTCGGCGGCGCCCTTTGTCGGTCTGTTCGGTACGGTCTGGGGCATCATGAGCGCCTTTCAGGGCATTGCCGCTTCCAAGAATACGTCGCTGGCGGTGGTTGCCCCGGGTATTGCCGAAGCCCTGTTCGCCACGGCGATCGGGCTTGTGGCTGCTATTCCTGCCGTTATTGCCTATAACAAGCTGGCTTCCATTGCCTCCCAGCATGCCATGCGCCTTGAAGGCTTTGCCGACGAGTTCTCCGCGATTTTGTCGCGTCTGATGGACGAGAGGGGATAAGCCATGGGTATGGGCTCGATGGGAACTCCCGGCGGTTCGCGCAGGCGCGGCGCGCGCAGAGCCATGCGCCACCGGCCGGTTGCCGAAATCAACGTGACGCCAATGGTGGACGTCATGCTGGTGCTGCTGATCATTTTCATGGTGTCTGCACCGATGATGACAGTTGGTGTGCCGCTCGATTTGCCGGAAAGCTCGGCCAAGCCGCTTTCCAGCCAAACCCAGCCGCTCACGCTTTCCATTCGCAAGGATGGCAGCATCTATCTTCAGGATCAGCCGGTCGAGTTTGACGCGCTGGTGGAGACGCTGCTGGGTGTGGCCAAGAATGGCTATGAAGAGCGGATATTCGTGCGGGGCGACAAGGATGTTGATTATGGCTCCATCATGAAGGTGATGGGAGCGATGAATCGCGCCGGTTTCAAGAAGATCGGGCTGGTTAGCACCGAGGAGCTTCAATAACCTTGAAGAATGTCGGTCTCATTGTTTCGAGTGTTGGTCATGCCCTGGTGCTTGCGTGGGCGCTGATCAGTCTGCCGTCTCCAAGTGCGAATGACGCCAGCGATCTCGAAATTCTGCCTATCGAGCTGGTTTCCATCTCCGATGTGACCGATGTGGTCAAGGGGGAGGCAACGGCCGAGGTGAAGAAAGAGGTCAAGAAAGCGACCAAGAAGGCACCTGAGCCGGTGGAGAAAAAGCCCGAGCCAGCGCCCAAGGTTGCGCCTGAACCCAAGAAGGCAGCGCCCAAGGAGCAGGCCGCGCCACAGCCTCCGGAAGTCAAGCCTGATCCGGTTCCTGCGCCAAAGCCTGAACCTGCACCAAAACCAGATCCCGCGCCAAAGCCGGAACCAGTGCCACAGCCTGAGCCGACGCCTGAACCGGAGCCGAAAGAGCAACCGGAACCACAGCCTCAGCCAGAGCCGGAGCCTGAAAAGCCGGTCGAGCAGCCGCCCAAGCCGGTCGCCGCCCTGCCGCGGACAAAGCCGCCAGCGCCGCGCCCGCCAGCAAAGCAGGAAGAAGAAAAGCGCGAATTTGACGTCAATGCCCTGAAGGCGCTTGCCAACAAGGCTGATAATGCCGCCCCCGCCGAGAGTGGGGAGCAGGATCAAAAAGCCACGTTCGGTTCCAGAAATGGTACCGAGGCGGCAGCCATGACACAAAGCGAACTGGATGCGCTGCGGGCTCAGGTCGCGCGGTGCTGGTCACCACCGGTTGGTGCCGCCGATGCGTCACAATTGGCTGTCAAGATCGAGTTTGGACTTGATCAGCAGGGGAACGTGAATTTCGGGCCTCAGCCGATCGAGTATCCTGCAAGCCAGTTCGGGGTTGCCGCTGCAGAAAGCGCCATGCGCGCAGTGCGTCGGTGCGCTCCCTACACGCTGCCGGCTGACAAATATGAGGCATGGCGCCGCGTCAGGATCAATTTTGACCCGCGCGACATGTTCTAGAACGAATTTTCCGGTAAGCTGAGGCTTTCTGGATTGACGAAATCAATGATGTTCATTCATCAAGCGGACCCTATCGGTCTGGACAGGACAGGACAATTATTGTGATGAAACAGCTACGACATTTAATGCTCACCGGTTTCTTCAAGGCCTATTCGAGTGTAAAAGCTTCATTCTTGCCGTTTCTTGCGGTCACCCTTCTGTCCAGCATGGTCATGGTCCGGCCCGGCTATGCCCTGATCGAAATCGATATCACACAAGGCAATATCCAGCCCATGCCAATCGCCATCACCGATTTTAGCGGTGTGGCGCAAGGGGTGGAGATTTCCAAGGTGATCGAGGCTGATCTTCAGCGTTCCGGCCTTTTTGCACCACTGGACCGGAACACATTTTTGCAGAAGGACCTGTCTTCCTCCTCTGTGCCCTCCTTTGCCAACTGGACTGTCATCAATGCGCAGGCTCTGGTGACGGGAACCGTGACCAGCGAAGCTGATGGGCGCCTGAAAGCGGAGTTTCGTCTGTGGGACGTTTATGCGGGCAAGCAGATGACGGGGCAGCAGTTTTTCACCACGCAGGAAAACTGGCGTCGTGTGGCTCACATCATCGCCGATGCCATTTATGAGCGTCTGACCGGTGAAAAGGGCTATTTCGATACGCGCATCGTGTTTGTTGACGAGAGCGGCCCCAAGGACGGGCGCGTCAAGCGTCTGGCTATCATGGATCAGGATGGAGCCAATGTGCGCTATCTGACCGATGGCCATGATCTTGTGCTGACGCCGCGTTTTTCGCCATCCAAGCAGGAAATCACCTATATGGCACTGGAAAATGGTGAGCCGCGGGCCTATCTGCTCGATATCGAATCCGGCCGCCGTTCCGTTGTCGGCCAGTTTCCGGGCATGAGCTTTTCCTCTCGCTTCTCGCCTGATGGCCAGAGCATTGCCCTCAGCCTGCAGCAGGGAGGCGATGCCAACATCTACCGGATGGATTTGCGCAATGGCAAGATCACCCGTCTGACCAACTCCGCCTCCATTGACACCAGTCCGAGCTTTTCGCCGGACGGGCGCTACATCACCTTCGAGAGTGACCGTGGCGGCAAGCAGCAGATCTATGTCATGGGAGCAGATGGCTCCAACGTGCAGCGGATCAGCTTTGGCGAGGGCAGCTATTCCACGCCGGTCTGGTCGCCCAGAGGCGATCTGATTGCCTTCACCAAGCAGTATAAGGGCGAGTTCCAGATCGGGGTCATGCAGACGGATGGCTCACGCGAGCGTATCCTTGTCAGCAGCTTCCATAATGAGGGACCGACCTGGGCACCGAATGGGCGCGTGCTGATGTTCTTCTCCGAGAGTCAGGGGGAGAATGGCGGGCCCAAGCTTTATTCCATCGATCTGACCGGGCGCAACAAATATCAGGTGCCGACACCGGCCTTTGCGTCCGACCCGGCATGGTCGCCGCTGATCGACTGATGAACTGAAAATTCGACAAGCCGGGGGGCGTTCCCTCAGGCTTTACCGATCAAGCCTTCCGGGCTGGCTTATCGCCACTCCGGGAGGCTTTTTGGTTTCTATTGCGTTAACGGGGCACCGGCGGGGCGTAAATTGTTGCTGCCGCGGTGGATTGATGTGGATGCCGAAATAACTGGAGATGGAAAAGCTGCGGTTGCTCTCCTGTGCCTCAGTCTGGCCATTTTTTGATTCGATCAGGAGGACAAGTTGGTTAATGGCACATAGGAATTAACGATCTGGTAACCATGTTTGCGAACCGCCGGTTAACCTAAATTTTTTATTATGGCGCTCGACAAGTTACGATCTCAGACAAATTCGAAGGACAATCAGATGTCAAATCGTGCAAAAACTTCCATTCGTGTAGTATTCGGCGTCGCTCTGCTCGCTGCATTGGCAGCCTGTTCTTCGACGCCAGACAAGCTGAGTGGTGCAGGCCTGAACTCGGCAACCCCGGGATCAGCTCAGGATTTCGTGGTCAATGTTGGCGACCGCGTTTTCTTTGAAACGGACAGTTCCGACCTGAACTATTCCGCTCAGGCTACCCTGGACAAACAGTCCGTATGGCTTCAGCAATATCCGAATTACCGGATCGCGATTGAAGGCCATGCTGACGAACGCGGTACGCGTGAATATAACATTGCGCTTGGTGCCCGTCGTGCCAACGCAGTGCGCAACTATCTTGTCTCCAAGGGGATTCCTTCCAACCGTCTGAGCACCAAGTCATTCGGTAAGGAACGCCCGGTTGCTGTCTGCAACGACATTTCCTGCTGGTCTCAGAACCGCCGCGCCGTTACGACGCTGGCCAACTAGGCCTTCGGCTTCTGGATTGGCTCTGTACGGGGTATGCCCTCAGAGCCGGTCAGGTGAGCAGACAAGCATCAATGCTTGATGAAAGGGCCGGTTTTATACCGGTCCTTTTTGTTTCATTGCATGGTGCCACACATTTTCCTATATTTGGTGCAAATTATGTTTTGCGCCATCTGGTGTTTCATGAAGCCTTTTTCCAGAGGGCAGGATTGCCGGGACGGGCCGACATTTTATGGCATAGTCTTGTGGCATAATCGGTGCGTCTGGGGTTGTGACAGTCGGTCAGGCCGGTCACAAAAAGGACTCAACGGGTGTTCATGGTTCGCTGATGATTGAATGGGGATTTTCATGAATAGATTTTTAGTCGCCGCAGTGGCGCTGATTGTTGGCGGAAATGGTGCCGTTCTGGCTTCCAGCAACAATTCGTGGGACGCATTGTCCGGTCGGGTGAATGCGCTCGAAACGCAAGTGGTCGATCATGGTGTGCCATTGCCTCCAATGCCAATCGATGAGACGGCAAAGCCCATGCAGGTTGCCCAGTCTGCTGCTGATCTGGCGGTTCGGGTGGATCGCCTTGAAGAGCAGATGCGCCAGTATAATGGTCAGATAGAAGAGCTGAATTTCCGCGTTCGCCAGTTGCAGGAACAATTGCAGCGTTTTCAGGAAGATTCAGAGTTCCGTTTCCGCGATCTGGAAGGGGGCAAGACGCCACGCCAGTCATCCAGCAATCTTTCCGCGCCTGCCAATCCGGCACCGCAGCAGTTTGAGCAGCTTGGCAGCCCGCCACAGAATCTCGGCACCCTGTCTGGCAATCAGGCCCCACAGGACAGCGATTTCGCCAGTCCGAATCTGATCGGACAGGCACCAGGCGGCGGCAGCAATGGTGCAGCTCCGATAGATCTGTCCTCCATGCTGAATGGGGGCGGAAATCCGCCCGCGGCCAGCAATGGTGGCTATTCCGGTGGCGCTTCGGGAGGGCTGACCGGCGACCCGGCCGCCGATTATGATGTCGCCTATGGCTATATGCTGCAAAGCGATTATGTGGCGGCGGAGGGTGCCTTTGAACAATTTGTCGGTGCCTACGGTCAGGACCGTCGGGCTTCGGATGGTTATTATTGGCTTGGTGAGGCGAAATTCCAGCAGGGCAAATATCGCGATGCGATTCAGGTCTTTCTGGATGCCTATTCGAAATTTCCCAATTCACAGAAGGCTCCCGATATGCTGCTGAGAACCGGCATGTCGCTTCGCCAGATCAATGAGCGTGACGCAGCCTGCGCCACCTATGAGGAATTGCTGCAGAAATTCCCCACTGCCTCTCCCGCCATTCTGCAGCGTGTTCGTGCAGAGATTCAAAGTGCCAAATGTTGAGTTGACCAAAGCCGAAGATGGCCTTTTGAATGTCGCGCCGCTGTCTGATGAAGAATTGGACGCGGCCTTTTCTTTTCTGATTGATGCTCACGAGAATGGTCATGCGCCCGCGCGGCTCTTGCTGGCTGTTTCCGGTGGCGCCGATTCTCTGGCGCTGATGATCCTGTGCCACGAATGGGTGGAGCGCAATCACCTTCCAGTTCAGCTTTTTGTTGCCAGCGTCGATCATCGTTTGCGTCCGCAAGCGGGGGATGAATGCGCCTATGTTGGTGCTCTTGCTCGCCAGTTGGGGCTCGGCCATGCGACTCTTGTCTGGGAGGAGGAGAAATCCCATTCCAACATTCAGGGGCTGGCGCGCGACGCGCGCTACCGATTGCTGACAGACCATGCCCTCTCGATCCGTTGCAGACATATTGCCATCGCCCATCATCAGGATGATCAGGCGGAAACTCTGCTGATGCGGCTGATCCGTGGGTCCGGCGTGACCGGACTGGCGGCAATGAGACCGGTTCAGCCCTTTGGTGCTGTGGCGCTGGTGCGTCCGCTGATGGCCTTTCCCAAGGCGCGTCTCAAGGTCAGCCTGATGGCACGCTCCGTTGGCTGGATCGAGGATCCCAGCAATCAGAGCCGCAGCTATTTGCGGGTACGCGTGCGCTCACTGTTGCCGCTGTTGGCCGAGGAGGGGTGCGATTCTGCGCGGCTGGCGGCCACGGCAAGGCGGCTGCAAAGAGCTGATCTGGCGCTGGATGCCATCGCGCTGAAATTCGCTCAAGCCAATGTCGGGATCGGTCCGGGCCATTCGCTTTGTTTCCCGGCTGCGCTGTTTACCGGGGAGACCGAGGAAATAAGGTTGCGGCTGCTGCGGCTGATGATCTCCTTTGTTGCGGGCCCGTCCTATCCGCCGCGCGAAGAAAAACTCATGCTGCTTGATGCGGACATCTGCGCTTCTTGTCATGATGGTGAGGGCTTCAAGCGCACGATGGCAGGTTGCTGCTTCGAGCTGACGGGACAAGGTCTTTGGGTCTATCGGGAGCAGGGACGGCAGAGAGCGCAAATGCTGCTGCCTTTGGGCGAGGTGGTGAACTGGCTGGGGCTTTATCGCGTAAAGCTGACGAGGCGAGGGGGGCAAGGAGATGCGGGTCTCTCCAACCAGCCGGTGTTGCGGCCGCTGGGCGAGGATGGACGCAGGTTTCTGGCCAGAGAGGGACATCTTTTCTCCGCAGGGCTCGGACGGGGCGATTCTGCATCCCTGGATGATCTGTCTTGCCCAGATATGCCCAGAGGGGTTGTAGAGGCCTTGCCTTCCATTTGGCAGGATGATCGCCTGCTATGGGTGGCTGATTGGCCGAAAGTTGATCAAACTGGTGATTTCTGCGTTGAATGTGAGGAAAAACATTCGAATTTCCGAGCAAATGAAACCATAGAGTAAATCTTATTACTATAATAATGCAGAAAAGGGGGGCGCTTGCCTTGGCAAGTACCAATCGAGACCCTAAATTCATCGAGAACGAACATAGGCGCCTTGTGAATTTCATCTGATTTTCGGGGCTGCCACGGAATTCCGGAATGTCGTAAGAATTGCATCGCATCGCGATAGCATGTTTGCAGCTTCCGGTGAAAAGAGAGAGACGGGATCGCTTTCGGAACAAAGCGACCCTGTATCTGAGGAACCAAGGGATAACATATGAACGCGAATTTCCGCAGTCTGGCTTTGTGGGTCATAATCGGCCTGTTGCTGGTGGCATTGTTCCAGCTGTTTCAAAGCCCGGCGCAGCAAGCCAATTCTCAGGAGATTCCATTTTCGCAGTTTGTGACTGACGTGGAGCAAGGTCGCGTCAAGGCAGTCACGATTGTCGGTCAGCAGGTCACCGGACAAATGTCGGACAGTAGCGGATTCCAGACCTATCTTCCGCAAAATGACACGACGCTTATCCCTTTGCTGCAGAAAAATGGTGTTTCCATTACAGCCAAACCTCAAACCGAGAGCTTCTCGCTGCTCAATGCGCTGATTTCCTGGTTCCCGATGATCCTGATCCTTGCGGTATGGATATTCTTCATGCGGCAGATGCAGGGCGGTGGCAAGGCGATGGGCTTTGGCAAATCCAAGGCCAAGCTGCTGACCGAAGCGCAGGGACGCGTCGTGTTTGACGATGTGGCCGGTGTGGACGAAGCCAAGGAAGATTTGCAGGAGATTGTCGAGTTCCTGCGTGATCCGCAGAAATTCCAGCGTCTGGGCGGTCGTATCCCGCGTGGCGTGTTGCTGGTTGGCCCTCCGGGTACCGGTAAGACGCTTCTGGGCAAGGCGATCGCAGGCGAAGCCAATGTGCCATTCTTCTCGATTTCCGGCTCTGATTTCGTGGAAATGTTCGTTGGTGTCGGTGCGTCGCGCGTGCGTGACATGTTCGAGCAGGCCAAGAAGAATGCTCCTTGCATCATCTTCATCGACGAGATCGATGCGGTGGGTCGCCATCGTGGTGCCGGTCTTGGCGGCGGCAATGACGAACGCGAACAGACGCTGAACCAGTTGCTGGTCGAGATGGACGGCTTTGAGGCTAACGAGGGTGTTATCCTTGTTGCTGCCACCAACCGTCCGGACGTGCTTGACCCGGCCCTGATGCGTCCGGGTCGTTTCGACCGTCAGATCGTTGTGCCAAACCCGGATATCACGGGTCGTGAAAAGATCCTCAAGGTGCATATGCGCAATGTTCCGCTGGCTCCGGATGTGGATCTGAAAACCCTTGCGCGCGGTACGCCGGGCTTCTCGGGTGCCGATCTGATGAACCTTGTGAACGAAGCTGCTCTTCTGGCTGCCCGCCGGGATCGCCGTCTGGTTTCCATGGCTGAATTCGAGGATGCCAAGGACAAGGTCATGATGGGTGCCGAGCGCCGCACGCTGGTGATGAGCGAGGAAGAGAAGAAGCTGACCGCCTATCATGAGGCCGGTCATGCTCTGGTCGCCCTTCACATGCCTGCGTCCGACCCGATCCACAAGGCCACCATCATCCCGCGCGGTCGTGCGCTGGGTATGGTGATGCGTCTGCCGGAGAAGGATCAGGTTTCGCTGACCCGCGCCAAATGCTATGCCGACCTTGCGGTTGCCATGGGTGGTCGTGTCGCAGAAGAACTGATCTTCGGCTATGAAAAGGTCACCTCGGGTGCTTCTGGCGATATCCAGATGGCAACGCGGCTTTCAAAGGCCATGGCGACGCAGTTCGGCATGTCCGATCTTCTGGGGCCATTGCTCTATGCCGAGAATGAGGAAGAAGTCTTCCTTGGCCATTCGGTTGCCAAGCAGCAGAATGTGTCCGATGACACCCAGAAGCTGGTGGATGCCGAGATCAAGCGGTTCGTTGACGAGGGCTACAAGAAGGCTCAGGAGATTCTGACCGAGCATAAGGATCAGCTGGAAACCATTGCTCAGGGGCTTCTTGAATATGAAACCCTGTCCGGGCAGGAAATCCGCGACCTTCTGGAAGGCACTGCCCCGATCCGCGAAAGCGATGATGGTCCGGTTACCCCCAAAGGGTCTGCTGTTCCTTCCGCCGGATCGATCAAGAAGGGCGGTGAGGCAGATGGCTCTGGCGCAACGCCTCAGCCAGAAGCCTGATGCAGGCTGATGCTGCCTTTCTGGCACTGTGAAATGAAGAATATAAAAGCGCCCTTCCGGGGCGCTTTTTCTTTGCCTACTTGGATTCGTTGTCTGTTGTGATGGTCTAAGGGGCGCAGCATTCTGGCCCATTGGGCCCGAGCTGTAACAACAGGAAACAAAGTTTGAATGGATGATCGTCAATTCTTTCTCAATTTAACATATAAAAAGCGTAGGAATGGGGAAGGATTTACTGGGCCTTAGCGAGTTCCTTTCTAGGATCGTGGCATATTGGCTCTTTTGTTTTTTAGGGCTGGCGCGGACTTGCTTCATTGCAAACGGACTGAGCGCCGCCCCGGAAATGTTATTTGCTGCTTGAAAGGTTGGTTGAGGCTGATGGCTAAATATTTTGGAACAGACGGTATTCGGGGCTGCGCCAATCGTTTCCCAATGACACCGGAAATTGCAATGAAGGTCGGAATGGCGACCGGCAAGATCTTTCGTCGGGGAGATTTCCGCCATCGGGTGGTCATTGGCAAGGATACGCGCCTTTCCGGCTATATGCTGGAACCGGCCCTGACTGCGGGTCTCACCGCGATGGGCATGGATGTCTTCCTGCTCGGCCCGGTTCCGACGCCGGGCGTGGCCATGCTGACCCGCTCTCTGCGCGCTGACCTCGGCGTGATGATCTCCGCTTCGCACAATCCGTTCGAAGATAACGGGATCAAGCTTTTCGGGCCGGATGGCTACAAGCTGTCTGATGCGATCGAGGCAGAAATCGAGGAACTGATCGAAACGGACATGCTGAGCAGTCTGGTTAATCCCAAGCGGCTTGGTCGCACCAAGCGCATAGATAGCGTCTATGACCGCTATATCGAATTTGCCAAGCGGACGATGCCGAAGGATCTGTCGCTGGAAGGCCTGCGTGTGGTCATCGATTGCGCCAATGGCGCGGCCTATCGCGTGGCGCCTGATGCGCTCTGGGAGCTGGGGGCCGAAGTGGTCAAGATCGGCGTCGATCCAAATGGCTTCAACATCAATGACAATTGCGGCTCGACCTCGGTGGGGGCGCTGGTGTCAAAGGTGCGCGAAGTGCGCGCCGATATCGGCATTGCCCTTGATGGTGATGCGGACCGGGTGATCATCGTTGATGAAACCGGCGCTGTGGTCGATGGTGATCAGCTGATGGCCGTGGTCGCCGAGAGCTGGTTCCGTGAAGGATTGCTGACCTCGCCGGGGATCGTGGCAACCGTCATGTCCAATCTCGGGCTTGAGCGCTATCTGAAAAGTCTCAAACTGTCTCTGGTGCGCACCAAGGTCGGCGACCGCTATGTGGTCGAGCATATGCGCAAGCATCATTATAATGTGGGCGGTGAGCAGTCTGGCCATATTGTGCTGAGCGACTATTCCACCACTGGTGACGGCTTGATTGCCGCCTTGCAGATTCTGGCCGTGGTGGTGAAGATGGGCAAGCCGGTCAGCGAGGTTTGCAACCGTTTTGAGCCTGTGCCGCAATTGCTCAAGAATGTGCGCTATTTTGAGGGTGCGCCGCTGGAACATGATGCCGTCAAGAAGGCGATTGCCGCCGGTGAGGAAAAGCTGGGTGAGGGTGGCCGTCTGGTCATTCGCAAATCCGGCACCGAACCGCTCATTCGCGTGATGGCTGAAGGTGATGATTCCGATCTGGTGGCTGAGGTTGTCAATGACATTTGCGATGAGGTGCGCAAGGTCAGCAGCTAGGCTCACTGCTGGCGGCCAATAGGTCGCAAGAGATTTTATATCGAGGAAAAGCCGCGCAAGGAAGTTGGGCGGCTTTTTTGTTGCAGTCTTTTGCTGGCAGGGTTTTCGGCTATGCGGATTGGCGCGAGGGGCGGCTGCTGATGGCAACGCCGATAAGAATGATGGCAAATCCCAGCCAGACGATCCATGACAGGCTTTCACCCAGAAACAGGATACCACCCAGCGCGGTGGCGATCGGGATGAGATAGTTGCTGGTTGCCAGAAAGGTTGCCGTAGTCTGGGAAAGCAGCACGAAAATCATCAGAGTGGCCAGCGCCGTTGGCACAATGCCCAGATAGATCAGTATGAGCCAGCGATCAAGGCTGGCATTGAGCAGGGCGTCAGAGGGTTCCAGAAAGAAACCGGCGGTCAGCAAAAGGCATGAAGAGGTGGCCACAACGGCCGTCGCCTTGTCCAGATTGTCCGCCGGGGGAATCATGCGCGAGGAAACCGTGTTCATTGCGTAGCACAGGCTACAGACAAAGATTGCCAATTCTCCCAGCAGTTCGAGATGGTGCTCAGGCGAGGCAGGTCCAGCATCGGGCTTGATGATCAGGATCAGACCGGCAAAGCCGATGATGAAGCCAATTGCCTTGTTGCGGGTCATCTTTTCGTCCGGCAGCAGGAAATGTGCCATCCCCAGAACGGAAAGGGGCACTGTGCCGATCAATATGCCGGCGATGGCCGAGCTGGTATATTGGGAGCCCCACGCCAGAAAGACAAAGGGCACGGCGGAGCTGATCAGCGCCAGCCAGATGACCCATGGGATGTGATGCCTGCCCAGTGACCAGGGTTTCCTGACCACCAATATTCTGTAAAGGATCAGCGCCAGCGCGCCGGAGCTGACGCGGGCCGCCGTCAGCCATATGGGGGTGATGTCCGTGGCTATGACGCGCGTGAGAATGATGGCAGAAGCCCAGCAAAGGATAAGAAAGGCAAGAATGAGCCAGTGACGGATTGCGTGTTTCTGCATGATCTTTTCAAAAGGTCCGCTATGGGAGGGTGGGCATGAGTGGCTATATCGGCAATGCCCCATGCTGGCAAGGTGTCAAAGGCAGAAAGAAGAATAATTGCCTCTTTTGTCGCGGATGGGTGCAGGAACGCTCGGGTCAATAGCGCGCTTTTGAGAGATCGTAACGTTTTGTTAATAATGAAATTCGCAAATTGCACGATTTTATCTATTTCAACTTACTGAATACATTATTTTACGATGTAGTTATGTTTAACAATCGTAGTTAATTCAGTATTAAGAATATTCTGTGATCTTTACTCTTGAATGAATAGCTCTAATTCATGTTCAAACCTTTGTGTCGAGAGGAAAAGAGATGAGCAGCCTCAAAAAAAATCTGTTTTTGAGCGTGTTCGGGGCCGCTATGTCAGCTTCTGTTGCATTTGCAGCAGATTTGCCTGCGCCGCCGATCATCGAATACGAACCTGAAGTTCCAGTCGAAATTGGATCCGGCTGGTACCTGCGTGGAGACCTTGGTGTTGCCGTTTATACGGGCGCCGGTGGGTCCTGGGTGGATTCCAGCGCGCAGAAATGGGAATTTCATAATGAGAGCATTGATAACGGCTGGCTGGCTGGTATTGGTGCCGGTTACTATTTCAGTGAACATCTGCGTGGCGATGTGACCCTTGATTATCATGGCAAGGTCAAATACAAGGCTTCCGCTCCTTGCGGATCACCTTGCTTGACCTCCAATGAAAGCGTCAAATTCAGCGCCTGGACATTGATGCTGAACGGTTATTACGATTTCGGAACCTGGAGCGCTATCACGCCTTATGTCGGTGCCGGTGCTGGTTTGGCCTATCTGAGGACAACCGATTATGCGACCGATGCCGCTTACCAGACCTTTGCAAACAAGGGTAAGGTGAATTTTGCCTGGAACGTCATGGCTGGTGCTGCATTCGATATTACCGATCAGCTCAAGCTTGATACCAATTATCGCCTGATGTCATTCGGAAAGGCCCGTACCGGTCATTCTTCCGTTTCTTCCCAGCCGAATCCGGTCAAGTTTAAAGACCTCTATGCGCATGAATTCCGCGTAGGTCTGCGCTACGACCTCAACTAGTCTGGGCACTATTGTTGGTCTGGGCAATTCTGTCTTGAGTTGCCAGCCATAGCCGGTGAGCTGCGGGATGCCGTCAAGGCACCCTGTTTGCGGCAACAAGTTTGGCTGGTAGAGGCAGATCTAGATGCTCCTCTCGATGAAGGCGATCAGTTATTATGCTGATCGCCTTCATCGATTTGGGGGTGTTGCGGCCGCAGATTGCGCCCAGTTCGGGGAGGGGCTTGCCTGATTTGAGCATGGGAGGGAGTTTTGTTATGCGATATAAGTGCAACTCTCGTCGCAATCCGGTGTTCAATTTCGAAAATCCGTTTGACGGCTATCAAAAAGAAGAGTAACCCGGTCAGTGGGACACCTCTCCCCAACGAGAGGCAACTATCTGTGAGGGTAGCTTACATGAGCGATATCATTATACCGGCCGTGCGGCCGAACAATCCCCATTTCTCTTCTGGTCCATGCTCCAAGCGTCCAGGCTGGTCTTTCGACAGTCTGTCCGATGCGCCGCTGGGCCGTTCTCATCGCGCAAAACTCGGCAAGTCCAAATTGCAGGAAGCGATTGATCTGACACGCGAAGTTCTTGGCGTGCCGGATGATTACCGCATTGGCGTCGTTCCGGCATCCGATACTGGTGCCGTCGAGATGGCCCTGTGGTCGCTGCTTGGTGCACGCGGAACCGATATTCTCGTTTGGGAAAGCTTCGGTGCTGGCTGGGCAACCGACGTGGTCAAGCAGCTCAAGCTGGATGACGTGCGCGTGATGAAAGCCGATTACGGCCAGATCCCGGATCTTGGCGCGGTTGATTTCTCCCGCGACGTGGTCTTCACCTGGAACGGAACCACATCCGGTGTGCGCGTTCCCAACGGTGACTGGATCGCCGCAGACCGTGAAGGCCTGACCATTTGCGATGCAACCTCTGCCGCTTTCGCTCAGGATCTTGCCTGGGACAAGCTCGACGTTGTGACCTATAGCTGGCAGAAAGTGCTGGGTGGCGAAGCCGCTCATGGCATGCTGATCCTTTCCCCGCGCGCTGTCGAGCGACTGGAAAGCTATGTGCCTGTATGGCCGATGCCGAAGATTTTCCGCATGACCAAAGGCGGCAAGCTGATCGAGGGCATCTTCCGGGGTGAAACGATCAATACACCGTCCATGCTCTGTGTCGAGGATTATCTCGATGCGCTGAAATGGGCCAAGGAAATCGGTGGTCTGGCTGGGCTGATGAAGCGCGCCGACGACAATCTGGCGGCTCTGGAAGCCTGGGCTGACAAGACAGCCTGGATTGACTTTCTTGCCAAAGACAAGGCGATCCGCTCCAATACGTCGGTCTGCTTTACCATTGCGGACAAGGATGTGGTGGCGCTTGATGCCGAGGCTCAGGCCAAATTCGCCAAGGCTTTGGTTGCGCGTCTCGACAAGGAAGGCGTCGCCTATGATATCGGCGCCTATCGCGATGCTCCGACCGGTCTTCGCATCTGGGCCGGTGCCACGATCGAGACTTCCGATCTGGAAGCCTTGACCAAGTGGCTCGACTGGGCATTTGCGCAGGAAAAGGCCGCGCTCTAACGCTCGACGCCAAAGGGACGGCTCTGCAGGGCAGGGCCGTTGCAAGATTTCAAGACATCATTTTCGTTTCATGCGACTTGCTGCGCCGGGGAGAGATGGCGCGCGCCGCAAACCAGTGAGGATATTCCCATGGCTAAAGTTCTGATTTCCGACAAATTGTCGCCAACCGCCGTTCAGATCTTCAAGGACAAGGGCGTCGAGGTTGACTATCTGCCAGATCTTGGCAAGGACAAGGACAAGCTGATCGAGATTATCGGTCAGTATGATGGTCTGGCCATTCGTTCCGCCACCAAGGCAACCGAAAAGGTTATTGCTGCGGCAGACAATCTCAAGGTCATCGGCCGCGCCGGTATCGGCGTGGACAATGTTGATATCGAGAAAGCCACCCAGCGCGGTATCATCGTGATGAATACGCCGTTTGGCAATTCGATCACCACCGCCGAGCATGCCATTGCCATGATGTTTGCCGTGGCCCGTCAGATCCCGGCCGCTGATGCTTCCACGCAGGCAGGCAAGTGGGAAAAATCCAAATTCATGGGTGTCGAGATCACATCCAAGACACTGGGCATCATCGGTTGCGGCAATATCGGCGGCATCGTTGCCACCCGTGCGGTTGGTCTCAAGATGAAAGTCATCGCCTTTGATCCGTTCCTGTCGCCCGAGCGCGCTGTCGAGCTTGGCGTGGAAAAGGTCGAGCTTGCCGATCTGTTCAAGCGCGCCGATTTCATCTCCCTGCATACACCACTGACCGACAAGACCCGCAATATCGTTTCTGCTGAAGCCATTGCGACCATGAAGGACGGCGTCCGCATCATCAACTGCGCCCGCGGTGGTCTGGTGGATGAAGTGGCGCTGGCCGAAGCCATCAAGGCAGGCAAGGTGGCAGGCGCTGCGTTTGACGTGTTTACCGAAGAACCGGCCAAGGAAAATCCGCTGTTCGGTCTGCCCAATGTGGTCTGCACGCCGCATCTTGGCGCATCGACCTCGGAAGCGCAGGAAAATGTTGCCATTCAGGTGGCCGAGCAGATGGCTGATTATCTGGTCAATGGCGCAGTTTCCAACGCGCTCAACATGCCGTCCATCACCGCCGAAGAAGCGCCGCGCCTGACGCCATTCATCAAACTGGCCGATCAGCTTGGCTCCTTTGCCGGTCAGTTGACCGAAAGCGGGCTCAAGGGCATTCGCATCGAATATGAAGGCGATGTGGCCGAGATGAATACCCGTGCGCTCACCTCGGTGGTTCTGGCTGGCGTTCTCAAACCGTTGTTGCAGACCGTCAATATGGTTTCCGCCCCTGCCGTTGCCAAGGAACGCGGCATCACCATTGAGGAAACCCGCCGCGAGCAGCAAGGCAACTATGAGAATTACATTCGCCTGACGCTGGTCACCGAACGGCAGGAACGCTCCGTTGCCGGTACGGTGTTCGGCGATGCCAAGCCGCGTATCATCCAGATCAAGGGCATCAATATGGAAGCCGAGCTGGGCGAGAATATGCTTTACATCACCAACAAGGACAAGCCGGGTTTCATTGGCCGTCTGGGCACCTTGCTGGGCACCTCGGAACTCAATATCGCGACCTTCAATCTGGGCCGTAAACAGGCCGGTGACGATGCGATTGCCCTGATCGAGATCGATGGCAATATCAGCGACAAGGTGATTTCCCAGATCGAAGCACTGGAAGGTGTTGTGCAGGCCAAGGCGCTGAAATTCTCTGTCTAATCGCTTCTGCCACTTTGTCTGCGGCGCAAGCATTTGGAGGCTGAAAATGGCGAGGCGTTTCGCAGTCAACGGATTGCGAGGCGCCTTTTTTCTGCTGTTCTTTTGAGTCTCTTTTGGCGAGAAAGCAGACGGAAATATGCTGTTGCGGTGCGATTGGGCGAGCAGGACAGCCTTGCGCTGTGCAAATGCAGCATAAAGGGGTAAAAATATGCATGATCTATGGTGTTCAAGCCATTAAAAAGCCCCTTTCCTACTCGCTTCATATAAAAGAATTGTCTATAGTCCTGCTCGCTTGGTGAGAGGGGTGTGCCGATCTGGCGCGGCCTGTCAGCAAGGGGTGTGTCTTGATTAACCAGATAGATTATGCAAGGCGCTGTTCTATGGGATTGGGTTGGCTGATGCGAAGGTGTTGGCCGGTTTTCCGTCAACTCCTAATCTGCTTTTAGAAGCAATCGGGCCGATCCCTTTCAAACATAAACGGATTAAAGGAGCTCGCATCGATGGCAAATGTTGTGGTCGTCGGGTCGCAGTGGGGCGACGAGGGAAAAGGCAAGATTGTAGACTGGCTGTCGGAGCGAGCCGATATCGTGGTGCGCTTTCAGGGCGGACATAATGCCGGTCATACGTTGGTCATCGATGGTGTCAGCTACAAGCTCAGCCTGCTGCCTTCCGGCGTTGTGCGTCCGGGAACAATGGGCGTGATCGGCAATGGTGTTGTGCTCGATCCTCATGCGCTGGTCGCTGAAATCGGCCGTCTTGCCGAACAGGGCGTCACGGTTTCCCGCGATAATCTGCGCATTGCCGAAAATGCCTCTCTCATTCTGTCGCTGCACCGCGAACTCGACGCGATGCGCGAGGAAGCCGCGTCTGCCGGAACCAAGATCGGCACCACCAAACGCGGCATTGGCCCGGCTTATGAAGACAAGGTTGGCCGTCGCGCGGTGCGGGTGATGGATCTGGCCGATCCGGCAACCTTGCCTGCCAAGATCGATCGCCTGCTGGCTCACCACAATCCGCTGCGTCGCGGTTTGGGCGTGGCTGAAATCAAGCGCGAAGACATTTATGAAGAATTGATGAGCGTTGCCGATCAGGTGCTGGTGTTCATGGATCAGAGCTGGCGCCTTCTCGATCAGGCTCGCAAGGCTGGCAAGCGCATCCTGTTTGAAGGGGCGCAAGGGGCTTTGCTCGATGTCGATCATGGCACTTATCCGTTCGTTACCTCTTCACACACATCTGCCGGTCAGGCAGCTGCCGGTTCGGGCCTTGGCCCTTCGGCGCTGAATTATGTTCTGGGCATCACCAAAGCCTATACGACCCGTGTGGGCGAGGGGCCTTTCCCGACGGAACTGTTCGATGAAGTCGGCCAGTTTCTTGGCGAAAAGGGCAAGGAATTTGGCGTGGTCACGGGCCGTAAGCGTCGTTGCGGCTGGTTCGACGCCGTTCTGGTGCGCCAGACAGTTTGCACCTCCGGCATTACCGGCATCGCTCTGACAAAACTTGATGTGCTTGACGGACTTGAAGAAATCAAGATATGCGTCGGATATATGCTGGATGGTGAGCGAATCGATTATCTGCCCGCTTCGCAAGGGGCGCAGGCACGTGTCGAGCCGATTTACGAAAGTCTTGAAGGCTGGTCGGAATCAACTGCGGGTGCGCGCAGTTGGAAGGAACTTCCCGCACAGGCGGTCAAATATGTCCGTCATGTCGAAGAATTGATTGGGGCGCCGGTTGCGCTTCTGTCAACGTCTCCCGAAAGGGAGGACACGATTCTCGTGCAGGATCCTTACGAAGACTAGCATAGGGTTGCCTATTGTCCCGGTTGGTGCGATCTTTTCAAGTGAGATGGTTCCGGCGGACAAGTGAATGGAATAGGAAATGGCGGACTATTACGCAATTTTGAAGCGGGCCGTAGAAGCTGTGCCCACCCAAAACCGGGAACAGCGGCAGACGATCTACGACAAGGCGCGCAAGGCGCTCTTGACGAAGCTTCAGAATATGGATCCGCCATTGCCTCCGGCTGACATTTCCAAGCAACGCATGGCGCTCGAAGAGGCCGTGCGGGCTGTCGAGCGGGATTTGAGTGCGGCAGCCTCTGCCGTATCTGCTCAGGCTTCCTCTCATGAGGAAGAAAAGGAGATGGGGGACGGGCGCATGTCCGAGCGTTCTGCGTCCGCGCCTGCGGTCCCAAGGGCCAGAGCGGGTGAGGAAGCCCGCGCCGACCATGGGCATGCTCAGGCTGATGCCGCACCCAAGGGTGCTTCTGCGCCGCAGCCCTACAAGCCAGCCGCCATGGACAAGCCCAGACAGGAGATTCTTGAAGAGAAATCTCCATCAGACAAGGTTGTCCGTCGCGCCGGGCAGGATGTGCTGAAAAATGCCGTCAGGGATGCCAATGCGCTGGGCGAAGCCACAAACAAGGCCGTCCGTCATGCGCAGGATGCCGCCGATGCGGTCGGGGAGGAGCGTGACGGTGGAGAAGCCGCGCGCATCGAGCCGACACTTGGCGATGCGGTGGTGTCCCAGTCAAAGACCTACAAGCGCAACAGTATCGAGGATGGTGTTTCAGAACGCCCCGGATACAGCAATGATGAAGACAGCGATGATCAGGGCTCCAAGTCCCGTTTTGGTCTGATTGCCATTGTCATGGTGCTGCTCGTCGTTCTGGCTGGCAGCGGCTATCTGCTCTATTCCAATATGGATGCCTTTCTTGGCTCTGACACGGCGAGCGTGCAGGAGACCGGTTCGGATGGCTCGGCGCAGGTTGAAAAGACCCAGTCGGGGGATACCTCTTCTGGCTCCGGGCAGTTTGACATGGCCGCCAAATCGGTCAAGACGATTACCGTGACACCTCCTTCGGAAGATGATGGGGCGCGGTCTGATGACAGCGCTTTGCCACAGAGCGATGTAACGGCTCCGGTGGCTGATACTGTGCCGCTTCAAGGGCTGACCGCGAATGTCGGGGCCAATGATGCAGGGATTTCCGTTGCCCAGCGTGCCATTCTTTACGAAGAACCGGGAGGGGAAAGTGAACCCGGCTCGGCCAATGGCGGTGAGGTGATCTGGGCCGTTGAAGGGGATGGCGACAGCGCGGTCGTTACGATCGAGGCGAGCATTCCGGACAAGAATATGAGCTTCAATATCACCATGAAAAAGAATCAGGATGCAGAATTGCCTGCCTCTCATCTGATCGAGATTTCTGCCACTCATGGTGACAATGATGCGGACAAGGCCATTGTCAAGATTCCCGGCCTCATTCTCAAGCCGACAGAACAGAGCCGTGGCGAAGGGCTTGTCGGTGCTGCGATTCGCATCGCTGATGACCTGCATTGGGTCGCCCTGACATCGGGGGATCGCGAGGAGCGTTATAATCTGGAGCTTCTGCATTTGCGCGGCTGGATCGATATTCCGATTCAGTACAAGACCGGTCGGCGGGCGATTCTCACTCTGGAGAAGGGTGAGGCTGGCGATCGGGTGATCACGCAGGCAATTCAGGCCTGGACCGGCCAGTGATGGCAAGAGCCTCCTAGGCTCCTCAAGTCCCTGCTCTTTGCGATGGACGGTGGCCTTTGGCCAGATGGGATTGCGCTGCACATAAAAAAAAGACTGCCGGATGGTTTCCGGCAGTCTTTTTTATTGTTTGGTGACTTCGACCGCTTTGCCCCGAAGGGGCGGGGTGAACTATCAGGCCGTTTCAAGCGCCTTGGCAGCAGCGTCCTGCACTTCCTTTTGCACTTTTTCGAAGGCGCGCACCTCGATCTGCCGAATGCGCTCACGGCTGACGTCGAATTCCTCGGAAAGCTCTTCCAGCGTTGCCGGCTTTTCCGCGAGGCGTCGGGCCTCGAAGATCCGGCGTTCGCGATCATTGAGAACATCCATCGCGTTGTTGAGCAATTCCATGCGGTGGTCGAACTCTTCCCTGTCGGCGAGTACGGTCTCCTGACTTTCGCTGTCGTCAACAAGCCAATCCTGCCACTGCCCGCTTTCGCCATCCGATTTGAGGGGGGCGTTGAGGGAAGCATCGCCTGACAGGCGGCGATTCATGGATATGACTTCCTCGTTGGAGACGCCGAGCTTCTCGGCGATATAGTCCACCTGATCCGGCTTCAGATCGCCATCTTCCAGAGCCTGAATCTGGCCCTTCACCTTGCGCAGGTTAAAGAAGAGGCGCTTCTGGTTGGCGGTGGTGCCCATTTTAACGAGAGACCAGGAACGCAGAATATATTCCTGAATGGATGCCCTGATCCACCACATGGCATAGGTGGCCAGACGGAAGCCCTTGTCCGCATCGAAGCGCTTTACGGCCTGCATGAGGCCGACATTGCCCTCAGAGACCACTTCACTGACCGGCAAGCCATAGCCGCGATAGCCCATGGCGATCTTGGCGACAAGGCGCAAATGGCTCGTGACGAGCTTGTGGGCCGCGTTGCCGTCGCCATAATCGGCATAACGCTTGGCCAGCATATATTCTTCTTGCGGCTCAAGCATCGGGAAGCGTCGAATTTCGTTGAGATAGCTGCTCAATCCTCCTTCGGAAGAGAGCGCCGGGATGTTACCACTTGAATCTTTTGCCATTTTGCCTACTCCTCTTATCCCCCGAACTGGCAGGACGAGTTGCGCAGCCGAAGCCTGCGGACATAACCAATATAGAGCGAATTTTGACAATTACAGGGTCTGCACCCAATTAAATCGACATTTTCTGCAATAGATTCATTACATTTTGTAAATCTTGAGGCATTTCGCTTTTAAAAATGAGCTCTTTACCGGAAATCGGATGCGCAAATCCCAAGAGGCCTGCATGCAGGGCTTGCCGTTTGCTGCTTTCTATGTCGCGGGCGAGATCCTGTGGCAGTTTGTTGAGTTTTGATTTGAAACCCTGCCCATATTCCGGGTCTCCCAGCAAAGGGTGGCCAATATGGGCCATATGGACACGGATCTGGTGAGTGCGGCCCGTTTCCAGCCTGCATTCGACCAGCGAGGCGAGACATTCGCCTTCTGTGACATATTCCTGCAACAGCTGATAATGGGTGATGGCCTGTCGACCACCTTCCTTGAGCACTTTTTGCTTGAGGCGATTATGCTGGGAGCGGCCGATCTGGGTGTCGATGGTTCCCTTTTTGCTCTTCAGCTTGCCCCAGACCAGAGCCTGATAGGCGCGCACCAGCGGCCCGGAGCGGCCATGGTCGGCAAATTGTTCGCTCAGCCCCTTGTGGGCTGCGTCCGTTTTGGCAACCACCAGAAGGCCGGATGTCTCCTTGTCGAGCCGGTGAACGATGCCCGGTCGCCTGACGCCGCCGATGCCGGACAGGCTGTCGCCGCAATGATGGATGAGGGCATTGACCAATGTGCCGGTCCAGTTGCCTGCTGCCGGATGCACCACAAGGCCAGCGGGCTTGTTGATGACGATCAGGTGATCATCCTCGAAAACCACATCAAGCGGAATGTCTTCCCCCTTGGGGGCGGGGTCTTCAGGTGGGGGCAGGGTGATGGTTAGACGATCACCCACATTGACCCGCTGGTTTGGCTCCAGTATCGTCCGCTCAGCCTGTTCGGGGCGCGCCAAAGTGACATGGCCTTCCTTGATCAGGCTTTTGAAGCGAGAGCGGGAAAAGCGCGTTTCCCTGTTGGCGATAACAGCATCAAGGCGTTTGCCCGCGTCAGCTTCCTCGACAAGGAAAGTCAGGATTTCATTTTCACTATCAGAACAAGAGTCAGACATGGTGCAACAAACTACCGACGAACAAATGCCCGGCGATGAGTCCTTTCAGAGCCCGGAAATGCTGGATGTTCAACGCAAGATCCGCATGATGGTTGTCTCTTCGATCCTGATCATGGGCCTTGGTATCTTTTCCATACTTGGTGTTATTATCTACAAGAGCGTAGCCAATAATGAAAGTGCGGGAAATGGTCAAGCGGTAACCACTTCGGTTGGGAACCAGCTCAAGGCAGGCGAAAGCATCCGCTCGATGATCGTGGAGAATGGCACAATCTATCTGCTGGTTGATGGGCAGGAGATGACATCGCTGATGCTGGTTGACAAGAAATCAGGGGCGGTGACACGCCGCATAGAGTTTATTCCACAGGGGCAATGAATATTCACAGATTCGTCAAGTTCGTCTCTTGCGCTTTATCTCAAAGCTCCCTATAAACCGCCTCACCGATTGATGAGCGCCCTTCGTCTAGCGGTTAGGACGCCGCCCTTTCACGGCGGTAACACGGGTTCGAGTCCCGTAGGGCGTACCAATCGCTTCAAAAAGCCTTCGCAACTCAATCAGTTGCGAGGGCTTTTTTGTTTCTTGGGCGGTCAAGGAGAAGCTGTTGTTTCAGCTTTTCGAAAGGATGGGCTGTTTCGTTCGGGGCAAAATGCGGATATCATTTATGCCTGTTTCTTTTCTTGTTTAATTGTCTGCTTTTCCAGACTTTTTGTTTGAAATAGCTTTTTTCGAGGTCTAGAGTGCGTCTCACATCGAGAGCGAAGGGGCATTTCTCTTTTCGCTTGATCATAATTTGTGCGCCCTTCGTCTAGTGGTCTAGGACGCCGCCCTCTCACGGCGGCAACACGGGTTCGAACCCCGTAGGGCGTGCCAAATCTTCTCACTGATAGCTTTGGTGTTTTTTTGGGGGCTTTGGTGCTTTTTGGGCTTTGGCGCTTTTTTGCCGTCCTGCCTGTGGGCCGGTCTTGTTGATCTGCTTGCTGCGACACGCGCGGTAATTTTCCTTGCATTTTGCTGGTGAGCATCGCAAATTTCAGCCAGTTCTTGATATTATCAATTTCATTTTGTGAGGGGCAGATGGCTAGCAGACCCGGATTTGATGAATGGGTGCTTGATTGTGCCGATGCGGTTGCCAAACGCAGCCGGGATCCATCGACCAAGGTTGGTTGTGTTATTGTTCGGCCCGACAAGAGCTTTGCTGCGGTGGGTTATAACGGTTTTCCCCGTTCGATGGAGGACAGGCCGGAATGGTATGAGACCCGCGAAGAGAAATATGACCGGGTTATTCATGCCGAAATGAATGCGCTGGCCGCGATGAAGGAACCGGCCAAGGGCTGCATCGTTTATGTCACCCATCCGCCTTGCAAGGAATGTACGAAATTTCTCGCGGCCCATCAGGTGGCCAAAATCGTCTGGCGCCATAATGACGGCATTCAGGGGCGATTTGATACCACCCGCAGCGAAGAAATTTTCAAGGATTGCGGCATTGAATATGAGGTCATAGCGTAGCGCATTCTTGCTTTGGTCTCATAGGTCGAGGGTCATTTGGTCTTGAATTTGTGGTCAAATGGCCTTATTTTATGGGCAGGAGATATGGATATGCAGGTTGCCCTGAAGGAAGAGAAATATGTGCCGGACGCGCAGAGCGTTGCTCTCAAGGCCTATCGGCGGATTGCTGATGCCTGGGCGCTTACGGGGCGTGAAGCCGCAGAGCTGGCAGATCTTTCCGAATCCACCTGGAAGCGGATCAAGAAGTCCAGTTTCTCGGGCGATCTGTCCCGCGACCAGATGCTCCGGTTGAGCGCCCTTGTTGGTCTTTATAAAGCGCTGGAGCTTTATTTCAGCCCGACAATCGCCCGCCAATGGGTCAAGTTGCGCAATCAGGGGCCTGAATTTGACGGGCAACGGCCTCTTGATGCCATGGTGTCAGGCGGTTTGCCCAAGATCATGCGTGTGCGCAGCTATCTGGATGCATTGCGGGGCGGGATGTGAAGCTGGTTACCATCAATGACCGGGCTCTTGTCCGTCTGATCCCGGAAACACGCCACAAGCCTCCCGTTTTGCGCGGGCTGGTGGATAGTGACGAAGAGATGGGTATTCTGGCCGAGCTGGAGGGCGAGACCAGCGCACGGCTCATTGCCGAGCGGGAAGGGAGCCCGGCGCTTGATCGCAGGGAGCTTGCCTTTTTGCGTCGCGATCATGATCTCCGCGTCTATGGTCATAGTCATGTGAATGCGGCCTTCACCTACACCCGTTCCAGTGGCAACCGCTTCAATTCCGGTGATCGGGGGGCATGGTATTGCAGCTATGATATCCTGATCTCGACCGAGGAAGTGGCCTATCACCGAACGCGAGAGCTTTCCTATATCGGCCTGTTCGAGGATGAGGCGCGTTATGTTGCGCTGCTGGCCGATTTTTCCGGCCGCTTTCCCGACCTGTCCGATGAGCCGACCCATGTCGCCTTGGATCCGGACCCCGAGATTGGCTATCCTTCCGGCCAGATTCTGGCGCTTTCCCTCAGAAAAGAAGGGCATCGGGGCTTGTTATATCCATCCGCGCGCAAGCCTGGCGGACGCTGTTTCGTGGCCTTTGATCCGGGCATTGTCCAGAATGTCCGGCCCGGAGCCAGTTTGAAAATCATTTGGAAAGGCAGCCCTCACTATGATGTCGAGTGGCTGTAAAGGAAAGTCCCATGTCAGACAGTACCCCGGCAACCAAGGCCCTGCAAAAGGGCAAGGTGGATTTCACCCTGCTGCATTATGATTATGATCATGATGCGGAAAGGGTCGGGCTACAGGCAGCCGAGGCGATCGGGGCGGATCCTTCGGAGGTGTTCAAGTCGTTGATGATCGAGCTGGACGGCAAACCGGTTTGTGCGGTGGTGCCTTCTGACTGTGAGGTCAATATGAAAAAGCTGGCCAAGGCTTTGGGCGGCAAGCATGCTGCCATGATGCAGCCGGTCGATGCGGAACGGATCACCGGCTACAAGGTGGGGGGAATCAGTCCGCTGGGGCAGCGCAAGCGGGTTCGCACCGCGCTTGATGAGAGCGCCATGGGCCGCGGGCTCATTCACATCAATGGTGGCCAGCGCGGTTTACAGATCAGGGTCGAGCCGAAGGCGCTGGTTGCCCATATGGGCTGTGTGGTTGCCGATCTGGTGCGCTGAGTGAGAGAGATGAGGCTTCAGGAAACCCTGTAGGCCATGCCGATGGATTCGGGTGCGGTTTCCTCAAAGCCGAATTGCTCATAAAGCCGGTTGGCGGGGACATCGGCGATGATCGAAATATAGGCCTTGGACTTCAATTCGCTGTTCACATAGTCCATGAGGCTTTGCATGATCGCCCTTCCCAATCCCTTGCCCTGATGGGCCGGATCGACGGCGATGTCGCTGATGACGAAGACGCAGCCGCCATCACCAACGAGGCGGCCAATGCCGACCACTTGATCGGCGTGATAAATTGTCGCTGCCGCAATGGTGCCCTCAAGGCCCGCTTTTGCCGCCTCGCGGGAATAGACGGTGAGGCCTGTTATCTGTCGCAGGCGCAGAAAATCGGCCAGTGGTGGCGTCTTGTTGGTGAGTTGATAAAGCGTGTGATCCATTTTGTCCCTCAAATTGCTTTTCTGCGAATGGCTGATTCTTGTGACAATGTGACGGCTTTGCAAAGCGGGTCGGGCTGAGAAATGGCGCGAATGCACATATTGTTGCCACAGATGCCGTGTTTGTGATGGTCTGCCGACCGAGGGGCGGCTTTTACCGGATGTGTCGTGAAGGGAAGAAGAGAATGCTGAGCCATATTGATTTCAGAGTGAAGCGCCTGTTTGCCTATCGGGCGATTTTTGCGTCTCTGTTGCTGCTGTCTGCTGGCCAACCTTTGTCAGCCCAGACCGCAAAGGAAGAGATGGCACCACAAGTGGCTGCGGAACCGATGGATGATGACTGGCATAATGACGTCAGCACCAAGGCTCTGTTGAGCGAATTGACCCGGCTGGCGCTGGATCTGGAAAAGCAACGCAAGGAGAATGCCAATCTGGCAGCCAAGGTGGATCGCCTCACCCAGCGCCTTGATGGCATGCAGGCACAATTGGTCAGTGCTGGCTATCCGGCTGTTCCGGTCGGGGCCCCTGAAGCTGTCGCAAATGGAGGCGAAGCCAAGCCTGCCCAGCCCACACCGCCACTGCCTGTTGGCCCTGTCGTGGGTGAGGTGAAAGCGCCGGAAAGTCTTCTTAAGCAAAAAGCCGCAAAGGGGGAGGTGGTGGAAACTGCTCCGCTCACACCGCTGGAAGCCGGAGATGCGAACAGGGCAAAGCCCGAGAAAAAGGCCGCTCAGGATGAGGGATATTTCTCTTATGTCTGGAAGAAGGGCGACGAGTTGATCACCAGAATAACCGACTGGTAAGGGATTTTTTTCGGGGAGTTGCCTGAGGGCTGCTCCCCGTTTTGTTTAGGATGCCGTTTCTATATCTGGCAGATGGTCTTGCGATCACGGATGAAACGGGCAGGCTCAGCGCCCGCCCACCATGCCCATCAGGCGATAGGTCAGATTGGCGGCAGTGAAATCCCATGCCCATTGGCCTTCGATCGGGGCCAGTTCCACCACGTCGAAACCAACACAGCGCCGCCCCTTGAGCGCATGGGCAATCAGTTGCAGGCTCTGGTAATAGCCAAGGCCACCGGGAACCGGGGTTCCTGTTGCCGGCATGATGGAAGGGTCCAGCCCATCCACATCAAAGGTGATATAGACATGCTGGGGGAAATCTTCGGGCAGGTCGACGGCTGTGATCCCTTCGGTGACAAGCTTTTCCGCATCCACAAACTGGATATGGGGCTCATTCATGCGCGAATCCTGCTCCTCGCTGCAAAGGGCGCGGATGCCCAATTGCATCAGTGGCAGGCGGCGCTCCACCGAGCAGAGATGCATCACCGAAGCGTGGGAATGCTTCTGGCCCTGATAGGCCACGCGCAGGTCTGCATGGGCGTCTATCTGAATGATGCCGACCGGCTCTTCCAGTGCATCGACCACGCCCATGATGGCGCCATAGGACAGGCTATGCTCGCCGCCAAGGGTGACCGGAATGCGGCCTGCCTTGACACTGGCCGCGGTGCGCGCGCGCAATTCTTTCATCACCTGCTCGATTGGGGCATCGCAATTGATCACGTCGGAGGTGATGATGCCCTTCTTGATCGGAAAGCCCTTGCCATCATAGCGTTCCAGCTCCTGGCTGGCCTGCAACAGCGCCAGAGGTCCGGCTGCCGTTCCCGCACCATAGGATACGGTTTTCTCCAGCGGGCAGGGAATGACTTCAAAAAGTGCCGTTTCAGGATTGCTCTCCTTATCGGTGAGTTCTGAAGCCAGAAAGGCAGGGTAGGTCAAATCAAGCATGGCGGTGTTCCCTTCTGTCTGTCCTAGGAGAGGCGATCACGAAATTCGGCATAGGAAAATTCGCGAATGACCTCAAGCTTGTCGGTCTCTGAATCCCAAATGGCAATGGCTGGCAGGCGCACACCGTTGAAGGTGTTGGTCTTGACCATGGAATAATGGGCCTGATCGAGAAAGGCGATGCGTTGGCCAATCTCCAGTTCATTGGCAAATCTGAAATCGCCGATGACGTCTCCGGCAAGGCATGAGGGGCCACCCAGTCGATAGGTCTTGCCCTTCTTGGTTTCGCCGAGCAATGCCGGCCGATAGGGCGCTTCGATCACATCGGGCATGTGGCAGGTGGCCGAAATATCCAGAATGGCGATGTCGGTTTTGCCATTGCGGTTCACGTCGAGCACTTCGCCCACCAGAATACCTGTGTCAAGGGCGACGGCTTCGCCGGGTTCGAGATAGATCTCGACATCATATTTCGCCTTGACGGTTTTGAAGAAATCGACCAGCTCATCGCGCTGATAGTCGGAGCGGGTAATGTGATGACCACCGCCGAAATTGAGCCATTTCATGCGCTTGAGCCATGGCGCGAGGCGCTCTTCCACCGCTTCGAAGGTGCGCTTCAGTGGCGCGAAATCCTGTTCGCACAGGGTATGCATGTGAATGCCGGAGAAGGGCGTCATATCCTCGTCGGTCAACTGGCTGATAGGTGTGCCGAGACGGGAGCCAAGGGCGCAGGGGTCATATTTGGCAATATGGCCCTCGGAATGTTCGGGATTGATCCTGATGCCGAAATCAGGCGCATAACCCCATTTGCGGGCGGCCTTGATTTCTCTTTCAAAGCGCAGGAACTGGGCCGGGCTGTTGAAGATCAGATGATCGGACAGCTCGAGAATTTCCGGCATTTCATCGGCTTTGAAACCGGCCGAATAGGTGGCCAGCTCACCGCCGAACTGTTCGCGGGCAAGCTTTGCTTCCCACAGGCCGGAAGCGCAGGTGCCATCGAGATAATTGCTGATCATGTCGCCCAAGGCCCAGCAGGAGAAGGCCTTGAGGGCCAGCAGAACTTTCACATCTGCCTGTTCCCCGACCTTGGAGAGAATGCGCAGATTGCGCCGGATCGCGACCTTGTCGATGACGAAACAGGGCGAGGGAACGCGGGCGAGATCGAATTTTGCAAAAGCGCCGGCATCTCCTGCCTGCGTTTCCATAACTGGCGCATCGGTCATGTCGGTTTTCTCCATTCAAGCGCGGGGCTTTGGGATTGGACTTGTATTTGGTCTGGGACTTGTATTCGGGCTCTTGTGAGGGCCGGGACAAAAGAGCCCGGCAATTGCCAGGCTCTGCGTGTTTGTCCCGGATCCGGATCAGAAGTCCAGCGGCTTGTCCAGCTCGTGTACTTCCCATGGAAGGCCATGCTTGTTGAGCATGTCCATGAAGGGATCCGGGTCCATCTGTTCCATGTTGTAGACGCCCTTGGCGGACCATGCCCCGGTCAGCATCAGGGCAGCGCCGATCATGGCCGGAACGCCGGTGGTGTAGGAAATGGCCTGCGAGCCCACTTCTGCGAAGCATTCTTCATGGTCGCAGATATTATAGACATAGACGGTCTTTTTCTGACCATCCTTCTCGCCGGTCATGATGTTACCGATGCAGGTCTTGCCCTTGGTGGTCTTGCCCAGATCGCCCGGATTTGGCAGAACGGCCTTGAGGAACTGCAGCGGAATGATTTCCTTGCCTTCATAGATCACCGGATCAATTCGGGTCATGCCGACATTCTGGAGCACTTCGAGATGCTTGATATAGGCATCGCCGAATGTCATCCAGAAGCGGGCGCGCTTGATCTCGGGCAGATGCTTCACAAGGCTTTCCAGCTCCTCGTGATACATCTGATACATGTTCTTCTCGCCCACGGCGGGGAAGTCGAAGACCTGCTTGTTGCCCATGGCCGGGGTGGTGACCCAGTCGCCATTTTCCCAGTGATGCACAGGAGCGGTCACTTCGCGGATGTTGATTTCCGGGTTGAAGTTGGTGGCGAAATGCTGGCCATGGTCGCCGCCGTTGCAATCGAGAATGTCGAGATACTCGATTGTGTCGAGCAGATGCTTCTTGGCATAGGCGGTATAGACGTTGGTCACGCCCGGATCAAAGCCGGAGCCGAGCAGCGCCATCAGGCCTGCTTCCTCGAAACGCTGCTGATAGGCCCACTGCCAGCTATATTCGAACTTGGCAACATCGCGCGGCTCATAGTTGGCGGTGTCAAGATAGTTGACGCCAGACTTCAGGCACGCATCCATGATGTTGAGGTCCTGATAAGGCAGGGCCACATTGACGACCAGAGACACGCCCAGCTTGTCGATCAGAGCCGAAAGGGCATCCACGTCATCGGCGTCCACTTCTGCGGTCTTGATGGTGACCCCTGTGCGTTCCTTGACGGAAGCTGCGATCTCGTCGCATTTGAAAATGCGGCGGGAGGCCAGAGTGATGTCAGAGAAGATTTCGGAAAGCTGTGCCATCTTGTGAATGACAACAGAGCCGACGCCACCAGCGCCAATTACCAGAACTTTGTTCATTTCAATTCAATGTCCTTCTTTTCAGAGGGCAACCTGCCTTATTGACAGATATGACGAATGCCGGGGATAGGCCAGGGATATCATTGCTGACATCCCTGACGCTCCAGCCAGTTAATTCGGATTATATTTAGTCGCTCTTGCTGGCGGCCTTAATCAATGTTCGAAATAGGTATAGCCATTCATGCTTTCCTTGAAAGCATTCATCATGGCTTTGCGTTCCTTGACGGTCAGCTTCTTGTTGGAGACGGCTTCCTCAACCATCTGCTTGAAGCTGTTGGACAGGGCAACGGGATTATATTCCACATAGCTCAGCACTTCGGAGATGGTGTCCCCTTCCACTTCGTGAATGAGGTTGAAATCGCCGTTTGGCTTGATCTCGATGGTGGCCACGTTGGTGTCACCGAACAGATTATGCAGATCGCCCAGCGTTTCCTGATAGGCACCGACAAAGAAGACGGCCATGCAATAATGCTCGTCTTCGGAGAGGGTGTGAACCGGCAGGGACTGGGAAATGCCGTCGGCAAGCACGAATTTGTCGACCTTGCCGTCGCTGTCGCAGGTGATGTCGCTGAGGATGGCCCGACGTGTCGGGGCTTCATTGAGGCGCTGGATCGGAATGATCGGATGCAGCTGGTCAATGGCCCAGACATCGGGCAGCGACTGGAACAGCGAGAAGTTGGCGTGGTAGATGTCGGCGGCTGCTTCGAGGGCCGTCAGCACGTCATCGGAAATCCATTCGTCGGACTGCGTCGCCTTGCGCATCTTGGCGAGCAGGCTGAGATAGAGTTTCTCGGCCTTGGCCAGATCGCGCAGGCCCACTTCGCCGCGACCGAAATTGCGGCGCACTTCGTCGCGATAGAAGGTCACGTCGTTGAGACATTCCTGCAGGCGCGAGGGCGTAAGATAGCCTTCCACATCGCGCATGTCGCGAATGGAGCGATTGTCTTCCTCGGTTACCTCAACGACATTGTTGCCCTCATAGTGGGTGACGTCGATGATGTTGAAGAGCAGCATGGAGCTGTAGGCCACAGTGGCACGGCCACTCTCGGTAACGATCGTGGGATGCTTCTGTTTGGCATCATCCATCGTGTTTTTCACGGCTTCGACGATGGAATAGCAATATTCGTCGGTGCTGTAGTTGATGGAGTTCTCGGTGGATTTATGCTCGCCGGTATAGTCGATACCCAGACCGCCGCCCAGATCGATATAGTTGAGCGGCGCGCCTTCCTTGCGCAATTCGACAAAGAAGCGGCAGGCTTCGGCTGCGCTGCGGCGCACGTCGATGATGTCAGGCACCTGGCTGCCGAGGTGGAAATGCTGCAATTGCAGGCAATCAAGATAGCCTTCCGCCTTCAGACGATCGACGACATGGAGCACGTCCGGTGCGGACAGGCCGAATGCGGAGCGGTCGCCCGAAGAGGAGGCCCAGTTGCCGGTGATGCGGTTGTTCAGCTTGATGCGGATGCCCAGCTGCGGACGGATCTTCAGCTTCTTGGACTCAGACAACACCAGATCAAGCTCGGACTTGCTTTCCAGCACGATGATCGTGTTGAAGCCAAGCTTGCGCGAGAGCAGGGCGAGATTGATGAACTCGCTGTCCTTGATGCCATTGCAGATCAGCAGCGCATCCTTGGAAAGGCGCTGGCCAAGGGCAATGATCAGTTCAGGTTTGGAGCCGACTTCAAGGCCGAAATTATGCGGCGCGCCATATTCGACGATTTTCTCGATCACATGGGCCTGCTGATTGACCTTGACCGGAAATACGCCGCGATAATTCGCGTCGTAGTTCAGTTCCTTGATCGCATTTGCAAAGCTGCCGTTGATACGGTCGATCTGGCTCTTCAGGCTGTTTGCAACGCGCAGCAGAATGGGAGATGCAATGCCGCGTTCTTCCAGCGAATGCAAGATTGATGTCAGATCGGTTGTCACCGGTCCAGATTCATGATCCGTGATGAGTCCAATGTTGCCATTGTCCAGTACCTCGAACCGGTCATTGCCCCAGCGTTCAATGCCGTAAATTGCGCAGGGAGCCTCCTGTTCGGTCATGCTCAATCGCCCGTCCTCTTGATGAAAAAACAGCCCGTTCCCGGGCTTTGGTTCCTGTGGCGCCTTATGCACCTTTGTTAGCCTGCATATGGCGGAAAGCCTTTGCCAGTGCAAGCAATATTTCGCTTATAACACATATCATATTCGCTGCATCTGTACAGGGGGGCCATTTGTCGACTGGACGGTTGCAGTTGGCGCTATCCAGACCGCTTCCGATTGGGTAGGGTGGAGGCACAAAAAAAGCAAATACCATAAAAACAGTCGGAGAAATATTATGGGATATTTGAAGCAATTTCCTAATAAGGAAGGCTATTTTGGCGAGTTTGGCGGAGCATTTCTGCCGCCCCAGCTCGTGCCTCATTTCAAGGCAATCGGGGAAGCCTATGAGCGCATTGCCGTTGACAGCTCGTTCATTGCCGAGCTGCGCTATATTCGCGAACATTTTCAGGGCCGCCCGACACCGGTGCAGCATGCCAAGAATCTGTCCGAGAAGATGGGCGGGGCGCAGATTTACCTCAAGCGCGAGGATCTGAACCATTCCGGCGCACATAAGCTCAATCATTGCATGGGCGAAGCGCTGCTTGCCAAATTCATGGGCAAGAAGAAACTGATCGCTGAAACCGGTGCCGGTCAGCACGGGGTGGCGCTGGCCACGGCGGCGGCCTATTTCGGCATGGAATGTGAAATTCACATGGGTGAAGTGGACATTGCCAAGGAGCATCCGAATGTGATCCGCATGAAGCTGCTCGGGGCCGAAGTGGTGCCCGTTTCCTTTGGCGGCAAGACCCTCAAGGAAGCAGTGGACAGCGCCTTCATGGCCTATCTGGAGCAGGCCGACGAAGCCATTTATGCCATCGGCTCCGTTGTCGGGCCGCATCCCTTCCCGAAAATGGTGCGCGACTTCCAGTCGGTTGTCGGTTTCGAGGCGCGGGATCAGTTCAAGGCCATGACCGGGCTGGATCCTGACCATGTGGTTGCCTGCGTGGGTGGTGGCTCCAATGCCATGGGGCTGTTTTCCGGTTTCCTCGATAATGACGAGGTCAAGCTTTATGGCGTCGAGCCGCATGGCAAGGGCTCTGAACTGGGGCAGCATGCGGCCACGATTTCCTATGGGCATCCGGGAGAAATCCACGGCTTCAAATGCCTTGTCCTGACCGACGAGAATGGCGATCCGGCACCGGTTCATTCCATTGCTTCCGGGCTTGATTATCCCGGTGTCGGGCCGGAGCATTCCTATTTGCACACCATCGGCAAGGTCAATTATGGCACCGCCAGTGATGATGAAACGCTCAAGGCCTTCTATGCGCTGAGCAAATATGAGGGCATCATTCCGGCGCTGGAAAGCTCCCACGCTGTGGCCTATGCCATGAAGATGGCGCAGGCGCATCCGGGCGAGAGCATTCTGGTCAATTTGTCCGGTCGTGGCGACAAGGACATTGACTATGTGACGGAGAATTTCGGTTTCGGCGAGAATTTCGAGCTTTGAGACGCCATCTCCGATGCTAGAAGTAAATACCGACAATCCCTCCAGATTGTCGGTATTTATGCAATTTTCTTTTCGATTTGTGCGCAGATGATACAGTTTTTGAAAGAAATGCTATTGTCAGTGCTTTCTGCTTTGGTTTAAACAAGGGGCAACCGATTGCGTCCTTGGCCATGGTCTTGTGACGCAAGGACCCGCACATGCTGACTCATCTCGCTTGACTGACGAGTGTCAACCTTTCCTCTGAAGGACTTCACAATGCCTGACTATCGTTCCAAGACTTCGACCCATGGCCGCAATATGGCTGGTGCCCGTGCGCTCTGGCGTGCGACCGGTGTTGCCAATGAGGATTTTGGCAAGCCGATTATCGCGGTGGTCAACTCCTTCACCCAGTTTGTGCCCGGGCATGTGCATCTGAAGGATCTGGGGCAGATGGTGGCCCGCGAAATCGAGGCGGCAGGCGGCATCGCCAAGGAAATGAATACCATCGCCGTTGATGACGGCATCGCCATGGGCCATGACGGCATGCTCTATTCGCTGCCTTCGCGCGAGATCATTGCCGACTCGGTTGAATATATGGTCAATGCCCATTGCGTCGACGCCATGGTCTGCATTTCCAACTGCGACAAGATCACACCGGGCATGATGATGGCTGCCATGCGGCTCAATATTCCCGCAATCTTTGTCTCCGGTGGCCCGATGGAAGCGGGGCGTATTCCGGGTATGGACCATGGTCTTGACCTGATCGACGCCATGATTATGGGGGCCGATCCGCAGGTCTCGGACGAGACCGTGGCGCAGATTGAGGAAGCTGCCTGTCCGACCTGTGGTTCCTGCTCGGGCATGTTCACGGCCAACTCGATGAACTGTCTTGCCGAGGCGCTGGGGCTTGGATTGCCGGGCAATGGCACCGTCGTTGCCACCCATGCGGACCGCAAGGAGCTGTTTCTTGAAGCTGGCCGCAAGGCGGTCGAGATGTGCAAGCGCTATTACAAGCAGGAGGATGAAAGCGTCCTGCCGCGCAATATCGCCACCTTCGGTGCCTTCGAGAATGCCATGACACTGGATATCGCCATGGGCGGATCGACCAACACGGTTCTGCATCTCCTGGCGATTGCTCAGGAAGGCGAGGTCGATTTCACCATGGCCGACATCGACCGGTTGTCGCGCAAGGTACCGAACCTGTGCAAGCTGGCACCGACAACGCAGAAATATCACATCGAGAATTGCCACCGCGCCGGTGGTATCTTCGGCATTCTGGGCGAGCTGGACCGGGCAGGTCTTCTCAATCGGGATTGCGGCACGGTGCATACGAAGACCCTTGGCGATGCCATCGAGCTTTATGACATCATGCGCGCACCAAGCGCCGAGGTGGAAACGCTCTACAAGGCGGCTCCGGGCGGGGTGCGTTCCATCGAGGCCTTCTCGCAGGCCAGCCGCTACAAGGAGCTGGACAAGGATCGCGCCGACGGCTGCATTCGTGACAAGGAACATGCCTATAGTCAGGATGGCGGCCTTGCGGTTCTGTTCGGCAATATCGCGCTGGATGGCTGTATCGTCAAAACCGCTGGCGTGGACGAAAGCATTCTGAAATTCTCCGGTCCGGCCCGGATTTTTGAAAGTCAGGAAGCGGCTGTGAAAGGCATCATCGGCGGCAAGATCCAGTCTGGCGATGTGGTCATCATCCGCTATGAAGGGCCGCGTGGTGGTCCGGGCATGCAGGAAATGCTCTATCCGACCTCCTATCTCAAATCCATGGGACTGGGCAAGGAATGCGCTTTGATCACCGATGGCCGCTTCTCCGGCGGTACCTCGGGACTGTCCATCGGTCATGTTTCGCCAGAAGCTGCCGCAGGTGGCGCGATTGGCCTGATCGAGGAGGGCGATCGCATTGAAATCGACATCCCGAACCGCTCGATGAATGTCGCCGTCTCCGACGCGGTGCTGGATGAGCGCCGCGCTGCGATGAATGGCAAGGGTGCTGAGGGCTGGAAACCGGCAGAGACGCGCGAGCGCATCGTCTCCCGTTCACTTCAGGCCTATGCCCTGATGGCAACATCTGCCGACAAGGGGGCCGTAAGAGACCTTACCGGGTTGAAAAGAACGGATTGATAACGCAATTTGCGTTTTTTCCTTCATTGGTTGTGTAAAACCCGGGAGCAATGCTTCCGGGTTTTTTGATGCTTTCTGAAAATTGATGATATAAGCGAACAGGAGTTGTTTTTTTCATTTTTAAAATCTTGGAGTGTTCGAATGAATTTCCTTCGACGTCTCAAGCCCGGTTTGTTGTTGTTTTTCGGACTGATTTCATGGTCTTTTTCAGCAAGCGCCTCTTCAGAGCATCTGGCCGCCTTTACGAGTTTTGTGGAAACGAAGAATTTCACGCAGGCCAATTTCTATTTGCGGCAAGGATATGTGCGGCAGGAAGATCTCGACACTTCGGAGATCTATTTCCATATGGCCGTCAAGAAGTTGAATGATGAGGTTCTGGCGCTGCCGCAGATATTTCAATATCTCAATGCCCTCAAACCGATTGACCTCAATCGCCAGTTCATGTGTCGTCGGCCGGGAAGCGACAAATATGATACGCCCTGCTATTTGCTCAATCAGCTCGCCAGAGGACACTCTGTGGCGCTGTTCCAGTTTTATGCCCAGCGGGGACTCAATCTCAATGCGGTTTACGAGAATAAGGTGCCCGCACCTTTCCTGATCGTCAATCGTCTGGGCAGCAAGATGTATAGTCTGGCCAACATCAACCAACTGACTGCGCTCGGGATGGTGTTTGGTGACGAGCTTTATGATCCCAGCGTGCTGGCTGATCCGGACATGCGCAAAATCGTGTTGCCGCTGGATACCGGGTCTGTCACCTCCTTCCATTTCATGGATATGCTGGCCATTTCTCTCGGCAATGTGAATGAAGATGACTATGGCCGATATCACAGATTTGAACTGGATGCTCTGGCGCTGAGCCGCAGGGACGAGCTGATCTGTTCCTTCATTTCCCATACGGCGCAGAAATTCGCGCCCAGCTTTGACTATCTGAGCTATTTGATGGATCTGCGCGAGAATTTTCGGGCCAAAAATCTTACAGCCAAGCCGGATCCCGATGGTCGCGTCTATTACAGACCCTTCCCCAATGCCTGTGTGCAGCTGGTTTCGGCACTGGCGCGCAGTCACCCCCATCTCGAGGTGATGGTTTCCCAATTTGCAGCCAAGGGGGATGTTGAAACAGCCCAGTGGCTCCTGTCATTTCAGCAGCAGCGCTGATGGATCGTTAGAAGGACAGTGTGATGAAAAAGAGACTTTTGCTTGTCGCTGCCTATATGCTCGGATGCGCTCCCATGAGTGCACCGGCTTATGCCGGTAGTGGAGATTTTCTGGCCGGAGCCATCGTCGGCGGAGCTGTCGGGCTGATCGCAAGCGGTGCCAACAAGGCCAAGGCAAAGAGCAAGCGGAAATACAGTTCTTCCTCTTCCTCCCGGCCTGTCGATAACGTTCAGCGGGAGAATAATCGAGATATCCAGCAGCGGCTGAATGATCTCGGCTATGATGCCGGTACCCCAGACGGGGTGATGGGGCGGCGGTCTCGGGCGGCCATTTCCGCATTCCAGAGAGATAATGATCTGGCCCCTACCGGTCGGTTGACCAATGACCAGACCGCGCTTTTGTATCAATTGTCCAGCGGTCAGGGGCAGGCGATGGGCAATGCGCCCGTCATCCCCGGAGCAGGCGCAGCTTTTCCCGCTATCAGCAATGGCATGACAAGTTCCGGGGCGTCGGGGGCTGCATTTCCCGCCATTGGTGGTTCCAATGTGAATCAGTTGCAGGTGGGAACGCCAGCCAATGCCCAGTTTAACGGCACGTTGCCAAGCTTTGGCACTCCGGCGGCATCATTCGGTCAGCCGATGGCAGGCGGCTCCGCCGGAATGGGGACGGCAGCGGCGGTGACCGGCATGCCGGCTGTGTCAAACGATAGTGCCATGCCGGGAGCAGGAGCGGGCGGTTCTGCGATCAGTACGCAGAATACCGATCTCTCTTTCGCGTCCGGGCAGCCCGCTATCCTTGACATCAAGCTGGGGGAGGCTTTTGCTTCCGGCTTGGCCAAACTTGAGCAGAATGGCTATGAGAATTGTCAGGGACAGGAAGAATTCATTTCCTGCGCGGCCCAGCGCAATGGGGTGCGCGAGACGATCCGGCTGGCGCGCGGGCTACAACAGGGCGATGTCCCCGTCTATTATATGGACCGGACAACCCTTTTGAAGGTCGATGTTGATCAGTCTGTGATCGATGCAAAGATCGCCGAGGCCTATCCCGAGATTGCAGCAGCGCCCCAGCATATTCTGAGCAACAGTGCCGAATGCGCCGCCTATATGGCTGATCTGAACAATATTGATGCCTTTGCCAGCGCGCTTGAGCAGCTTCGCGGGCAGGAAAAACCGATCAATGAGTGGCTGGAACAGTCTCTTGCGGTTTGCCATACCTTCTACAAGGTCAATGTCAACCATGATGGCGAGCAATATCGCGTGCGCGTGGTGATGTTTGACGCTTCCTATCTGGATGGCGAGATTGCCAGATTTGGCCAGCAGAATATCAACAAGGTCAATAATGCCCTGAAATTCTGATATGGGCGGTTCGAAGTGGTCGGGCAGAGGCGTTGATCGCCTTTGTCGCACCTTCGCCATTTCGGTTTGCGACATTTGAAAACCCGGTGCAGACATGTCCTGTCATGTCTTGGCCGGGTTTTTCTGTCTTGATGCTTGACGCTTGGAGCTTGCTTTCTTCTGCTTCGGGCACGGCAATTTTGCTGCCAGCGTTTGCGCCGGACGTCCTGCTTTTGCTTTTTGCAAGGACGCGGTTCTTTTATGGGCAATGCCATAATAATGCCCATTGTTGCTTTTAACATGTCGCCCAGAGCAATTGCAGAATAGAGCGTGCCTCCAGACAGGGAGGGGCGACGATGTTGGCTGGAGATTGACCATGAAAAAGAAATTCATTGCTGCCCTGATGCTCGGCTTTGCCGTAACGAGTGCCTCCGGCCCAGCCTTGGCCGGTGGGGGCGATGTTGTCGCCGGTGCCCTTGTGGGCGGAACATTGGGCTTCATGCTGGGGGGCGCTACCGCTCATCCGCATCCGGTTCGCAGACCACCGCCACCGCCGCGTTACTATCAGACGCCGGAAGCCGTGCGCTATAATATGGATATTCAGCACCGCCTGAACTATCTGGGCTATAATGCCGGTTATGTGGATGGTGTCTTGGGGCGGCGTTCCCGCACGGCGATTTCCGATTTCCAGTATGAAGCCGGTTTCCCGGTAACCGGCCGGTTGACCAATCATCAGTTTGATGTGCTGTTTTCGCCTGAATTCGAACAGGCGCATTTTGATACGGTTGAGGCCTCACGGCAGCAGTCGTCGGCTCCTGTCGAGGATAATTCAGCCGTATCTTCCAGTTCCAGTCAGGCAAGCGCTTCCGATAATGCTGCCGTCATTGAAGAGGCGATCCCCACGAGCGGGACCAGCGTCGATGCCAAATCACAAAAGCCGCTGAAGCCCCTGAAACCTCTGACTGGCGCCAATACCAAGCTGAGCTTTGCCAAGGGCGAGCCGAATTTCTCCGGCATCTCGCTTGGTGTCAATTATGATGATGCCGCCGGTATCCTTGCAGAAAATGGCTTTGGCAACTGCGCCGGTGCCGGAGAGATCGTTACCTGCTCGAGTGAACAGAATGGCGTGAAGAAAAGCTTCACGATCGGGCGTTCGCTGCGAGAGGAAGGACAGCCGATCTATCTGCTCGATTCCGATACCGAGCTGATGGTTGATGTTGAAAAAAGCGTCATCGAGAATAAGCTGGCTGAAGCCTATCCGGAACTGATTGCGGCACCGAACAGGATCATCAGCGACAATGCCAATTGTGCGCTGAAAATGGCGCGTATAAGCGATGTCGAAACTTTTCTCGAGCGGATCGAAGAAGCGCGCAACAATCCCGATGCGGAGCCATCAGACTGGCTGAAGGGGGCTGTCGATACCTGCGATGTCTTCTATAAGGCCGACGTGGCGGAAATCGATGGTGGCTTTGACATTCGTGTCGTCATGTTCAAGAGCGCATCCCTGCAACAGGATTTTGCGACTTTTGAAGAGCGAAAGCTGAACAAGGTCGATAATGCCCTGAAATTCTGATCAAGGGCGGATCGAACGGGCCAAAGCGTAGGGAGCATGACTTCCCGTCAAGGCCTTCAAATGAACAAACCCGGCGCAGGACGCTCCTCGCCGGTTTTTTCTTGTCTTCAGGCCGAAGGCAAAGGCGCATCAGGCTTCGGTTTGCACCAATTCTCTGGTCTTCATGAAAATGATGTCCGGATGACGTTCCTTGGTGAAGTCGATTTCCCATTGGCTCTTGGCAAGGAAAACCGGGCTGCCTTCGCGGTCATGGACGATATTGTTGACGTTGGCCGACAGGAAGGTCTTCATTTTGGCTTCATCCTTGGACTTGACCCAAACCGCCATATTGTAGGTGATGGGTTCGAAATCGATCTCCACGCCATATTCCGTCTTGGCGCGGGATTTCAGCACGTCCAGCTGCAGGATGCCGACCAGACCGATGATCCAGTTTGAGCCGATATTGGGTTTGAAAACCTGTGTCAGGCCTTCCTCGGCAAGGTCTTCAAGGGCACGGCGCAATTGCTTGACCTTGGTACCATCGGGCAGGCGAACACGGCGCAAGACTTCAGGCGCAAAGGCGGGCAGGCCGGTAAATTGCAGATTTTCCCCCTCGGTGAAGGTGTCGCCGACGCGAATGGTGCCATGGTTGGGAATGCCGATCACATCGCCCGGTCCCGCCTCATCGGCAATTTCTCTATCCTGAGCAAAGAACATGATCGGGCTATGAACCATCACATCCTTGCCGGTGCGGACCTGACGCAGCTTCATGCCGCGCTTGAAGTCGCCCGAACAGATGCGCATGAAGGCGACGCGGTCGCGATGGTGGGAATCCATGTTGGCCTGCACCTTGAAGACAAAACCGGATACCTTGCTTTCCTCAGGTGAAACGGTGCGAACCGTGGTCGGGGAAGGGCGTGGCATGGGGGCAATGTCTGCAATCAGGTCAAGCAGCGCGGTGGGGCCGAAATCCTTCAGTGCCGAGCCGAAAATGACTGGCGAGAGATGGCCTTCGCGGTAGCTTTCCAGATCGAATTCGGAATAGCCGCCGGTTGCCAGCTCGATCATCTCCCGGCTTTCTTCCAGCAGTTGGCTGTCGATAAGGGCGTCCAGCTTGCTGTCTTCGATGCCCGATGTCTCGACGATGGTGTCGAAGGCTTCGCCCTTGTGCTTGGCGGTGTAATAGTCGCCATTGGTGACATTGTAGCAGCCATGAAAGGTCGAGCCGGAGCCGATGGGCAGCACGATGGGAGAAACATCAAGCGCCAGTGTCTCCTGAATCTCGTCCATCAGTTCGAACGGATCCTTGGCCTCGCGGTCGCATTTGTTGACCAGCGTGATGATGGGAATGTCGCGCAGGCGACAGACCTCGAACAGCTTCAGCGTCTGGGCCTCGATGCCCTTGGAGGCGTCGATCACCATGATGGCGCTGTCGACCGCAGTCAGCGTGCGGTAGGTGTCTTCGGAAAAGTCTTCATGGCCCGGCGTGTCGAGCAGGTTGAAGATCAGATCCTTATGCTCGAAGGTCATCACCGAGGAGGTGACCGAAATGCCGCGTTCCTGCTCGATCTTCATCCAGTCGGATTTGGCGCGCCGCTTCTCACCGCGGGCCTTGACCTGACCGGCCATGCGAATGGCGCCGCCGAAATAGAGCAGCTTTTCTGTGAGCGTGGTCTTACCGGCGTCTGGATGCGAGATGATCGCGAAGGTGCGACGGATTTCATGAGATGCGGGCATATTCTGTCTTATCTTTCCTGCCAGATCACTGGCTGCTTTCTTGTGCGGTGCTCAGCGCCAGTTTTGTGCAGGAGGCGCGATCAACCGCAATGGGGTCCGATTTGCGCCGGACCATAGGCGAAAGAGGCGGAAATTTCCATCAAAAAAGCGGGCTACTCTTCCCGGATATCCTTTTGCTGCGCAATTTTCGTAGGCAAGTGAGCAGTCGCTTTTCTGCCGAATGTTGCCGCAGAATGACAAAGGCGGAGAGGATCAGCTTTCGCCCAGCTCTTCCTGAAGGATTTCCAGCTCTAGCCACTTTTCTTCTGCCTTGGCCAGCAGCTCTTCCTGTGCTTCAAGCGCTTTCGCGGCCTTGTTGAAGGTTTCGGGATCCTTGCTGAACAGCTCGGGGTCTTCGAGGCGGGCGCGCAGCCGTTCGATCTTGGCCTCTATTTCTGCCATTTTGCCGGGCAGGGTTTCAAGCAGATGCTTGTCCTTGAAGGTGAGGCCCTTCTGCTGTTTGGGGGCTGGTGCAGTTTCAGACGGTGCGTTTGGTGACTTTGCCGCCTTTTCCTTTTTTGCCCCCTTGCGGGCGGTGACGCCGCTGCCGCGCTGGGCGATCATGTCGGAGTAGCCACCGGCATATTCTGTCCAGCGGCCATCGCCTTCGGCAAAGAGGGTTGTCGTGCAGAGGCGGTCAAGGAAATCACGGTCGTGGCTGACAAGCAGCACGGTGCCGGAATAGTCGGCAATGACTTCCTGCAACAGATCAAGGGTTTCCAGATCAAGATCGTTGGTCGGTTCGTCAAGCACGAGAAAGTTGGACGGTTTGGCCAGCGCTCGGGCCAGCATCAGGCGTCCGCGCTCTCCACCTGACAGCACCGAAATCGGACTGCGGGCCTGCTCTGGCCGGAACAGGAAGTCCTTCATGTAACCGACAACATGACGGGAACTGTCTCCCACCTGAACCATGTCGCCATCGTGGGTGGTCAGCGCTTCCTTGAGGGTCCAGTCGGGATTGAGGCTCTCGCGCTTCTGGTCAAGGGTTACCATTTGCAGATTGGTGCCCAGCTTGACCGTTCCACTGTCTGGGACAAGGCCTTCGGTCAGCAGATTGATCAGCGTGGATTTCCCCGCACCATTGGGGCCGACAATGCCGATGCGGTCGCCGCGCAGGATCTCGATGGAGAAATCCCGGACAATGGTGCGCCCGTCAAAGCTCTTGCTGATATTGCGCGCCTTGATGACGGACTTGCCCGAGCTTTCGCCTTCGGTCGCGCTCATTCTGACATCGCCCTGCGGGCGGTTCTGGGCCATCTGCTGTTTCTTCTCGCGCAGGGTTCCCAGCTCGCCCAGGCGGCGCACATTGCGCTTGCGGCGGGCGGTGACACCATAGCGGATCCAGTCTTCTTCGGCCAGAATCTTCTGTTTGAGCTTCTGCTCCTCGATCTGTTCGAGCTCGAAGACCTCATCGCGCCATGCTTCGAAATGGGCAAAGCCACGGTTGGAACGGCGGGCCGTGCCGCGGTCGATCCAGACGACATTGCGGGTGAGATTTTCGAGAAAACGGCGGTCATGGCTGATGATGACCTTGGCCGAGCGGATCTGTTTCAATTCGCTTTCCAGCCATTCGATCGCAGGCAGATCGAGATGGTTGGTCGGCTCGTCCAGCAAAAGAATATCCGGCTCGGGGGCCAGCACACGGGCAATAGCGGCGCGGCGGGCTTCGCCGCCGGAAATTTCGTCCGGCTTTTCCTTGCCGGTCAGGCCCAGTTCATCAAGCAGATATTGCGCACGATAATGGGCATCTCCCGGAGCGAGGCCTTCCTCGACATAATCGAGCACTGTTGCAAAGGCAGAAAGGTCCGGCTCCTGCGGCAAATAACGCAGGGTCGTTCCGGGCTGGAAGAAGCGCTCGCCCTTGTCCGGCTCGACCAATGCGGCGGCGATTTTCAGCAGGGTTGATTTGCCCGACCCGTTGCGACCGACCAGCGCGATGGAATCGCCCTCATGCACGGCCAGTTCCGCGCCGGCCAGCAAGGCCTGTCCGCCGATTGCCAGATGAGTATTCTGAAGATGCAGGAGCGGTGGTGCCATGAAATGTCTGTCCGAAATCCGGGTGGGGGAGGCGCAAGGGAATGCGTGCATCCGATGCGTCTCTGGCTTTAAACAAAGCCGGGCTCGTTGGCAAGTCCCTGCTTGGGTTGCCAAACAAAATGCTTCCTTTTGCGCAGATGTGAAGAGTTGGCTTATGACGAGCTTTTTTCCAGCTCACGGACCTGATCGGCGAGCGAGAAGACCTGCGACCATGGATCAGCGGGCTTTGGGACGGTTGCGTTGCCTGCGGGGCCTTCATTTTGTGGCTCGCCAGTCTCATTGCGAGTCTTGTTGTCTGCTCCATTGCCAGCCCCATTGCCAGCCCCATTTTCCGGGCTGTTGCCCGCTCTGGCGGCAACTTCGCTCCGTCCCCGAGCCGCATTCTCGACGGTCTCGCTGATTTGAGCGGCGCGAATAGCGGTTGCCTTCAGGGCCTCTTTATTCTGGCCTCTGGCTGCGGTGAATTCGGTCAGGCGTGTGGCGATCTCTTTGATTTCGTCTCGCAGCAGTTGCTCTCTCGGGGTCAAATCGCCCGTCGGGGTTTCCGGCTGCTCTTTTGCTTGCAATTTCTCTTGCAGCGCTGCCAGTTTTTCGGCGAGATCGCTGTTGCTTTCCAGAGCCTTGTCCAATTCTTGCTGAAGGGTCACTTTTTCTTCTTCCAGACCTTTGATGACGGTGGACAGATTGCCTCCGTCCTCCAGTTTCTGCCGGGTTTCGAGCTGCATGGCCAGATTGGCGATCTTGGTTTCGGCTTCCAGACGACGTGCTTCAGCTTCGGCAAGCAGCGTGTTGCTTTCCTCTCCGGTCATAGCATGTTGCTGGTTGGCGCGTTCCAGCTGTCTTTTCAGATTGTCGATTTCACTGTCCTTGTCGGCAAGGCTGGCCTGCAGTCCGTCGACTTTTTCCTGCAAGCTGGACAATCTTTCTCTGGTGCGATCCAGCTCTCCTGTCTTGCGGCCCAACTGGGTTTCCGCCTTGGAACGTTCGCCGGTCTGCTCGTTCAAAAGGCCGGTGAGGCTGGAGATTTCTTCCCTGAGATTCTCGATGCGGGCCATCTGGGCGGCCAGTTCGACTTTCTGTTCGTCGACATTGGTTTCCAGATAATAGATCTCCTTGTTGAGATCATCCTTGTCGCCTTCGAGATCGGAGATTGTCTGGTGTGCCTGTTGCAGTTCTTTGCGCGTATCATTCAGTCGCGAAGAAATCTGGCGGCTTTCCTCTTTTTGCTCCGAAATGGTGCCCTTGAGGCTGTCGATTTCTTCTTGATGATGAAGGATCGTGGATGCGCGCTCGTCAAGGGCCACATTAAGACGGTCTATCTTGATGCTCTTATTGGCCAATTCTTCCTGACGGCGGTTGGAAATGACCTCAAGACGGCGCATGTCGACCGCCATTTCCGCGCGAATATGGTCTTTCTCGGCCTGCAGTTCGCTGTAGCTCATGGGCATTTCTGCCTGAAGCCTTTTTTTGGTCAGGCGAACAGCGCGGCGCCAGATCATGGGAATGACCAGCAGCATGAGCAGCAGAGTGACAAATATCCCGAGCAATATATACATTATGATTGCAATCACGGTGTCTTTTTCCTTGCTGACTCTAATCTGGCGTTGCGGTTGCTTTGGTGTTTGGACTGTTCGCTCTCGGCCCCGGTTTCCATTCGATCAATGGAGCGCGCAAGCCTTTGCGCCATGATTGCGATGGAACAGTCTCAAATATAAAAACACATTTCCGTTGGAGCGGCCAGTTTAGCCCCTCCAACGGGGAAGCTCTAGTTGTTTGTTACCAGTCAATCCTGTCTGGTAAAATAGAAAAATGCAGCCGTCGGGGAGGGGGATTTGCCTCCTCGGATTTTGAAATCAGAATGGATTCCAGGTTGGCTTGCGGGTGAATTTCAAATATCCGACATTGACGCCAAGTCTGGCTCCGACGCCGGAACGGATCGGCACGACATAATATTGCTGCTCAAGGCTGAGAACCGTGAAGCCGAAGCCGCCGACAAGATAGGCCGAGCCGTTGACGCCGACCCAGCGACGATAGAGATAGTCAACACTGGGGAGGTGATAGACCAGCATCATGGTCCGGTTGCCGTCGCCACCAAAATCCCAGCCAATGGACGGACCCTGCCAGAAGACCTTGTGGCTGCCCATATTCTTGGTATAGAGGTCGCCCTCGCCATAGCGGGCGCCAGCAACAAATGCGCCGCTGCCTTCCTGACCAAGGATATAGCCGTTGGGAAGTCCGTATTTGGAAACCGCCTTTTCGACCGCAGAGGCGAGGCCTCCCGCCACGGTGCCGAAGAAACTGTGCCCTGTGTCGACAATTTCCTGCATGCTGTAATGGTTTGATTGATCGCGATTTGACTGGGCGCGCGCTGTGGTCGCACAAATGGCAAGGGCTACGATTGCCAAAGCAATTACGAGCAGCTCATTGCCTTTATGTTTCAAGTCGTTTGGCCAGGCCAGATTTGCCATCATGTATATCCTTATCGTGGTTTTGCAGCTTTTCCACCGATCATCATTTGCGTTCATCGCTATTTTTTACAGGAGCCGCATCACTTGCAAGTGAAAATGAGAAGCTTTTGTTTACAATGATCGCCGGAGGACACTTTTATTTAACCGAAAGACTCACAATCTGAGTGTAACTCTGAATATGAGCAAAAAAGTGATTGCCGGGGTGTTTCGAACAATGTTGCACCTTTTTTCTGACAAAAAGGCTATTAATTTGTGTAGAACACAATTTTCTCAGCTTTCGGTTTGTTGAGAAAGCCAGCAAGGATCGTCTGTGATGCGCATTCTTATCATGCTGCTTGTTCTGGCTTTCTCGGTCATGGGGATGAATTCTCAGGCTGATGCCACGGCGCAATCGCGGCGGGTGGTGACGGATTCCCGTTCCGGCTATGCCATCTATGGCTATGACCCTGTGGCTTATTATACGGAACATGCGGCCATTCCGGGCTTGCGCGAGCATGAATATGTCTGGAATGGTGTGTCGTGGCTGTTCAAGTCCAGAGCCAACAAAGCTGTCTTCATGCAGAATCCCGATGTCTATGCGCCGCAATATGGTGGCCATGGGGCTCTGGCGATGGCAAGGGGATATGCATCGGACAGCAATCCCAATGTCTGGGCAATCTACAGAAATCGCCTGTTTCTTTTCTATTCCTATACAGCGCGCGCCGCATGGGCCGAAGCGGTCGATCTGCATGTTCAGCGGGCTGATGAGGAATGGCCGAAAATTGAGGCGACCCTTTCGCGATAGCTTCCAGCCCAATTTCCAGCCAAATTTCTGTGTCAGTTTCTGGATTGGTTTCTGGGCCAGTCTATGGCGGGCCATTGTGGCGATTACGGGCTCACAAAGTTGCCGAATTGATTTCAGACTGTTTCCGAGGTGGGAGAAAGGTTGCCGGCACCTGTGAAACAATCCGATTGTGATGCTTCTGGCCTTGGCAGGCGGGGAGCGAATAGGTAATGCTTCTGATAGAGCGAAAAGGTTGATTCGTATTTTATCAAATCCGCTAACCTTTGGGGTCCGTTGAGTATCAGAAACCGGATCTGATATTGAACCGAGCCCAAAGTGATGCCACTGCTTTTAGAGGGTGCAATGTCTGGTATTGAAACACTGTCTTCTATGGATCTGGCGGCGCTGCTTTGTAGCCGTGTTTGTCACGATATCATCAGCCCTGTCGGGGCCGTTATCAATGGACTGGAAGTGCTGGAAGAAGATAATGGCGAGGAAATGCAGACCTTCGCCATGGAGCTCATTACCAAGAGTGCCGGTACGGCATCGGCCAAATTGCAGTTTGCCCGCCTTGCCTTTGGTGCGGCCGGATCCGCTGGCGCGGAAATCGATACGGGCGACGCGGAAAGTGTGGCGCGCGGCTATATGAAATCCGAAAAGGCGGAAATCGAATGGGATGGCGTCCGCGTCCTGATGCCGAAAAATCTGGTCAAGCTGTTGCTCAACCTGATCATGATCAGTATTTCGACCATTCCGCGCGGCGGCACCATCAAGGTATCCCATGAGGGCGATCCGAAATATCCGACCTTCAAGCTGGTGTCCGAAGGCAAGAATGCGCGCATTCCGGCAAGCCTTGATCGCCTGCTGCGCGGTCGTCCTGCCGATGAGCAGGGATTTACGGCAAATTCCATCCAGCCCTACTATACCGGACTGCTGGCGCGCGAAGCAAAAATGGACCTCGCCTTCGATTGGGTGGATGATGTCATCACCATTCAGGCCAAGCCGGTACACATTCCGAGCGCGGACGAGATGATCGGTCAGGCGATCCCGAACGGAGAAACAACTTCGGTTTAAAAGCTTCGGTAAAACTACTTATGGTAAATGGTCAATATTTTAGACAGAACTGTATCTATAATATTGAATTTATTCTACATATACCAATCCCAGTCATTCATACTAAAGTCGCGAACTATTTATAAACAGATGCCACGGTAAATGCATCGAGTTTGAATGTTTGTGTCCTTTGCTTCAGCTTAAATTAACGCTTTGGCCCGAGACTGAAGCGGAATAACTGTCTGTTCGGACCGGTTTCCGCCAAGAATCAGGGTTTTAGGCCATGGATGATCTTTTACGTGAATTTATCGAGGAAACAAATGAAAGTCTTGATGTCGTAGACGTCGAGCTTGTAAAGTTTGAGCAAGAGCCAAACAATGCTCAGATCCTCGATAACATTTTCCGACTTGTACATACTATCAAGGGCACTTGCGGCTTTCTGGGGCTGCCCAGACTTGAGAGTTTGGCGCATGCTGCAGAAACACTCATGGGCAAGTTCAGGGATGGGGCACCGGTTACCGGTGAATCCGTTTCTGTCATCCTGCTATCCCTTGACCGGATCAAGGAGATCGTTGCCGAGCTGGAAGCGAATGAGGCGGAACCTGAAGGCTCTGATGAGGATCTGATCGATCAGCTCGACCGGCTGTCGGGGATCGGGAAATATGCCGGACAGGGAACATCTGTCGTCGATCAGGCTGAAAATGGCGATGCCCCCGCAGCGGCTCCTGAAGCTGTGGCGGAAGCGGCTCCCGCAGCTGCCGAGAAGGCACCGCAAGAACCGGCAACTCACGAAGTATATCAGGTTCTGGAACGCGAGCTGAAAGAGGGCGAAGTCTCCCTTGATGATCTGGAACGCGCCTTCCGCGAGGCTGACGGTCCGGAAGGGTTCGATGTCGCCCAGAGCGCAAAGGAAGCTGCAGAAGCTGCGATTGCCGATGCTGCTGCCCTGAAGCGTCATGGCAAATCGGCAGTGACGAAAACGCCTACACCTGCAGCAAAGGCGCCGGTTGCCAAGAAGAAAGAAGAGCCAAAGGCCGAGAAAGAGCAGAAATCCGGTGGTGCTCACCAGTCCATTCGTGTGAATGTCGAAACGCTCGAGCATCTCATGACCATGGTCTCGGAGCTGGTGCTGACCCGCAACCAGCTGCTTGAAATCGTGCGCCGTCATGAAGATTCCGAATTCAAGGTTCCTCTGCAGCGTCTCTCCAATGTAACGGTCGAGTTGCAGGAAGGGGTCATGAAGACCCGCATGCAGCCAATTGGCAACGCCTGGCAGAAGCTGCCGCGTATCGTTCGCGATCTGGCCAACGACCTGCATAAGGAAATCGATCTGATAATGATCGGTCAGGATACCGAACTTGACCGTCAGGTTCTGGAACTGATCAAGGATCCGCTGACCCACATGGTGCGCAACTCTGCCGACCATGGACTGGAAAATGGTGAAGAGCGCGTCGCCATGGGCAAGCCGGCGAAGGGTACCATCACCCTGTCGGCCTATCATGAAGGCGGTCACATCATCATCGATATTGTCGATGACGGACGTGGCATCAACACCGAGAAGGTCAAGGAAAAAATCCTCAAGAATGAGCTGGCAACCGAAGCCGAGCTCGAGAAGATGTCCGAGCAGCAGATCAACAAGTTCATTTTTGCTGCGGGCTTCTCGACTGCCGAGAAAATCACGAACGTTTCCGGTCGTGGCGTTGGCATGGACGTTGTCCGCAACAATATCGAACTGATCGGTGGTTCGGTTGACCTCAAGTCCATTCCGGGCAAGGGTTCCACCTTCTCGATCAAGATTCCGTTGACGCTGGCGATCGTGTCGACCCTGCTGGTCGAAGCATCCGGTGATCGCTTCGCCATTCCGCAGCTTTCCGTTGTCGAGCTGGTTCGCGTACAGAATAATTCCGAGCACAAGATCGAGCGCATCAAGGATACGCCGGTTCTTCGCTTGCGCAACAAGCTGCTGCCGCTCATTCATCTGAGTAACCTGCTTGGTATTGAGCGCGAAACCAACACTGATATCGAGCTGGATGACAATGGCTTCATCGTTGTGATGCAGGTTGGTGCCCAGACCTTCGGTGTCGTGGTTGATGCGGTTTTCCATACCGAGGAAATCGTGGTCAAGCCGATGGCTACCATGTTGCGTCATCTGACCATGTTCTCGGGCAACACCATTCTTGGTGACGGTTCCGTGATCATGATCCTTGATCCGAATGGTGTGGCACAGGCCTTTGGCAGCCATGTTGGCACCGATGTTGAAGCCAGCACCGAGGGCGCAGCCAAGGAAGCCTTGCCAGAGGAGCAAAATACCGTGTCTCTGCTTATCTTCCGTGCCGGTTCGCCGGAGCCAAAAGCAGTTCCGCTGTCGCTGGTCACGCGTCTGGAAGAATTCGAAATCGAAAAGATCGAATTCTCAAACGGGCGCGACATGGTCCAATATCGTGGCAGCCTGATGCCACTGGTACAGGTCAACGATTTCGTGCAGCGCCGCACCGAGGGCAGCCAGCCAATGCTGGTCTTCTCCGATGCTGGTCGTTCCATGGGTCTGGTCGTGGACGAGATCGTCGATATTGTCGACGAGCAACTCAATATCGAAGTGTCTTCGGAAGTTCCAGGCATTCTTGGTACTGCCGTTATCAAGGGCAGGGCTACCGAGATCATCGATGTTGGCCACTTCCTGCCGCAGGCCTTCGAGGACTGGTTCCATCGCAAGGAAATGGAAGAGGAAGACATTCTCAACAAGAAGCTTCTGTTCGTGGATGACTCCAGCTTCTTCCGCAACATGCTCGGCCCGGTTCTCAAGGCAGCCGGTTACGAAGTGACGATCTGCAAGGATGGTGTTGAGGCGCTTGCTGCGCTTGAGCGGGATCCGAGCTATGAAATCGTCGTATCCGATATCGAAATGCCGGAAATGAACGGTTTCGAGCTTTGCGAAGCAATTCGCAGACAGCCAGCGACCCGCGATATTCCAATCATCGCATTGTCGTCACTGTGCACGCCAGCCGCTATCGAGCGTGGACGTCAGGCAGGTTTCAACGATTATGTTGCCAAGTTTGATCGCCCCGGCCTCATTGCCTCTCTGAAGGAACAACGCATTGAATTGGGAGCAGCAGCATGAGAAACCACATGACACCCGAGAAGGATGACGACGGCGTCAATGAAACCATTCAATATGTGACGATTTTCATTTCCGGTCAGCTTTTCGGTCTGCCGATCAGCCGCGTACACGATGTTTTCGTGCCGGAATCCGTCACACGAGTGCCCTTGTCACAGACTGAAATTGCAGGGGTTCTGAACCTGCGCGGTCGCATTGTGACGGCGATTGACATGCGCAAGCGCTTGGGGCTTGAGCCCCTTAAGCATGAGGGAAACATGATGGCTATAGGGATCGAGTTCAAGGAAGAATCCTATGGGCTGATCATCGATAGCGTCGGTGAAGTGCTCGACTTGAGCGAAAAAAGTCGTGAGGCTGTTCCAAGCAACCTGGATTCCCGGTGGGCCGATATTGCTGCCGGTGTTCATCGCCTGGAAAAGGAACTTATGGTTATTCTCGATGTGGATCGAGTGCTGGGCGACATGGTGACAACAGGCGTGGCAGCCTAGTTAAGACGCACAGCGTTACCTTTGGAGACGAAGAATATGAAAACGTGTCTGGTTGTTGATGACTCCAGTGTAATCAGAAAGGTCGCTCGTCGCATTCTTGAGGATCTCGATTTCGAGATCTTCGAGGCAGAGGACGGCAAGGAAGCCTTGGATAGCTGCGCGGCTCAGATGCCTGATGCGGTATTGCTCGATTGGAATATGCCGGTCATGGACGGACTGGATTTCCTCATGGAGCTTCGCAAACTGGAAGGTGGGGCTAATCCGAAGGTCATTTTCTGCACAACCGAAAATGACGTTGCACATATTGCAAAGGCAATTCGTGCAGGCGCAAACGAATATATCATGAAGCCTTTCGATCGCGATATCGTGGAAGCAAAGCTTCAGGAAGTCGGTCTGATATAAGCAGTTTCTATCTCTCTTGTGTGAGTTCAAAACATGGGTCTGATGTCCGCTGAGGCTACTGTTGCAAAAGCATCTTCGCGTCAAGTGAAGGTAATGGTAGTCGACGACTCCGTCGTTATTCGAGGTTTGATAGGGCGTTGGATTAATGAGGATCCGGCGCTGGAGCTGGTCGGATCGCACCGTAATGGTCGTCTGGCGGTGGAAGATATTGCGAAATCCAAACCCGATATCGTGGTTCTGGATATCGAAATGCCCGACATGGATGGCCTGACCGCACTGCCATTGCTGCTGCGGAATTACCCCAAGGCAAGAATCTTGATGGCGTCAACCCTGACGCGGCGCAACGCAGAAATAAGCCTCAGGGCCCTGTCGCTGGGTGCGACAGACTATGTGCCCAAGCCTGAGTCCAACAGCCAGATCACGACGTCGCGTGACTTTCGTGATGAGCTGCTGGTCAAGATCAAGGCATTGGGTGGTGCAGACGAAGAGGGACCTTCCCAGTTTCGTGCGTCTCGTGGTCCAAGTGCCTTTGCTCCACGCCCCGGCGCGACAACGACCAGCCGGATCAATCAGAGCCGCCAGACCCTTGCTACAGGCGCCGATAAACGGACACCCGCAGCCCCTGCAACGCCGCCAGCGGGCTCGATCGCCGGGCCGAACGGGATCATGCTGCGCAAGATGGGGTCGGCTCGTCCGCGGGCCTTGCTCATCGGCAGTTCAACCGGCGGGCCGCAGGCTCTGGAAAAATTGTTGCAGGAAATCGGACCGCAGATGCGCTCTGCGCCCATTCTGATCACTCAGCATATGCCTGCCACCTTTACAGCCATTCTGGCTGACCATCTGGCGCGCGCTTCAGGCATGCCTGCCGCAGAGGCTCAGGATGGCGAAGTCGTCCAGAATGGCCATATCTATGTGGCTCCGGGCGGCAAGCATATGGAACTTATCAAGCAGGCCGGACAGGCCGTGGTGAAATTGACTGATGGACCACCCGTGAATTTTTGCAAACCGGCGGTCGATCCATTTTTCGAAAGTGCTGCCCAGGTCTATGGCGCAGCAGCTCTCGGTGTAATTCTGACCGGCATGGGACATGACGGCGCGGCAGGTGCCCGCCATATCGTTGATGCTGGTGGGAGCATAATTGCTCAGGATGAAGCAAGCAGTGTAGTTTGGGGTATGCCCGGTGCGGCAGCTCAGGCTGGCGTTTGTGCCGCAGTCATCCCGCTCAATCAAATTGGCTCCAAAGTAATGCGTGTTTTTAGAGGGGAGCGGACATGACGCCACAGGAATATGCTTTCTTGCAGGGATTTCTGAAAGAAAAATCGGGCCTAGTGCTCTCCAATGATAAGCAGTATCTCATTGAAAGCCGCCTGATGCCTATCGCACGCAAGGCCGGTTTGCAGTCGATCAGCGAGCTTATCGGGAAGCTGAAGGGGTTTGGTGACCGTAACCTTCAGACTGCTGTCGTCGAAGCGATGACCACCAATGAGTCATTCTTCTTCCGCGACAAGACGCCTTTTGAGCATTTTACAGAGACCATCCTGCCGCATCTGGTGGAAACCAGAAAACGTGGTCGGGTACGCATCTGGTGCGCTGCGGCCTCCACTGGGCAGGAGCCTTATTCTCTGGCCATGTGCCTGAAGGAAAATGCAGCCAAACTGGGTGGCTTGAGCTTCGAGATTATTGCGACCGATATTTCTCACGAAGTACTGGAAAAAGCCAAGGCCGGTTTTTACAGCCAGTTCGAGGTACAGCGCGGATTGCCTGTGCAGCTGTTGCTGAAATATTTCTCCCAGCATGGGGAAATGTGGCAGATCGCGCCGGAAATCCGGTCCATGGTTTCCTATAAGCCGTTCAACTTGTTGGACAGTTTCGCATCCATGGGGCAATTTGACGTGATCTTCTGTCGCAACGTTCTGATCTATTTCGATCAGGCCACCAAGACGGATATCATGCAGCGACTGGCAAAACAGATGCCTGATGACGGCTATCTGCTGCTCGGCGCTGCCGAGACCGTGGTCGGCCTGACCGACGCCTTCCAGGCGGTTCAGGGCAAGCGTGGTCTCTATTGCAATTCCAAAGGAGTTGCCGGCAAGGCGACCGGCTCCATGGCGCCAAAACTCGCCGTGGGCGGGGAGGGCAGTTTCGGCTCTCGTGCAATGGGCGCCAGCCCGGTTGCCAGCAAGCCGACGACATTCTCTGCTTCTCGCTTGTCGAGCATTCCCGGCGGGCGTAAATAGCCTTTCGCCTCGGGGCCTCGAGTGTTTGGTCCTAAGATTTCGGGCAAATGATGATGAAAGCCGCTCTGTTTGTCAGGGCGGCTTTTTTATGCGCGGATTGCTGGGCCGGATTCCAGTTGCGCCAATAGCCGGGCGCTGGCTGACGCGGTGGTCACCCTTGGCAAAAAGAGAGGGGGCGGTTGGTGCGATAATATGCCTATTGGATCTCTCGGCCATAGCGGCGGCAAGATTTTTAAAGCCCTCAGACCTGCCATTGTGCCAAGGCGACATGTGGATATTGGGGCATGGGAGATAAAGGCATGAAAAAAGCCGCCCCGAGAGGCGGCTTGTTTCAAAGAGGATAGCTATTCAACATTGATCCATGGTTTGGCATTTGGTGGCCAAACCCGGTCAGTTGTCATGATCGTTTCAGGCGCTCTCTCGCATACCCTCTTCGTCAGGTTCGCGCAGCACGTAACCGCGGCCCCAAACGGTTTCGATATAGTTCTGGCCGCCGGTTGCAGTTGCGAGCTTCTTGCGCAATTTGCAGATGAACACGTCAATGATTTTCAGTTCCGGTTCATCCATGCCGCCATAGAGATGGTTTAGGAACATCTCCTTGGTCAGCGTTGTTCCCTTGCGCAGGCTCAGAAGCTCAAGCATCTGGTATTCTTTGCCTGTCAGGTGTACGCGCTGGCCTTCCACTTCGACAGTCTTGGTGTCGAGGTTGACGGTCAGTTCGCCAGTCGTGATGACTGACTGTGCGTGGCCCTTCGAGCGACGAACGATCGCGTGAATTCGGGCAACCAGCTCATCCTTGTGGAATGGCTTGGTCATATAGTCATCCGCACCGAACCCGAGCCCGCGTACCTTGTCCTCAATGCCGGCGAGGCCGGAAAGGATAAGAATCGGAGTCTTCACCTTGGAAACGCGCAGGGTGCGAAGCACCTCATACCCGCTCATATCCGGAAGGTTAAGGTCCAGTAGAATTATGTCGTAGTCGTACAGCTTGCCAAGGTCAATGCCTTCCTCACCGAGATCGGTGGTGTAGACATTGAAGCTTTCAGACTTGAGCATCAACTCGATGCTCTGTGCTGTGGCGCCGTCGTCCTCAATTAGCAAAACGCGCATGCCAATCCTCTTTGTTTGCCTATTCTGGGCTCGGAGCAATCTGCAGGGTCGCAGCCGACAAGAACCAAATTTTAACCCCAGGTTTAAAGGCTAATACATAATGGTTAACAAATACTGATTCCACTACGCAAGCCTCACGTTGGAACTTCACAAAGAAAAGTGATATCCCATTGAATCCTAGGAAAATTGTTCCCAGTATCAGACACAAAGTTTCACATTAAGAAAAATTATTAAGTGACACTGCATATCTGACTAAGTCGGTTTTGACCTACTAGGAAGATTTTCCCTAGCAAACCCACTAGAGATAATAATTAACCAATCGGGTAAACGAATCATTACCATGGAAAAGAAATATTAAAGGCTTGGCAATGGTACAGGATCTGATCAGTAAAATTGACGATATAAGCCCGAGGCATTCCTTCGGTCGAGTGGCTTCGATACAGGGGCATCTTGTCGAAATTGTGGGGCCACTTTTTGAAATGAGTGTGGGGTCCATTCTGCATATCCATGTGGATGGACGGGAACCGATCAAATGCGAGGTGGTCGGTTTTTCCTCGGATCGTGCCCTGTGTCTTCCCTATTCGGAGCTGGACGGGATTCGACTCGGATGTCGGGCTGAGCTGCATGGACCGGCGATGGTGCGCCCAACCAACGAGTGGCTGGGGCGGATGATCAATGCCTTTGGCGAGCCGATCGATGGCAAGGGTCCGCTTTCGCGGGGGCATGAGAGCGTTGCCCTGCGTGGCAAGCCTCCTGCGGCCCACAAGCGCACCCGCGTGGGTGGGCCGATGGATCTTGGCGTCCGGGCGCTCAATACCTTCATAACCCTCTGTGAGGGCCAGCGCATGGGTATCTTTGCCGGATCGGGCGTCGGCAAGTCGGTGCTGCTCTCGATGCTGGCGCGCAATGCCAGTTCCGAGGTCAATATCATCGGGCTGATCGGCGAACGTGGGCGCGAAGTACAGGAATTTGTCGAGGATGATCTGGGCGAAGAGGGGCTCAAGCGGTCTATTGTCGTGGTCGCCACCTCCGACGAGATGGCGCTGATGCGGCGTCAGGCAGCCTATCTAACGCTGGCACTGGCCGAATTTTTCCGCAAGGAAGGCAGGCAGGTGCTGTGCATGATGGATTCCGTCACACGCTTTGCACAGGCCCAGCGAGAGATCGGACTGGCCGCCGGAGAGCCGCCAACTTCCAAGGGATATACCCCCACAGTTTTCGCAGAATTGCCCAAATTGCTTGAAAGAGCAGGGCCGGGAGAAAAAAATGAGGGTGCTGTTACCGGACTTTTTACTGTTTTGGTGGAAGGTGATAATCACAATGAGCCCGTAGCGGATGCCGTTCGTGGTATTCTGGATGGACATATCGTTATGGAAAGAGCCATTGCTGAGAGGGGAAGGTACCCGGCGATTAACATTTTGAAATCTGTTTCGCGTACCCTGCCCAGAGCTGCCGATCCGGCCTTTTGGCCTGATGTACTGAAGGCTCGGCAATTCATGGCGACCTATTCGGATATGGAAGAGTTGATCCGGCTGGGGGCCTACAAACAGGGAAGCGATCCAAATGTGGATTTGGCTATCGCTCTTCATGAGCCGCTGGAGGCTTTTCTCACCCAGAACAAGGGTGAGGCAACCAGCATCGAAGAGGGATACCAGACGTTACAGTCCATTCTTGGGAAGCAATCCGTTTCGAGAAATTCGGGGCTTTAAGGAGTATTGAGTAATGAAGTCGCGTGAAAGTCTTATCCGCCTAAAACGCTTTCAGGTTGACGAGAAGCGTCGTCAGGTCGGGCAGATTGAATTGATGATCACTGAGTTCGAAGGCATGATCCGCGATCTTGACGCGCAGATTGCGTTTGAAGAGGAAAAGGCAGGGATTTCGGATATCGGCCATTTTGCCTATCCGACTTTTGCGAAAGCTGCTATTCAACGCAAGGAAAATCTGCAGGTTTCAATCGATGATCTGAATGCTCAGCTGGAGCGGGCTCAGGATCAGTTGCGCGAAGCCGTTGCCGAGATGAAGAAAGTCGAAATGCTCGAGGAGCGCGATCACAATCGCGAACAGGCTGCCAGAGATCTGGCAGAGCAGGACGAGCTTGACGACTTTGCCATGATTGGTCATCGTCGCGGTCGCTAGGCCGACAAACCCAGATTTCAGGAGTCCCTTGCTCGTCTTTATCGGTCGGGCACGCTGGCTCTTGCATACTCCTTTATCGGATTTGCTGATTTCTTGAAGCAAATCCGATCCCTTACTGTGATATTATCACGCATGGGCCTTTCTGGTGGTGGCCACTGGTCAGGATATCGGGTAAAGCTGATGGCGAATTATCCTCAAGACCGTCAGTTATTGATATGGCCCAAATCTCACTTTTCTTCGTCAGTCAGGATGGCCAGACGGAAAAGATTGCCCGAACACTTTCCAATCATCTTGAGAATGCGGACCAGCAGGTCAGGCTCGTAGATCTTCATCAAGGCGAGATATCGGCGCAGGATATAGAAGCGGCGGATCTGGTTATCGTCCTTGCTGCCATTCGCTACGGGCATCATCTCAAGCCAGCCGATCTTTTTCTCAAGGCGCATGGGGATATCCTGTGCAAGAAAAAACTGGCACTGCTTTCGGTCAATCTGACCGCGCGCAAATTGCATAAACGGACCATCGAACACAGCATCTATCTTCAGAAATGGGTCAAGAGGCACGCTTTCTCGCCCGTTCTGGTCCGCGCGATAGCGGGCAAGCTGGACTATCCCAGCTATGGTTGGTTTGACCGCTTCATGATTCAACTGATCATGCGCATCACCAAGGGGCCGACGGATCCGAGCCTGACGATCGAGTTTACCGACTGGGATCAGGTGAAAGAGCTGGCCGGGGAGCTTGTCGAGCTTGTATAAGGGGGCTCATGAACAAATGGTGCGGGTCTTGGTTTGCTGAGGCCTGTTGTCCTGAGCGTGGCTTCCTTCCTTTCCTCATCGGGGGCATATTGTGACGAGCTTTCTTTTGCCGGTGCTGCTGGCTGTTGCCGCATTCTCTTTCGGGTTGGGAATAACCTTGCCGCTAGTCTCTCTGGACAAGCTGCTCTTCTTCACCGAGACGCCATCGCTCAAGACCATCATTGAAGGCCTGTGGGAGCAGGGGGAGATTGTGCTGGCTCTGGTGATACTGGCATTTTCAGTCTTGTTTCCGGCCATCAAGATCCTGCTGCTGCATATTGCAGTTTATCGGGGCAGGAAGTCCCGTTCGCTGGCTGTGCTCTCCGTGGTCAGCAAATGGTCGATGATGGATGTTCTGCTGGTGGCGCTGGTTATTTTCTCGGCCAAAACGAGCGGGCTGGCCACTGCTTCTGCCATGCCGGGTATCTGGTTCTATGGTTCAGCGACGCTGGCCTCGGTTATTGCCTCGGCCATGGTGCGCAGATAGGGGCAAAAGCGGCCAGGAAGGGCCTGAAAAAGCCACACTGGTTACCATTTTGAGGGATTTGTTAAGGGCTGTATTTGCAAAAAGCCTCAACTGGAGAGAGGCTTTTTGGAGGCTTGTGTCAAATTGATCCAACTGTCTTAAGCCGGACCCTTGTGTGGACCTCATTCTGGCTCAGAACAGTGGTATGGGCGCGGAAGCGTTCAATGATGGAACGGACATAGGGGCGGATGGCCGGAGAGGTGAGCAGCACCGGAATTTCTCCCACCTGAGCAGCATCCTCATAGCCATCGCGGACAAGGCCGACAAATTCCTGCAATTTGCTCGGGGCCATGGCGAGCTGTTTCTCGTCGCCTTCACCGATCAGGGCATTGTTGAATTCCCGTTCCCATTTGGGCGACATGGTCAGAATCGGCAGATAGCCGCCGGGGGCCTGATTGGCCGCGCAGATCTGAAGCGACAGACGGCGGCGGACATGTTCGGTCATGGTCTGGATCGAACGGGTGAAGCCGGCGGCATCGGCAATGCCTTCCAGAATCGCAGACAGATCGCGAATGGAAATGCGCTCGGCAAGCAGCGTTTGCAGCACGCGCTGAATGCCGGAAATGGTGATCTGGCCGGGAACGATATCGTCGATGAGCTTTTTCTGTTCCTTGGGCAGTTCATCCAGCAGGCCCTGAACAACGGCATAAGAGAGCAACTCGCCCATATTGGCCTTGATGATCTCTGTGAGATGGGTGGAAATGACCGTTGCCGGATCGACGACCGTGAGGCCCAGAATAGCAGCTTCCTCGCGCAGGGAGCCATCAATCCAGACTGCGGGCAGGCCGAAGGTGGGTTCGGTGGTCTTGATGCCGGGCAGGGAAATGTCCGAGCCGGTCGGATCCATGGTCATGAACTGGTTCGGATAGACGACACCGCGGCCGACCTCGACCTCCTTGACCTTGAGCACATAATCATTGGCCTGCAGCTGGACATTGTCCATGATGCGAACCGCAGGCATGATGAAACCCATTTCGGAAGCCAGCTGGCGGCGCAGGGCCTTGATCTGGTCCGTGAGGGCCTGTGATGCATTGCCGTTGGCCATGCTGATCAGGCCGTAGCCGAGTTCGAGGCGCAGCTCGTCCATCTTGAGAACCGAACTGATCGGCTCTTCTTTTGGCGGCTCGGCTTCCATCAGTTCTTTCTGTTTCTTCTCGATGACTTCCTTGAGTTCCTGCTGCTTGTGCTTCTGGCTGGCCTTGTAGGACAGATAACCGGCACCAGCACCCAGCGTCAGGAACGGAATGAGCGGCATACCGGGCAGAAAAGCCATGATGACCATGACCGCAGAGGACATACCGAGCGCCTTGGGATAGCCCGAAAGCTGGCTGACCAGCGCCTTGTCGGCAGACCCGGACACACCGGCCTTGGAAACCAGAATACCGGCAGCAGTGGAGACAATCAGTGCCGGGATCTGGGAGACCAGACCGTCACCGATGGTCAGAAGCGTGTAGGACTGGGCGGCGTCGGAGAAGGCCATGTCCTTCTGTACAACGCCGATGATGATGCCGCCGAGCACGTTGATGAACGTGATGATGAGACCGGCGATGGCGTCGCCGCGCACGAATTTGCTGGCACCGTCCATGGCACCAAAGAAGGTGCTTTCGTCGGAAAGATCCTTGCGGCGTTTCTTGGCTTCTTCTTCATTGATCAGACCGGCGGACAGGTCGGCGTCAATGGCCATCTGCTTGCCGGGCATGGCGTCAAGGGTGAAGCGGGCTGCGACTTCCGCGATACGGCCAGAACCCTTGGTGATGACAACGAAGTTCACCGTCACCAGAATGGCAAAGACAATGACGCCGATGACGAAATTGCCTCGGGTGACGAAATTGCCGAAGGCCTCGATGACGTTGCCTGCCGCGCCTGACCCTTCATGGCCGTTGGCCAGAATGAGGCGGGTGGAGGCCAGGTTGAGCGCCAGCCGCAACATGGTGGAAACCAGCAGGATGGTCGGGAAGGACGAGAATTCCAGCGGCGCCCTGATGAACAGTGACGTCATCAGGATCAGCACGGAAAAGATGATCGAGATCGCCAGAAACATGTCCATGAAGGCAGACGGCAGCGGCAGGATCATCACCACCAGAATGGTCATGACGCCAACTGCAAGGCCAAGATCGCCCTGTCTCAGAAAGGAAATGACATTGCCCAGCTGGTCAAACGGCGATGGCCCTCTTGGGCCGTCGGCTGCCTGAGCATCTGTGGCGCTGGTTTCCGCCTTTATGGTCGCGTCTGCTTCACTCATTCTGAGGGTCCATCAAACGTGGATAGTCAAAGCTTTATCTCTTGATTCTCGAAATTTCCAAAGCTGGACTTTATGCTTTTAACCGGCTTGTCTGGCCTCTCCGGGCTGCGGGATGTCAACACCCTCATCGGAATATTGCTTGAGCTTGTTGCGCAGGGTGCGGATGGAAATGCCCAGAATGTTGGCCGCATGGGTGCGGTTGCCAAGGCAATGATCAAGGGTGTCGAGGATGAGATCCTGCTCCACTTCCGCAACGGTGCGACCGACGAGGGTGCGGGTTACGCCTTCGGCGGCAATGACAGCCTGCGCTGCCGGACCGGTTGCCATGCCGATGATGGTGTCGTCCATGCGGCTGCCGTCTGGCATGCGCAGGGCCTCGGCACCGATTTCTACCCCGGTTGCCAGAAGCACGGCGCGGTGGATGGTGTTTTCCAGCTCGCGAACGTTACCCGGCCAGTTGTTGGCATGCAGATGGCGGTAGCATTCCGCACTCAGCTTGCGCTGTGGCAGACCATTGGCCTGTGCGTATTTGTCGGCGAAATGGGCAGCCAGCAGGTCGACATCCTGTGGCCGTTCGCGCAGTGGCGGGATCTGCAGATTGATCACATTGAGGCGGAACAGAAGGTCTTCGCGGAAATTGCCCGAGCGCACTTCATCGGCCAGATTGCGGTTCGAGGTGGCCAGAATGCGGATATCGACAGGCACTGGCTTGGTGCCGCCGACGCGATCAATGACGCGTTCCTGAATGGCGCGCAGCAATTTGGCCTGCAGGCGAATGTCCATTTCTGAAATTTCGTCGAGCAACAGGGTGCCGCCATTGGCCTCTTCGAATTTGCCGATACGACGGGCCACCGCGCCGGTGAAAGCGCCCTTTTCATGCCCGAACAATTCGGATTCGAGCAGATTGTCCGGAATGGCGGCACAGTTGACCGAGACGAACGGGTGTGATGCCCGGCGGGAATGCTTGTGCAGATGGCGGGCAAGGACTTCCTTACCGGTGCCGCTTTCCCCCGTGATCAGCACAGACGCATCGCTCGGGGCGATCTGGTTGGCCAGCTGGACGACATTGCTCATGGCCGGGTCGCGGTGCAGCAGGTCGCCCTGATCCTTGGAAACGGCTTCCAGCACGGCTGCGATGATTTCCGGATCGGGAGGAAGAGGAATATATTCCTTTGCGCCTGCGCGGATGGCATTGACCGCAGCCCGGGCGTCATTCTCCACGCCGCATGCAATCACCGGAATGGTGATATGCTCTTCCTCAAGAGACTTGATCAGGCTGGCAATGTCGAGCTTGACGTCGATCATCATCAGATCGGCGCCGCGTCCCGCTCGCAGATGGCTGATCGCCATTTGGGCGGTTTCTGCGTGGGAAACCTGTGCACCACGGTCCAGGGCAATCTTGGTTGCCAGGGAAAGCTGTCCATTCAGGGTACCGGTAATAAGCAGGCGCATTTTCTATTCCAACCTATTTTTCAGTTTTAATGATTTCAGTCATGGTCACGCCGAGCTTTTCCTCGACGAGTACGACTTCACCACGCGCAACGAGGCGTGAATTGACATAGATATCGACTGCTTCACCGACCTTGCGGTCCAGTTCCAGCACATTGCCGACATCCAGTTCGAGCAGTTCGCTAACGGGCATTTTGGCGCGCCCCAGAATGGCCGAGACCTTGACCGGCACGTCGAAAACGGCTTCCAGATCGGCCGCGTTCTTCTGGTTCGCTTCTTCTTCAAAGGCAGCTTCAGCTATCGCCTTGGCATTCTGTTCCTGCAAAGCGAGGCCTTCTTTATCTTCTTTTTCACTCATTCACCTTCTCCCTTTGCGTTGGGGGCGGCAGCTTGTGTTTGCACCATGTCTTCGGGCTGCTCAGGCGTCTCTTCAGCATGGGCCCTTGCGTCATTTTCGGTATCGAGAACGGGCGTCGCTTCTTCATTCATTGCAGGCGGAGTGGTGTCTTGCCGAGTTGTTGGCATTTCAGCCTCGGCAGCCTGCTCTGCGTTCGCATCTGCATCTGTTTCCGCTGCGGGTGACGTCATATCCGCTTCATCGCCGGTTTGAGATGACGGATCGGTCTGCTCTTGCTGTTCTACATTCTCTTCATTTTCGGCAGCTTCGTCTTCGGCAGCTTCGTCTTGGTCAGCTTCGTTCTGGGCGTCTTCATCCTGTTCGTCTTCAGGCGCATCAGGGACATGGGCGAAATGATCCTCGAGCAACTGTTCCACCTGACGGATAGCCGTGCGCAGGTTCCTGCCGATGCCGCCGTCCACCCATTCCACTTCACAATCACCGGGCATGACGACCGGATCTGGCAGAATGGTCAGATTGCCGGTAAAGCCCAACTCGCTCATCTGTTGATCGACTGCGGTCTTGATATCGTCTGCAACCGCATCATTGAGGCGGATCGAGATATGCGGTGTTTTCCGCAAGGGTGCGAGGATCTGGTTTAGCAGCGCCATGATTTCGCCCTTTGGCTCCTGCGCCACGAGTCTCTCGGCAAAACGAGAGGCAAAGGCGAAGGCCAACTGGCTAGCATCGCGTTCCAGACGCTGCATCAACAGGCCAACTTCGGCATAGACCATGGAAATTTCCTCGATCAGCTGCTGTTGCAGGGCGACATTCTGCTCGCTGGCGAGTTGCTCGCGGTTTTCGTTTGCCTTTTTCTCGCCTTCAGCAAAAGCCTGAGCCTTGGCTTGGGCAAGCAGACGCTCATGCTCGGCAACCGTGATCATCGGTTCGGGCGGAATTTCCTCGATCAGTTCTTCCACTTCCGGTTCTGGCGGAGCGGCAAAGTCCAGATCAAAGAGATAACGAGCAGCCTGTGACATTCTCTGGTTTCCAATTTGCCGATGTCCTCATCGGCGGTTTTGATTGCTTGTCAGACCGGAACAAGACCTGTTTGGTTCCGGTCTGTCCGGGTTTTATTGTTTGTCTGCTTTCTAGTAGACCAGTTCGTCTTCGCCATTGCCTTTGGCGATCATGATTTCGCCACGGGCAGCCAGATCCTTGGCCAGATTGACCATGGTGCCCTGTGCCTCGTCGACGTCGCGCAGGCGAACCGGACCCATGCTCTCCATGTCTTCCTGCAACATGGCGCCAGCGCGCTGGGACATGTTGTCCATGAACAGCGTTCTGATGGTGTCGTTGGCTCCCTTGAGGGCGAGGGCGAGAATATCCTTCTCGACATTTTGCAGCAGCGACTGAACGCCCGAGGAGTCGAGCTTGCTGAGATCCTCGAAGGTGAACATGAGCTGCTTGATCTTTTCCGCCGATTCCCGGTTTTCCTCTTCCAGTGCGGCCAGCAGTCGGGCTTCGGTCTGGCGGTCGAAATTGTTGAAGATGTCGGCCATGACTTCGTGGGCGTCGCGGCGCTGGGTCGTGGAAAGGTTCGACATGAATTCCACACGCAGGGTCTGCTCGACCTTCTCGAGCACTTCCTTCTGCACCGCTTCCATCGACAGCATGCGGTTGATGACTTCGAGGCCGAAATCTTCGGGCATGATGGAGAGCACTTTTGCAGCATGGTCCGACTTGATCTTGGAGAGCACCACGGCAACGGTTTGCGGATATTCGTTCTTGAGATAGTTGGCCAGCACGTTCTCCTGAACGTTGGACAGCTTTTCCCACATGTTGCGGCCAGCAGGGCCACGGATTTCTTCCATGATGGCGTTCACGCGTTCCGATGGCAGGAAGGAGCTGAGCAGGCGTTCGGTCGAGTCATAGTTGCCGGTAACCGCACCCTTGGAGGAGAGGCGCGAGACGAACTCTATGATCAGATTGTCCAGCATGTTGGGGGTGATGCCACCCAGCTTGGACATGGAAATCGAAACCTGCTTGATTTCTATGTCGTCCATCCGTTTCCAGATAGGACCGCCATGCTCATCGCCCAGAGCGAGCAGAATGATCGAGGCTTTTTCCGCGCCAGTCAGTTCACGTTCTGCATGATGCTCAGACACGGATGCATTCGCATTCGCCATATTTGTCAGGGCTGTTGCTGCCATTTATTTTACCTCACGCTGCGTCTTGCAGCCAAAGACGGATGATCTTGGCGGCTTCTTCTGGGTTTTCCTTGACGAGTTCTCCAACCTTGATCAGGGTATCGGCCTGCAGGGCTCCCTGAAGCTGGGCCATCTCGATGGCTTCCATGGTCGGATGCTTCGGATCATCCGCACCACTTGGGGCTGGTACCAATTCGCCAGATTCGCTTCTGATCATCGCCACTCCGTCCGGACCGATGATGACATCCAGCTCTTCCTTCTGCTCGTCGACCTTCTCGAACATGCGCTTCATCAGCGGACGAACGACCATGAGCAGAACGAGCAGAGTCATAATGAACATGACGCCAAGTTCCGTAAAGCGCATGTAATCATCTTTGGTAAACGCAAAGAGTTCATCGCCAGTATCGTCAAAGATGGTTTGCGGGCCTTCGGCGAATTGCAGGTTGATGACCTCTACCTTGTCACCGCGCGTCTGGTCGTATCCCACTGCGGAACGCACCAGCGTTGCGATTTGTTCCAGCTCTTCAGGGCTTCTTGGCGAATAGATCAGCTCGCCATTCTCATTGCGCTCATAGGTGCCATCCACCAGCACGGCAACGGACAGGCGCTCGATGCGGCCACCCTGAACGACTTCAGTGGTCGTCTTGCGGGAAATCTCATAGTTGATCAGTTCTTCCGTGGTGGCGGAATTTTCCTGCGATCCCGGGGCCTGTCCATCGGCATTGGCGTCGGGCAGTTCGTTGCCGACGGTAACCCCTGCATTGCTTTCCCGATCCTGACTGTTGGCATTCTCGGTGCGGGTCTGGGTGGAGCGAATAACCTGACCGTCCGGATCAAACATGTCCGAGGTTTCGGTTACCTTGTTGAAATTCATCTCGGCAGAGACTTCAATGCGGGTGCGGCCCTGTCCGACGATGGAGGAGACGATTTCATCGACCTGCGTGCGCAGGCGATTTTCCATCTGAACCTGACGCTCTTCCATATGGGCGGAAAGATAGCCCTCGTCATTGCCCCGGCCGGAAGCCAGAAGGCGACCGCGCTCGTCGACGATGGTTACATTCTCCGGATTGAGGCCTTCCACTGCGGAACCGACCAGATGCTGGATCGCCTGAATCTGCGTCGGATTCAAATTGCCCTGCAGCTTTACGGCGATCGAGGCGGTCGGTTCTTTCTGATCGCGCTTGAAGAGCTGATCCTTTGGCAGAACCAGATGAACACGGGCCTGACGGACATTGCGAATGGTGCGGATCGAGCGGGACAGCTCGCCTTCCAGCGCGCGCAGATGATTCACATTCTGCACAAAGTTGGTGGTGCCCAGCGTTTCGCTCTTGTCAAAGATTTCGTAGCCGACATTGCCGCCGGTTGGCAGGCCGCTTTCGGCCAGCTGCATGCGCAGCTTGAGGATGTCTTCCTTGGGAGCGAGAATGACGGCGCCCTCGTCGCGGACTTCATGCTTTATATTCTGAGCTTCGAGCAGCTTGGTGATCTGGATGGAATCTTCAAAAGACAGTTCGGTATAAAGTGGCGAGAGGGTAGGCTCGGTCACGCGCATCATGATGAATGCGAAAAATCCGATCAAGACAGCCGTAACCACACCCATAGCTGCGAGACGGGCAGGGCCAAGCGTTTTGAAGAATTCCAGTAGACCGTTCACACCATTACCTTGTCGTTTCGAGCCTTGAGCAAATCACTAGGCAATATTTTCCTAGGAGATGGTTAACAAGATGTTAAGGGTTCGGTTAACGAATGGTTAACGGCTCACTTTGCAAGGGTAATTTCATGGAAATTTCCCTAGAAAATGTCCAAATAAGTTCGAATTTCCTGTGGGATGATCGAATTTATGTCTGTCGAGCAATGAAAGTGGGGTTGGGTTATGTGATTGTGCTTATTGGCATTTTTGTCAATTTGCAAAGATCGGGAGCTGATTTGCCGAGGCCAAGAAAAAAGGTCGAGGGCAGCCCTCGACCTTTTCTCAATCTCTGCAGAGAGGAAATCCTCGCTGCAAATGTCTAGCGATATTGTTGAACCCGCGTTGCTCTCAAACCTGCCAGTCCATGCTGATCGATGGAACTCTGCCAACTGAGGAATTCCTCAACCGTCAAAGTGTATTTCTGGCAAGCCTCTTCGAGACTTAGCAGGCCACCGCGAACGGCAGCAACAACTTCGGCTTTGCGCCTGATAACCCAACGCCTGGTATTGGCAGGAGGAAGATCAGCCACTGTCAAGGGACTCCCATCGGGGCCGATGACATATTTTACTCTAGCACGTATTTGATCGGTCATTGTACTCTCACACTCAACCTGACCTCATCACAGTTGAGAATAAGGCAATGCCTTTAAAAAAGAGCTAAACCACTGGATAGATTTTAGTAATAGTTTTTATCAATATGAAGCAATCTTCGCAAAAAGACAGACCTGCTCTGGCCTTTCGGGATTTCTCCGAAAAGCCGAGAGCATTGCAATATGGTTAACGAGGGGGATAGCGGGGCGTGTTTGATGCAGTTTGCAATCGGTCAAGGTTGCAAATGCGCTGATCCGATATTTCAAAAAATTCAGGAACTGGTATCAATTCCGACAGATTTGATCTGCGAGGTCTGAATGGTCTGGCCATTGACGGTCAGCATTGGCACGCTGGAGGACAGATCAACGTCGGTCACGATGCCGACCGTGTCGGTTTCGATATTCACTTCGTTGCCGCTGGCCGTTTCTGCATCAAACGTGATCCTGTAGGTGCCCTTGGGCATGCGATTGCCCGAATTGTCAGTGCCACTCCAGGTGAAGGTCTGTTCGCCATCGGAAATCGAGACGTTGCTCGCATTATAAACCACTTCACCATCGGAATTGCGAATGCTGATATTGGCGGTGCCGTCTGCATCGGCGGTGAAGCTGTAGGACGTGGAGCCATAATCATTGAGATAGCTCTGGGCGCCATCCACCTTGACGGTGGTGCCAACGAAATTGAGCACACCCAGTGCGTTGGATGATGTCATCATGCTGGCCAGATTTTCCAGCTGCTCGTTGGACTTGATCTGCTGTTCCACGCTGGAGAATTGCACAAGCTGTTGGGTGAACTGGCTTGAATCCATGGGATCCATGGGATCCTGATGCTGAATCTGTGTGGTCAGCACAGTCAGAAAGGTCTCATAATTCTGCATGAGACTGTTATTGTCTGATGACGAACTTGTCACTGCTTGTGAGGCGATGGATCCAATAGAGGTCATCGTCGTGTCTCCAAAAAGGGGATCAGATTACCAAATTCAAGCCATTCGATGCCACATAGCGTGAGGCATATCGGGCTTCCTGAACTGCTGGGGCAGTGGTTTCAGCCTCTTGCTCGGCTGAGGTGTCGTTGGATGAATAGTTCTGTTCTTGGGCGGATTGATCCTGCCCGGCCATTTGCCAGCCCTGATTGCCCTGATCCATCAGGGAATATTCCAGCCCCTGATCCTGAAGATTGACGCCGCTCTGTTGCAGGCTGCGCTCAAGGAAGCGCTGGTCACGGGTGAGCATGTCCAGCGTATCGGCCCGTTCGACATAGAGATGGGCGCGGGTATGGCCATCCGAGCCGATTGTCATGCGCACATCGATTTTGCCCAGGTCTGCCGGATCAAGACGGATTTCGAGGCGGGTTTCGCCTTTCTTTGCAAATTTGGAGATTTCCGCTGCAATTGCATTGGAATTGGCAAGGCTGATCTGATGGGCGTTCTGCCCCGTTGTGGCCATGCCATTGACCCCGGTCAGGGTCACCGTGGTACTGGTGGTGGCTTGCGAAGAGGCGGCAAGGCCTGTCGTGGCGCTGCTGGAGCCCAGAATGGCCTTGGTGTCAACCTCTGCCATCATCTTTGAGAAGGCATCACCCTTTGGCGCATTGCGGGCAGCATTCCGGTTTTCTTCGGCCTTGGCAGCGCCTGCCTCTGCTGCGGAACCATTATTCTGCTGGTTGCCCGACTGATTGTCGCTGTTGGCCGCATTGGTGGCGTTGGCAGACTGCTGGTTTGTGGCGGCTGCCGCATTGGCATTGCTGCCGGTCTGTGCATTTGCGTCGGTGCGGCCCTGTATCTTGCTGACCTGAATGCCAGCCTCGGAGGTTGCGGCCATCTGTGTTTGCTGCGCGCTGGTCGCGTCGGCAGTACGGGCGGTCTTGTCGGCGTCAGAAGCCGAGCTGGCGGCCTTGGCCGCAGCACTGGCAACCGCAGCATCGGTTGCGGCCTGAGCTTTCGCGTCGCTATTTTCAACCCTCGCGGCTGTCTGCTGTTCGGTCAGCTTGTTGGCCATCAGGTTGTCAGCATTCTCGGCGGCAACATCAGTTGTGGTCGCAGATGCCGGTTGCGCAGCCGCTGCCGGTTGGGCAGGGGTGGTCACATTCTGTGCTGCGGTCTTTGCGGCTGCTGCAGTATCAAGGGGCGCGGTCTGGACGGCATCTGATGGCACGGGGGCCTTTTGCCCCAAGGCTGGGTCCGGTTGCTTGTCAAGGGATGGCGCGGTAGCGTTGGCGCCTGCATTGGCACTATTGGCCGTCTGTGCGGCAGCCGCTGATTTGCTTGCCTGACTTGCTCCATCGCCCTCGGTGGCGATTTGCGCATCGAGAGCCGCGTTGCCGCCTTGTCCATTGGCCACAGTTTGCACGCTCGCCTGATCTGTCGGGCTCTGTGTCACTGTCGTTGCGGTGACGCTGACAGTGGCGTCAAGCGCACTGGCTATCTGTGTTGCGGATGCTGTCACAGGGGGCGTTGGCGATTGCTGGGCGTTAACGCTATTGTTATTGGTTGCCGGTGGGGTGTTGCCATTGGCGGCAAGATCCCGGAGCGCGGCATCAATTGCCCCGTTGCTGGCGCTGTTTGTCGCTGCCTCGGTCCCTGTCGGGGGCTGGGGCAAAGCTGCCGGGGCTGATGGCTGGCTGGACGCAGCTATGCCTTCGCTCTTTGACGCCATATTGGCTGACAAGCTGGCCTCAGCCGAACCTGCGCCATTTGCGCCAGCCGGAAGTGCGGTTGGCTCGGTCGATGGAGGCACATTTGCGGCAGTCGCCACTCCTGCGGCTTGAGACGGGCTTGCCGGAGCTGCTGCGTCACCTGCTGGCTGCGCCTGACCGCCTGCAACGGCTTCTGCAGTCTGTTGCCCCGGGATCTGATCGGTCAGCGGCTGTGCGGCTTGTTGGCCGGAACCATTTGTTGCGGGGCCAGTGATGGAAATCTCTGGCTGGGGTGGTGTGTTGCTGTTGGATGGCCTTTGAGGCGCTGCGGGCTCCATTGCGAAGCCTGCCACCGCAAGAAGGCTGTCATCACCATTGGTGTCTGCAGCCTCTTCCTGCTCGCTTGCGGCTGACTGTTCTTCCAGTTCACTATTGTCGGAGACGCTATCGGCATCAGAAAGGGAGGCTTGCGCGGTTTCGGCTTCGCGGGGCAATTCCTCCGCGCTGGCAATATCACTCTCTGACTGTGCTTTTGCGGGCTGGCTGCTTCTTTCCTGCCTGTTGGTCTGGGACGAGGTGGCTTGCTGTCTGGCCGTTTCGGCTTTCAGCTGGCTTTCAAAGGAGGAACGGCCTTCATTGGAGGCTGTCCCATTCCGTGTTTTGCCCTCAACTTGGCTTTGCGCGCCGAACGCAGCTTTGGCGTTTGAAGCGGGAATCATGTTCATAATTGAAGAATATTGGGCAGCCATTACCAACCTCATTACACACTGTCGGAATTACGTATTCAAGAAATGTGCCAAATTGTTTCTGATCTATAACTTGAGGGAAGTGGCTGATTTCTGCGTGTTCTTGTTGGCGAAAGACCCGTGAAGCAGATTGTGTGGGGTCAATATTTGCCGCGCGATGGCAAAAAATGCCGGGTGGTGCATGCAGTCTTTTCCAGATTATGCTTTTCAACAGACCAAAAGACGCTATATAAGGGCTAAAACTAGTGTCGGTGGCTCAACAAGCAGGACCAGAGCTTGCTGCCGAATGGAAAAGAGAAAGATCGATTGATGCTGAACAGTCTCGATTTGCCTGGTCGCCCCGAAGACACCCGTGTTGTTGTTGCCATGTCTGGCGGCGTAGACTCGTCAGTCACCGCAGCGCTCTTGAAACATCAGGGCTATGATGTCATCGGCGTGACCATGCAGCTATATGATCATGGCAAGGCGATGCACCGGGTCGGAGCATGCTGCGCGGGTACCGATATTCAGGATGCGCGCCGGGTGGCCGAGCATCTGGGGATTCCCCATTATGTGCTCGATTATGAGAGCCGCTTCAAGGAAGCGGTGATTGACCGTTTCGCCGAAAGCTATCTGGCCGGGGAGACGCCGGTGCCTTGCGTGACCTGCAACCAGACGGTCAAGTTTGAGGATTTGCTGGAAGCGGCCAAGGAATTCGGGGCCGACTGCATGGCTACGGGCCACTATATTTCGTCCAAGATGGTGGGCAATCGCCGGGTGCTGTTTCGCCCCTCTGACGAGGATCGCGACCAGACCTATTTTCTGTTTGCCACAACGCAGGATCAGATTGATTTCCTGCGCTTTCCGCTGGGTGGCATGTCCAAGCCGGAAGCGCGTCAGCTAGCGCACGAATTGGGGCTGGTGGTTGCCGACAAAAAGGACAGTCAGGACATCTGCTTCGTGCCAACGGGCAAATATACCGACATTATCGAGCGGCTGCATCCGGGCGCTGCCGAGCCGGGCAAGATCGTGCATATTGATGGCACGGTGCTGGGTGATCACAAGGGGATCATTCATTACACGGTCGGACAGCGCCGCGGCCTTGGTGTTTCCTATGGTGGCGGGCCGCTCTATGTGGTCAAACTCGATCCGGAACACAAGCATGTGCTGGTTGGCCCTCGCGAGGCGCTGGTAACGCGCCGGCTGAAGCTGCGCGATGTCAACTGGCTCGGGCCACAGACCCTTGCGGAATTCCCTGAAGGCGGGCTGGAGATCTATGCCAAGGTGCGTTCGACCAGACCGCCAAAAGAAGCCTTGCTGTTTGCGCTGCCCAATGGGGAGTTCGAGGTGGAACTGCTCGATGGCGAAGAGGGTGTTGCGCCGGGGCAGGCCTGCGTTTTTTATGAAGGTCTTGCCAAGGAAGCCCAGCTTTGGGGCGGCGGCTGGATTGACCGCACTGTCACCGAACTGGCGATCCCTGAGACCATCAGTGTGTCGGCTGCGGAATAGTCGTGGACTGGACGCCTTGGGTGCGGCATAATGGCTGCGTGCTTGATTGAATGAGGGGTTGATCTTTGCAGGGTCAGCCCCTTTTTTATATCCAGTTGCAATCAAGGAAAATTGCCATGCTCGATCATCTGGATATCAAGGTTTCCAATCTCGCGGTGAGCCGCTCCTTTTACCAGGCGGCGCTCAAACCCCTTGGGTATGAAGTGGTGCTGGACAGGAAACATTCGGTCAGCTTCGGCGTGCTCGAAGGGGCACGTAAATCCTCCGATCCGGGTGGTGAATTCTGGCTCGTGCAGGGGGAGGTATCCCGGCCCTTGCCGCATTTCGCCTTCAGTGCAGCCAGTCGACAGGAAGTACAGGCCTTTCACGCCGCAGCGCTCAAGGCTGGCGGCCGCGACAATGGCCAGCCGGGACTGCGTCCAGACTATCATCGCGATTATTATGCTGCCTTCATTCTGGATCCGGACGGATATAACATCGAAGCTGTGTTTCATCGCCCTGAAGGCGCATAGGTCTGAGCAGGCAGGGGGCTGATTGGAGCGATATTGCTGCGTTCTTTTTGCAACAGTTGGTTGTTGTGTTAAAAGAAGAATGTAAAATACTTGCATTAGCGGCAAGATGCCGTTATCACGGCGGCAAATGAACAGATAGACAGGTTGTTTTTGTCCCATCGTCAAAACAAAGAGAATGTAACCAGCGCCGCATCGGCCTCCTGAAGAGGGCCTGTGCGGAACGGTCGTCCTGTATGCTGACTGTGCCCTGTAAAGGCGCAGGCGTCAGCTTTGGTCGATCCTGCTGGCGGTAGAATCTCCCTTTCCTTTATTTCGAGATTTTCTTCTGCCCAATCATCTCCTCAAAGATGCTTGGCAAGACCTCATGTTTTACGACGAAGGCAATTTCGGGCGGAAGTCGCTCCGCGCCGATAGATATATCAATCGCAAGAAAAAGCAGCATAAAAGCAAAAGATGGCAGGTAGGTGAGCAGGAATTTCGATGCGCCCATTGCAAGCAGATGGTTTTTCCGACCTCTGAAATGGGCACCGTGCATCGCAATCACTGTCCCCATTGCCTGCATTCCCTGCATGTGGATACCAAACCGGGTAATCGTGCCTCTGATTGCAGGGCGCGCATGGTTCCGGTCGGATTGACATGCAAGCATAATGGTCGTGACAAATATGGCAATGAACGGCGTGGCGATATCATGCTGGTGCATTTGTGCGCGGCCTGTGGCTGCGTCAATATAAACCGCATTGCGGCGGATGATTCATGCTGTGAAATTCTCGATCTTTTCGAGCGGTCTCAGTCAATGGACCTGGCAGATCGCGCTTTGGTCGAACAGGCCGGCGTGAGGCTGCTTTCAGGCCATGATGGCGAGGAGCTTCATACGGCCCTGTTTGGCAAAAGGCCATGCTAAGGCTATGTTAGGAGCCTGTTGGGAATGCAGATAAAAGGCACGCAAGGGTGCCGGTCAGCGCGGCGGGGAAACCTGCCGGGCTGGCATCGTCTGTTCAGTCGGGATGGCCCGGTTCGGTCTGGACGCCCAGATCCTTTAACGTGACAATGCGATTGCCGCGCAGGTCGTTGGCGCAGACCAGATAGCCGCGCTCTTCCATATAGGTCAGCAGGAAGCGGGCGCGGGAGGGCGAGCGGGTGCCGTAGGCGGTGGCCAGTTCCAGATTGGTCGGGCAGGGCTTGTTGCCAAGGGCAGCCTTGGCGAGCAGCAGATAGACGCCGCGCATGTCTTCGGGCAACTGGTCGGCAATGATGCCTGCCTGTTTCCACTGATCCTCATCCAGCGTTTCTTCCTTGGCATCAACGCCCGCCCGGGCGACGGCCAAAAGCTGGCGGAATTCCTGCAAGTCAGGTGTGATCTTGAGGGTTTTCTCGATACGGCAGCGGACCTGGAAATCCTGATAAAGCACCGACACCGGCTGATAGGCGGCATCGGGATCATCCAGCAGATCGGTGAGAATCTTGTGCAGGATCTCTTCGCGTTCCTCGGCGCTGAGGCCGGGGTCGAGGTCAAGCTGTGGCTCCGTCTCGCCGCCAAAGTCCCTGTCGAGCTTCAGATTGGCTAGCTGCTGCATGATTTCTGCCGTGGTGGGAGGCGGCGGGGCCATCGCGGGCCGGGGATCGTCGTCCGAGCCCGGTTTGAACAGCAATTCGTCGATATTGTCGCGCTGGACATCCGGCAGCGGCACCAGCTTGGGGCTTGATGAGCGGGCCGAGGTTTCCACTGCGCCAATGGTGACGGTTTCCGAGCGGCGATAAAGGGCCGGGCCGAGGGCGACAAACTGGCCGCGATCGAGATTGCGGAAGGTTTCCGCCTGACGGCGCTCAAGGCCGAGCAGGTCGGCGGCGCGGGCCATGTCGATATCAAGAAAGGTCCGGCCCATCAGGAAGTTGGAGGCTTCGGCGGCCACGTTCTTGGCCAGCTTGGCAAGACGCTGGGTGGCGATGATGCCAGCCAGACCGCGCTTTCGGCCACGGCACATGAGATTTGTCATGGCACCAAGGGAGGAGCGGCGAGCCTCCTCGCTTACCTCGCCACCGGCAGCAGGGGCAAAGAGCTGGGCCTCATCGACAATGACAATCGCCGGATACCAATATTGCCGGTCGATATCGAACAGGCCATTGAGAAAGGCGGCGGCGGCGCGCATCTGGCGGTCGGCGTCCAGCCCTTCCAGATTGAGCACGGCGGAGATGCGATGCTGGCGTACACGGGCGGCGATCATTGTCAGGTCAGCCTCGGTGCCGACCGCATCGACCACCGCATGGCCATATTTCTCGGCCAACGTGACGAAGTCTCCCTCTGGGTCGATGATGATCTGCTGCACCCATTTGGCGCTCTGCTCGAGGATGCGGCGCAACAGATGGGATTTGCCCGAGCCGGAGTTTCCCTGCACCAGAAGACGCGTTGCCAGCAGCTCTTCCAGATCCATTTGGGCCGGTTGGCCCAGTTTCATGGTCCCCAGATCAATGCTGACGGTCATCGTGGTTTAATTATCCTGTGAGGAAAAAGAGCGAATGGCGGGGAACTTTTCAGATTCGTGGCTCCAGATCAATAGAGTTTCACAGAGAGTTTCGCTACGTCGGGCAAACAGGGTTAATAGCGGGCCTGCTGACGACGGATCGCTTCGGCCTTTTTCTCCGCTTCCACGGCATCATGCAAGGTCTTGATGCCGGATGCTTCCAGAAGATCGATCAGGCGGAGCAGGACTTCCGCTGTTGCCAGCGAATCGCCCAGCGCGGTATGGCGCATCTCGGCGGGGATCTCTATGCCGAACTGTTCGGCCAGTGCATCCAGTGTCAGGCTGCTGGTCTGGCCCTGCAAATGGGCGGCCAGAAGCACGGTATCGAGCACCGGATTGGTAAAGCGGATCGAGGTTTTTTCCTGCTGCAGGGCGAGGAATTTCATGTCGAATGCAGCATTGTGGGCGACCAGAACGGCATCGCTTACAAAGGCATGAAAGCGGGGCAGAATGGTGGTTATGGGCGGGGCTCCGGCGACCATCTCGTTGGTGATATGGTGGATTTTTGTCGAGGCCGGAGGAATCGAGCGGCCCGGATTGACATATTGGTCGAAGATTTCGCCATGCATGATACGGCCATTGACGATGCGCACTCCTGCAATCGATATGATTTCATCGCCGCCGGAGGGATCAAGGCCGGTGGTCTCGGTGTCGAAGACGACAAAATCCAGCTCCCGCAAGGGGCGATCTTCCAATGTGCCGAGATAGTTGCGCTCCATCAGGTCGAAATCGTAAAATTCTAGACGGTCCGGCAGCAGAAGGGCTTCTTCATCGAGGCGCTGATTGCTGTGATGGTCATGGGGCAGCGAGAGCGGCAGGCGCAGATAGGCGGTGCCATCGGCGGCCCCGGCGCTCCAGAAATCGGATTTGTGGCGCTGCAGGACATCGCGGCTGGTGATGCTGCCCAGATCCGGATCAAGCGGATCATCCAGCCAGCCATGGATGGTGGAAACGGCCAGAGGCGATCCATGCCAGTGAAGGTCGATATAGATATTCTTCTCGCTCTGGGTTGCCCTTAACTGCAAGGCGCGCTCACCGGTCGCTTCTGCGACCTTGCGCATGGCATATTCCATCAATTCGACAATGGTGATGGAATCGCAATGCAGCCAGACCGGGTCACCGACAAATTCACAGCTGACCTTCTGGTTTTCGGAACTGTTCCGCCTCAGGATCGAATTGAACAGGGAGGAGGAATAGACATCGCTCATGGGCCATGCGCTGGTCAGCATATGGTGGGATTGCCCGTCATAATGTTCGAGACGCTCGGCCAGTTTTCCAGCCTCCTCGGCGATCATGCTCTCAAGGGAACGTTTGGCATCGGCGGTGAGCGCAAAGTCTCCGGCCAGCATCTGGGCCGTGGCCAGAAGATTGGCTGCCGGATGGCGCAGATCGATCAGGGCATTTTGCAGCAGGGCATCGCGCTCCACATTGTCGGCCAACTGGCGGGTCATGTCGTCGAAGGTCACAATGAAGCCGGAAGGTTCCTTTTCTGCCTCATCGAGCAGCAGGGTGACGCGGCCCTGCAACGTGTGTTTGCCATCGGCGGTGGCGCAGATGACAAGCTGGCTGAGGCCTTCCTTGTGGCGCTTGTGTCGGCCTTCTTCCAGCCTGTGGCCCAGCCGCTCCAGCGCGTGGCGGAAGGGGGCGGCTGAGACGACCGAGAAAAGCGAACGCCTCAGCCCAAGCTCGCCCGAAACATGCAGGATCCTGAGCGCCCGCTTGTTGTAGAGCATGATCTTGTTGTCGCGGGTGCAGATCAGAATGCCCTGATCGAGATTGCGGATGACGCTTTCAAGACGCGCTGTCTGCTTGTGGGTCTCGGCGGTGGCCTCGGCAATGCGCCTGTCAGTTTCCTTGCGGGCTTCAAGCAGGGCGGCGGTTATCTCTTCGATGGCGGGTTTGAGAAGGCCGAGATATTTACCTGTTTCCTCGTCCAGTTCGCGCGACGCGCCGGCATGAACGAGGGAACGGATGGTCTTGGAAAAATGTTCGATCGGCTGGGCGACATTGATGTCGAATTTCTGCCAGACCCAACCGGTCACAAACAGAATGCCGAAAATGGCGATGCCGCCGAACAGCACCAGATGGGGAGTGGCTTCCGGCCCGATGCGTTGTTCGGCAAAAAAGAGGCTGGCGATCACGATGATGACGGTGCAGGCACCGATCAGCGCGAAAAACAGGAAGATGCGAAGCCTGAGGCTTAAATGTTCGAGTCTGTTGGCCTGTTGTGTCATGGCTCGCGCTTGTTTCCTGTCTCTAGGTCTTGTCATGCGTTTGTTGTGCGAGCAGTGCCTTGACGGTCTGCATGACGGATCCCAGCGAGAAGGGTTTGGTCAGCGCACTGTTGGCACCGCAGGCCAGTCCCTTTTCCAGCTCAATCTGGCGGCTTGAGGCATTCATCATGATGATTTTTACATGCTCGCAGGCGGCGTCCTTGCGGATGGTCTGGCAGATGTCATAGCCATCGCGATCAGGCAGGGATGTGTCCAGCAGGATCAGGTCCGGATGCTTTTCAAGGTTGAGCGCAAGTGCTTGCTGGCCGCTGCTTGCGGTTTGTACGCTATAGCCTTCCGCCTTCATGAGCTGTTCCAGAGCAAAGGTGATGGATGCTTCGTCATCCACGACCAGAATGGACTTTGTCATGACTTCTCCTCCCTGTTCATGCCTCCGGTTTTCTTCTTGCGTGGCTTTTCTCCCTGCTTGCTAGCTTTCGCAGGCGGCGGCAAGAAGGGGATCATCTGCCGTGAGGTCAAACCATTTTGCCTTGTCGTTGAGATCGTCCGGGGAAGGCGCTGCGGAGCCGCTCCAGTCGGCACGGCGCTTGCCCGGGCAATCGATCAGTTGCAGGATGGTGCTGGTTGGACCGTCTTTCTGGACCTGAAAGACTTCTGCCAGCTTGATGCCGGGTAGAGTGTCATTGCTGCGCATGGTTGTCTTGTTCAGAGCCAGAAAACGATCGGTGCGCGGGATGATATAGGAGAGCGGCTGCAGGGGGCTTTTGCCCTCGGCTGTTTGCAGCACCACCACATCGGCACCGAAATCTGCCGTTGCGCGCCGATACCAGCCATAATCCAGTATGATCTGCATGGCGATCATGGCTAGGCCAGCCGCGATCGGGATGGCTCCCTTGGGGCGGGGGCGGCGCAGGATATATTTGTAGAAGATGACCGCGACGCCACCGGCGCCCACACCGGCGATAATGGTTCCAAGCAAGACAAACAGCATGCGTAAAGGCTCCTCAGAGTTGACTGGTCCGGCAGGCTCACAGGCCGTTTTCCATCAGGACTGTCCTTACGGTTTTGCATCTCTTGTGACATGGAAGGCCCATGGCTGATAAGACAGCATTTGGTAGGCCGTCCAATGGCTTAGAACCGGTCACTAGATATTGATCCCCTGCGCGTGACCAAGGGCGGACTGCTGCGACTTGATCATGATGAAGGCATCCTTGAGATGATTGCGCTCCAGCTCGCTCAAGCCTCCCGGCGCGAGGAAATTGTCCGGCTTGCCACCTTCGCGGATTTGCCGGGCCTGATGTTCCAGCCGCATGGTGGTGATCAGCTCATAGGCGTCAATAAGATCCTGCGCTCCGGACCGGCTGATGGTGCCGCGGTCTCTTGCCTGCATCAGGCGTTCGCGGGTGTTGGCGGCGGTAATGGCGCCTTGCAGGGCATAGGCGCGGGCAAGATCGACAATGGGGACAACGCCATTGAGCTTGAGATCAACCGTATCCTTGTGTTCGCCCTTCTTGATCAGGGCGAAGCCGCGGAAGAAGCTGAGCGGGGGGGGGTGACTGAGCGAGTTGGAGATCATGTGTGCGCGGAAAATGCTGTTTTTCTTCGCCTTTTCCATGGTCTCGAGATACATGCCGGCAAAGAGATTTTTCTCGCCGATGATCGGTCGCAGATCAAACATGACGCTGGCCAGCATCTGGGCCATCGGGTCGGGCCTGTCGATCCAACTGTCGAAATAGCGCCGCCAGACCGAAACCGGCTGCCGCCAGCGCGGATTGGTGGCCATCATGTCGCCGGGGCAATAATAGAAGCCCGCAGCATCGAGGCCATCGGAGACGAATTTCGCAAATTGCTCGAAATAACCGCCATGCTCGGCTTCGCTGTAGCGCTCGTCGAGGATGAGGCAATTGTCCTGATCGGAGATGCCGGTCTGCTCCTGCCTGCCTTGCGAGCCGCAGGCCAGCCAGAGATAGGGAATGGGCGCGGGGCCGAATTTCTCCTCGGCCAGATGCACCAGACGTCGGGTCAGGCTGTCGGTGACATTGGTCACGATGCGGCCGATATTGTGGGCATCGACGCCGGAACCGACGAGCTGAGCCAGCATTTGCGGCACCTTGGCAACAATCGCGGCGAGGCTTTCGAAATCCTCCTGCCGTTGCAGATCGCGAATCAGGAAGGGGGCCGAAACCGCTTGCCTGTGAACCAGATTGGTGTTGGTCAGAATGCCCACCAGCCGGTCATTCTCGACCACGGGCAGATGGGTATGCATATGTTCCATCATCGACAGCAGGGCATCGAAGCCAAGCGCATCAGGGCTGAGTGCAAAGGGGTCCGGTGTCATGATCGAACGAACCGGCGTTTCAAGGCTGCGTCCGGCTGCGACGATCCGGTGGGCCATGTCTCCGGAGGTGAGAATGCCGATCAGGCGGTCCTGTTCGGTGATCAGCAGGCAGGAGATATTCTTCTTCTGCATCAGCTTGGCCGCTTCGGTGGCCGTGGTGTCCGGGGCAATGGTGATCGGATCGGGGGTCATCAGCTCGCCGATGGTGATCGATATCAGATCGGTGGTCGAATCGGTCGGGCCTGTCTGGGCGTTGCGCTTGGTCAGGGAGCTGTCGAAAAAGGCGTGAAAGGAAGGGATTTTTGCAGTCAGTTGCAGAAAATCTTCTTTCGGGATGAGGAAGAGGGTGCAGTCCTGATTGGCTATCGCCATGTTTGGGGCGTGGCCGTCGCCCAAGATTGCCCGTTCGCCAAAGCAGTTTCCGACCGTGAGATGCAGCAGCAACGTATCTTCAGGGGTGATGAGATCCACTTCGCCGGACTGGATGAGATATAATCCATCCACCTCCTGACCAACGGACAGGATCCTGTCGCCCTTGGTGACCTCGATCTTGAGGGTTTTTGCCGAAAGATCGTGAAGGCTGTTCATTTCCAGCAGATCAAAGGGATGTCTGTGGCTGGCAAAATCTGCGAAATCGGACATGCTCATGTTTCTGTCTCCGCTTTGGAGGTCGGGCTGGGGAGGCCGGGCTGGAGAGACCGGGCTGGCTGGCCAAAAAAAATCCCGCCGTGATGTGCGGCGGGATCTCTCAGAGTATCTTGCAGCAGGCCGCGAGGACCTGAATGAGATCCCCGCTACCTTCAGATGCTAGTGATCAACCGCAGCGCCGGCCCCTTTCGGGATACGGATGCTTTCGACCAGTTCCTGAATCTCCTTCGGAGGTTCGGCGGACATGGACGATACGATATAGGCAACTGCGAAGTTGATGATCGCACCAATCGTGCCGAAGGCTTCTGGAGCGATGCCCAGGAAATGATTGGCCGTGGTATTTTCCAGCATGTTGGTGCCGGGGATGAAGAACCAGCCCTTATACATGAAGATGTAGAGCAGGGTCGACAGGATACCGGCAAGCATGCCAAGGATCGCGCCCTTGGAGTTTACGCGTTTGGAGAAAATACCCATCATCAGAGCCGGGAAGATCGAGGAGGCTGCCAGACCGAAGGCCAGAGCAACAACCTGAGCGGCAAAGCCCGGAGGATTGAGACCGAGATAGGCGGCAATCACGATGGCCACTGCCATGGAGATACGTGCCCAGAGCAATTCCTGCTTCTCGGAGATGTTGGGGGTGAAGGTGCTTTTCATCAGGTCATGAGAGACGGCTGAGGAAATGGCCATCAGGAGACCTGCTGCGGTGGAGAGCGCGGCGGCGAGACCACCGGCAGCAACCAGAGCAATCACCCAGTTTGGCAGTTTGGCGATTTCCGGGTTGGCCAGAACCATGATGTCGCGGTCGACGTCCAGTTCGTTGCCTTTCCAGCCAAACTCTTCTGCCTTTGCCTTGAAGCTTTCGGAAGCATCATTGTAATACTGGATGCGGCCGTCACCATTCTTGTCTTCGAATTTCAGCAGACCGGTGGTTTCCCAGTTTTTGAACCAATCCGGACGGCTTTCATACTGAAGGTTGCCATCTTCGGCGCCGATGGTGCCGGTCTGGATGGTGTCCATCAGGTTGAGGCGAGCCATTGCGCCAACGCCGGGAGCGGTGGTGTAGAGGATCGCGATAAAGACCAGAGACCAGCCCGCCGTCCAGCGTGCGTCGGAAACCTTCGGCACGGTGAAGAAGCGGATGATGACATGTGGCAGGCCTGCGGTGCCGATCATCAGGGACATGGTATACATGAACATGTTGAGCGGATTGTTGGTAAAGGCGGTATATTCACCAAAGCCGAGTTCGGTGACCACCTGATCCAGCTTGGTCAGAAGTGGCGTACCGGAAACATGGTCGGCGAACAGACCGATTTGCGGCAGGAAGTTGCCGGTCAGTTCCATCGAGATGAAGACGGCCGGGATGGTGTAGGCCAGGATCAGCACGATATACTGGGCGATCTGGGTGTAGGTGATGCCTTTCATGCCGCCCTGAACCGCATAGAGGAAAACAATCGCGGTACCGATCAGCAGACCGGTGGAGGCATCCACTTCCAGGAAGCGGGAGAAGGCAACGCCGACGCCTTTCATCTGGCCGATAACATAGGTGATCGAGCAGATGATCAGGCAGGCCACGGCGACGATACGGGCCGTGGAGGAATAGAAGCGGTCGCCAATGAATTCCGGCACGGTAAATTTGCCGAATTTACGCAGATATGGCGCCAGAAGCATGGCGAGAAGCACATAGCCGCCGGTCCAGCCCATCAGGAATACCGATGCGCCATAACCGTTGAAGGCAATCAGGCCTGCCATGGAAATGAAGGAAGCCGCAGACATCCAGTCCGCAGCCGTTGCCATGCCGTTGGCAACCGGATGAACGCCGCGACCGGCGGCATAGAATTCACCGGTGGAACCGGCACGTGCCCAGAAGGCAATCCCGATGTAGAGCGCAAAGGACGCGCCTACGACGATGTAGGTAAGAGTTTGAAGATCCATAGTTCCTGCTCCTCGCGTTCCTTATTCTTCGACGCCGAATTTCTTGTCGATCGCATTCATGCGAACCGCATAGAAGAAGATGAGTCCCAAGAAGACCCAGATTGATCCCTGCTGGGCAAACCAGAAGCCAAGGTCGGATCCACCGACGGCAATTCCGGAGAGGGCAGGGCGAAGAAGCAGGCCAAATCCGAAGGAGGCGATGAACCACACGACGAGGCAGATCGCAATCAGATTCAGGTTGGCTTTCCAGTAGGCATGTCCGGATTCATTATTCTCGGTCATATTTCCCCCCATGGTGCTGAACCGCTCGGCGGCTCATGTTCCATTCTGATAGGTCTGTTTTGGACGGTTATGTCTTTTTTGATGCTGTTCCTCAGCTGCACCGCGACATTCTTATTCCGGCTTTTTACAAGACCATGTGAGTTTTCAAGACACAGATGGCCTGAATAAAGGCATCTATCCTTGGTGCGATCTAAAATGAGAGCGTGAGTTAATTCAATTAATGTTTCGTATAATTCCTTTATCCTTTAGTCGCTTGATGTGTATAATGGATTTATACTGGATTGTTAGATTGTAACCTTAGTTTTGGGTTGGAATTTTACTTTAGTTTTATTTGGAAGAAAGTCTAATTGTTGAAGCTTGATGCTGCGTTTGCGAAATGATTGCTGATTGTCATGTTGCGTTGCGATGCGCGCCGGGTTTGCAGCCGTTGCAAGGCTTCATGCCGCAAGGAATGCCGGTTTTTCGATGCAGCATGCGGCTTGAAAGATGATTGACCTTGCGCCTTGGCTCATGCATATGAGGGCCATGTCTCATCCTCCAAGTCTGACCCCGCCTCTTGTCAATTATCGCCCGCCCATGGAGCCCTATCTCGATGTGCTCTTTGCTGATGCGCATTTTGTCATTGTCGACAAGCCGTCGGGTTTGTTGAGCGTTCCGGGCAAGGCCGAGGAGCATCGGGATTGTCTTGAATATCGGGCAAGGGAGCGATTTGGCGATACGCGAATCGTTCACCGGCTGGATATGGATACCTCGGGCATCATGGTGCTGGCCCGCACCGATGAGTGTCATCGCAATCTTGGCCGGCAGTTTGAAAAGCGCAAGGTCGAGAAGAGCTATATGGCGCGTGTCTGGGGGGCGATGGAGGCGGATGCGGGGCAGGTGGATCTGCCCCTGATCTGCGATTGGCCCAATCGTCCCAAGCAGATGGTCTCACATGAGCATGGCAAGCGGGCTGTGACCGACTGGCAGGTGGTCGCGCGCGATGATGTCAGCACGCTGGTGCGGTTGACCCCCCATACAGGCCGCTCCCATCAGCTGCGGGTGCATATGCTCAGTCTGGGGCATGTGATCATGGGGGATCGATTCTATGCCGAAGGGGAAGCGCTGGCCGCTGCCGACCGGCTGATGCTCCATGCCGAAAGCCTGCGCTTCATTCATCCAGACAGGGGAGAATGGGTTGAATTCATCAGCCCCTGTCCCTTCGGTTAGCCCTGTCTGTCATTTTGTTATTTGTGCCTGAGCTTTTCCAGCGCCTCATGCAGGCTGGAGAGAAAGCGGGAGCGGTCGGCCTTGGAAAAAGGGGGCGGGCCGCCGCTGATGTCAGTTGTCTCGCGCAGATCCGCCATCAGGTTGCGCATGGCAACGGCCGATCCGATGGAATTGTCGGTGAAGGGTTTGCCGGTCGTGCCGACGACGCTGGCGCCCTTGGCGAGGCAGCGCTGGGCAAGCAGGATATCTGCCGTCACGACAACGGACAGGGGATGGGCGATGTCTGCAATATGGTCGTCCGCCACATCCGGCCCGTCCTCCACCTTGACAAAAGAAATGGGGATTGCCCACTCGTCCCTGCGTGGCAGCCGCATGAACTGGTTGGCTACCAGAGTGACCGGAACGCCATGGCGTTCGGCTACCTTGTAGATTTCTTCCTTCACCGGGCAGGCGTCCGCATCGACAAGCACTTCGAGCGGGCGGGGCTGCTGATCCTGTGCCTGCTTGTGGCTCATTTGTCCTTGTCCACCAGACAGATCTGGATGTCCGCGACATTCGTGCCCGTTGCGCCGATCATCAGATGGTCTCCGGCGAGTTCCAGCGCCTTGTAGCTGTCATTGTTGGCCAGCAAGACTGACGGCTTTTCGCCGGTCTGGCGGATCCGGTTGAGTGTTCCGGCATCCACGAGCCCGCCGGCGCTATCGGTCGGGCCGTCGCGCCCGTCTGTGCCGCCGGACAGGAAGACCCAGTCGCCTTCGATCGGTTCTTTCTCATCGGCCACAGCGAAGAGCAGGGCCAGCTCCTGATTGCGACCTCCCTTGCCATCGCCTTTCAGGGTCACCGTGGTCTCACCACCCCAGATCAGAACCGTCTTCTGTTCCTGAGGGGCATTTCTGACCTCTTCATGCAGTCTGGGGGCAACCTCCTGGACATCGCCTTCGAGCAGGTCGTCGACAATGCGTCCGCGCCAGCCGATGGGGAGCGAATCCTGAATGACATTGAGGCTGAGGCGGTTGGAGCCGATCAGCAGGTTTTCCGTATTTGAAAAATCGAGCTCTTCGGCCTCTTCATCCGCTTCCAGTATTGTGCGGACCGAAGCGGGCAACTGCTCCACCAACCCCTTGGCAGCAAAGAGCGCCAGCGCGTCCTTCCTGCTGCCCAGTGGCGGATTGGTCGGGCCGGAGGCTATGGTGCTCAGGTCATCACCGACCACATCGGACAGGATATAGCTCTGAACGGAAGCCGGGGCCGCCAACAGGCTGAGGCCGCCGCCCTTGAGCTGGGAAAGGCTCTGGCGGACCAGATTGATTTCGTGAATGCTGTAACCATGGGCCAGCAGTAGCTTGCTGACCGCGATCTTGTCTTCAAGGCTGATGCCGGGCAGCGGGGCAGGCACCAAAGCAGAACCGCCACCGCTGATCAACACGATCACATGGTCTTCTTCTGTCGTGGTTGCCAGCATGTCCATGATGGCCTTGCCTGCTGCCAGACCATTTTCATCGGGCACCGGATGGCCCGCTGCAAAGCATGTTGCACCCTCGATGGGGATTGCATTCTCGTAATTGGTGACAACAAGGCATTCGCTGGGCGTGTCTTCGGGCAGTTCCTTCAGGCAGGTCTGGGCCATGGCAACGGCGGCCTTGCCAAGGGCGATGACGAGATAACGGCCCTCCTGCAAGGGGAGCAGTGGGGATTCCTCGAATGTCTTTTCGAGCGCCAGCCTGGGATCAGCGGCCGCAACCCCCGCTTCAAACAGGGCTGCTGCCAGATCGCGCAATTGTTCTATTTCATTTCCGGTTTCAGTCACCGTTGCCTCCTGCGTTCAACTGCCATGACTATAGTGGCGAGGCAGGCAAAGAGCCAGTCATGTCTTGGCGAATTCTTGCCTGTGAAGAAGCCGGGGATTGGAACTGAGGGGAAGGGCGCTTTTGGCAAAAAAGATGCCCTGTCCCGGACGGATCTGGGGCAGGGCATGATCGCCATTTGGGCGGGGGTCAAACCTCATGCAAATTCGGGGAGGAGGCAGCATGAGGATAGAGGGGGTCCCCGTCGCAAATGACCTCGCCTCTTTGCAGAGGCTTCGTTGGCTCACTTACAAGAATAAGTTTAAGACTTTCGTCTTATGCCGAAAAGAGGTTTTATCGCCTATCAGCCTTGATGCTGTCGCATGGCTAGGCCTGAATCTGCGTGTATTATTAGATGTTTGTACGTATTTTTTAGCTGTCGTGACGGTCATGGAAGGTCATGGCGTCCCATTCGCGCGGATTGGGATGGACGCGCGGTTCTGAATTGCCAAGATTGAGAAAGAATCTCAGGGCGAAGGAAAAAGGATTGCTGCTTTTCTCGGTCATTGGTTTCTGCTTCTCATCACGATCGGGTTCGGGCGGGTTCGGGCGGGTTCGGGAAATTGCTGTTCTAGGCTCTATTTGGGCGGTTTTCTGCGGGTTTAAAAGGCACAAGTTTGCGATGCCTCTATGTGTTATATGCATACCTTTGAATTTCTTGATGCAAATTTGCTTGAATGAATGGAGCTGACAAATGCGCGTCACTATAGTATGTTCTCTTTATGTTCTTTTTCTGAGATGTGCCATGGGAGATGTGCCGTGTATGAGCGTTTCGATGAGGCCTTTCCTTTAAGAGGGGGGCGGGCGCATGAGGTGGTCGGGCAAGGGGCGGGTGTTTTTGCCGCCATTGCCTGCGGGGTTGCCATGCGGGCAGATCGGCGCCCGGTCATGTGGCTGGTCGAGGAGTGGCGGACAGATGGTCTCAATCCCGATGGGCTGGCGCCACTGTGTGATCCCTGCCGCATGCTGCTGGTGCGGGTGTCAGATCAGAAGGCGATGCTGGCCGCCGCAGAGGAGGCCTTGCGCTCTGGGGCCGTCTCTGTGGTCGTGGCCGAGGTGCCGCGTGATCTGAGCTTTACCGCAGGGCGTCGTTTGCAATTGGCCGCAGAGGAGGGCAAGGCAACCGGAATTCTGATGATTGGCGAGGGGATGGGCAACAATGCGGCGGAAAGCCGCTGGCATTGTACACCGCTTTTCTCCCGGAAATTCAGGCAGAATCAGGCGGTCATGAAGCGCTATCAGACTCCTGACTCGACTCTTCAACGCTGGCAGCTTATAAAGAACAAATCAGGAACATTGGGCAGTTGGGATCTTGTTTGGGATGCAGAGACGCGTCGTGTCATTGTGGTTTCCGAGGCTGGCGAGCGACCGCATTCTGAGGCGGGCGGTGGTCACGACTCCGTTTGCCCTCACCTTGCGGCAGAGTAATGCCGAGCGGCTCTATTGTCTCAATGAACGCGCCGAGCGGGAAGGGCTGCAGCGCGGCATGGGGCTGGCGGATGCGCGGGCTCTTTGTCCCGATTTGCAAACCATGGTCGCCGATCGCGAGGCGGATGCCCGCTTTCTCGAATTGCTGGCGCGCTGGGCCGGACGCTTCTGTCCGTGGGTCGGGCTGGATGGCGAGGATGGGTTGCTGCTGGATGTGACCGGCTCGACCCATTTGTTCGGTGGCGAGCTGGCCTTGCTGGAAAATATTGAGGAACGCCTTGCCCGAGGCGGGATCTCTGTGCGTCAGGGGCTTGCCGATACGCGCGGGGCGGCTTGGGCTCTGGCCCATTATGGCGGCTGGTCGCCAGATCGGGGCGAGCCGGCCCATGAGGCTTCCGGTTCGCTTTCCTGTTCGCTTTCTGGTGATCTTTCTGCCTCTCTTGCCCCTTCTGGCAAGGCGCTTGCGGCGATTGGGGCTTTTCCCGTTGCCGCCCTCAGGCTGGAAGAAAAGATCTGCACCGGATTGATGCGGCTTGGGGTGCGGAGCATCGGGGATCTCCATGCCCTGCCGCGGGCCACGGTGACACGCCGTTTCGGTCTGGAACCGCTGATGCGGCTCGATCAGGCGCTAGGGCACCGGGAAGAGGCCATTTCGCCCCTGTCGGAAGCGCCTCATTACGGCGTGCGGATGAGCCTGCCCGAGCCGATCGGGCTGGCCGATGATGTCATGGCGGTGGCTGGCAGGTTGCTGGAGCGGCTCTGCGCCAAGCTGGACCGGCAGGGGGCCGGGGTGCGGGTGTTGCAACTGACCATGCGGCGCATGGATATGGAGGCCAGTCAGGTGGAATTGCGGCTGGCCCGACCGATGCGGGATGCAAGGCGCATTCTGCCGCTGTTCGAGCGCAGCGTTGGCGAGGTGGATGCCGGTTTCGGCATTGACATGATGCGGCTTGAGGCAACCCTCGTGGAGCCGATGGCCGATGAGCAGATGGCGAGCGTGGTGTTGAGCCATGGCGGCAGCGAGGCCAACCGCGAGGCGCAAAAGGCCGAGGATCATGGGCTGGAGGATCTGATTTCCCGGCTTGGCAGTCGCATCGGGCTTGAAAATATCCTGCGTTTTGTGCCTGCCGACAGTCATATTCCGGAACGCAGTTTTTCCCTCCAGCCTGCGGCCTGGACCCGGGCGGTGGAGCGTTGGCCGGGGCAGGAGCCGGGGGGAGAATCACAGGAGGCGGGGCGGGCTCAGGCCACGCCGCGCCCGCTGCGGCTGTTTCCGCCCGAGGCGATTGTCCTGCCGCTGTCCTCCGAGCCTGATCCGGTGCGGCGGGAGCCTCCGGCCCATTTTCGCTGGCGGCGGATGCAACTGTCGGTGGCCTATGCGCGTGGGCCGGAGCGGATTGCGCCTGAATGGTGGTGGGAAGACCCCGCATGGCGGTCGGGCATCCGCGATTACTGGTGGGTGGAGACGCGGCAGGGCTGGCGGCTGTGGCTGTTTCATACACCGCAGAACCGTCTTTCCCATCTGTCCAGCTGGTTTGTGCATGGTGAATTTGCATGACAGATGATCCATCCCGGCCACAAGCGGCAGCGACCCCTCCGGCCAAGGGGCCGGTGCCGAATTCGGGGGCTGTTTCTGCCGAACAATTGGGGGCGATGCGGCCCAAGTCCTATGCCGAATTGTGCGTGACTTCCAACTTCACCTTCCTTGCCGGGGCTTCTCATCCGGAGGAACTGGTCATTCGCGCCGCCGAACTGGGGCTGGAGGCGATTGCGATCACCGACCGGAATTCTCTGGCCGGTGTGGTGCGGGCCTATTCGGCGCTCAAGGAATTGCGGCGACAGATCAAGGAACAGGCCGACAAGCTGGCCGCCGACAGGCAAGCCGACAAGCAACAGGCAGCCATCAGGCTGCGTTCCAGCCAGCGGGTCGATCCGTCCAGCCGTCAGGCGCTGGAGCCGGAAGGCAGCGGCGAGCTGTCACCATCCGAGGTGGTGAAATTGCCGCGCCTGATTGTCGGGGCGCGGCTGGTGCTTGAGGATAGTGCGCTTCATTGGCTGGCCCTGCCGACGGACCGGGCTGCCTATCAGCGGCTGACGCGTCTGTTGACCCTTGGCAAGCGGCGGGCCGAAAAGGGGGAATGCCTGCTGCATTTTGCCGATCTTTTGGAGGCATGTTCCGGCATGATGTTGATTGCCCTGCCACAGGCGGGGCTGGAACATCCTGATGTGGAGGGGCAGATCCGGCAGATGGTGAGCCAGTTTCCCGGTGCCGTGTTTCTGGGTGCCGCTCCGGCCTATAATGGTTCGGATCAGGCATGGTTCGATGCCTGCGCCCATCTGGCCTATCGGTTGGCAGCGCCCATGGTGGCCGTGGGCGATGTGCTCATGCATCACGGGCGGCGGCGGCAACTGGCCGATGTGCTGACCTGCCTCAGGGAGCATATCACCATCGACGCCATCGGCTCGCGGGCGCTGCCCAATGCGGAGCGGCGGCTGAAGGGCGCGGGCGACATGGTGCGGCTTTATCGTCGCCATCCGGCAGCGATCCGGCGGGCATGCGAAATCGCCATGCGCTGCAGCTTTGCCCTTGATGAACTGAGCTATGAATATCCCGATGAAGTGGCGGGGGAGGAAAGCCCGCAGGCGCGGCTAGAGCGGCTGACCAATGCAGGGCTGGCCCTGCGCTATCCGCAAGGGGTGCCGGAGAAGTCCCGCGCTCTGGCCGACAAGGAGCTGGCGCTGGTCGGCAAGCTCGGCTTTGCGGCCTATTTCCTTACGGTGCATGACATTGTCGCCTTTGCCCGCAGCCGGGGGATTCTCTGTCAGGGGCGAGGGTCTGCGGCCAATTCCATTCTCTGCTTTGCCCTTGGCATCACCGATGTCGCACCCGAGACGATTACCATGGTGTTCGAGCGCTTTGTCTCGGAGCATCGCGGTGAGCCGCCCGATATCGACGTGGATTTCGAGCATGAGCGGCGCGAGGAGGTGATCCAGCATATCTATGAGAAATATGGGCGTCATCGCGCCGGACTGTGTGCGACGGTCATTCATTTCCGCACCCGCTCGGCGATCCGCGAGGTGGGCAAGGTGATGGGGCTGTCACAGGATGTGACGGCGGCGCTGTCCGGGCAGATCTGGGGCTGGTCGAGTGACGGGGTCGACCTCAAGCGGATGCGCGAGCTGGGACTTGATCCGGGAGATCGGCGGCTGATGCAGACCATCGCGCTGATTGCCGAGATCATCGGTTTCCCGCGTCATCTCTCCCAGCATGTGGGTGGTTTTATCATCACCCGCGGGCGGCTGGACGAGCTGTGTCCGATCGAGAATGCGGCGATGGAAGACCGCACCATCATCGAGTGGGACAAGGACGACATCGATGCGCTGGGTATTCTCAAGGTGGATATCCTCAGCCTTGGCATGCTGACCTGCATTCGCAAGAGCTTTGATCTGCTCAAGGAGCATGAGGGGCTTGAGCATAGCATCGGCTCGGTGCCGCAGGAGGACGGGGCGACCTATGACATGCTGTGCGTGGCCGATGCGGTGGGGGTGTTTCAGGTCGAGAGCCGGGCGCAGATGAATTTTCTGCCACGGATGCGACCGCGCACCTTCTATGATCTGGTGGTCGAGGTGGCGATTGTCCGGCCCGGTCCCATTCAGGGCGGGATGGTGCATCCCTATATCAACCGGCGGCAGGGACGGGAGAAGGTCTGGTTTCCTTCCCGGGCGCTGGAAGAGGTGCTGGGCAAGACGCTCGGGGTGCCACTGTTTCAGGAACAGGCGATGCAGATTGCCGTGGTGGCGGCGGGCTTCAGCCCCGAGGAGGCGGACCGGCTGCGGCGCTCGCTGGCCACCTTCCGCCGGATGGGGACCATTCACAGCTTCAAGGAACGCTTTGTCGGCGGCATGCTGGAGCGGGGCTATGAGCGGGATTTTGCCGAGCGCTGCTTTTCCCAGATCGAGGGCTTCGGCGAATATGGCTTTCCCGAAAGTCATGCGGCGGCCTTTGCCATGCTGGCCTATGTGTCGGCATGGCTGAAATGTCATCATCCGGCGGTGTTCGCCTGTGCGCTGCTCAATTCCCAGCCGATGGGCTTTTATGCGCCGGCGCAGATCGTGCGCGATGCGCGCGAGCATGGCATCGAGATCCGCCCTATCTGCGTCAATAACAGCGGCTGGGACAATCTGCTGGAGCGGCGGCTGGACGGGGCGCTGGCCATCCGGCTGGGCTTTCGCCAGATCAAGGGCTTTTCCTCTGAGGATGCGGAGTGGATCGTGGCGGCGCGCGGCAATGGCTATCCCGATCCGCAGAGCGTCTGGCAGCGGGCGGGCCTCAGGGGCGGGGCGATGGAACAGCTGGCAGAGGCTGACGCCTTTGTCAGCATGGAGATGGGGCGGCGCGAAGCGCTCTGGCAGGTCAAGGCCTTTGCCGCGCTCAAGCCCTTGCCGCTGTTCAATGATCCGATTGACGGGGAATGCATCAACGAGCCTGCCGTGACCTTGCCGCAGATGCATCTGGGCGAGGAGGTGGTGGAGGATTATGTCTCCACGCGCCTGTCCCTACGGGCCCATCCGATGGAGCTGTTGCGCCCATCCATGCCGGAGCTGACCAATCATGGCGATCTGATCGATGTTCCGCTCAAGAAGGTCAGCGTCTGCGGGCTGGTGATTACCCGGCAGCGTCCCGGTACGGCCTCCGGGGTCATCTTCGTGACATTGGAAGATGAAACGGGCGTTGCCAATGTCGTGGTCTGGCCCAAGGTCTACAAGGCTTTCCGGCGGGCGGTGATTTCGGGCCGCTTGCTCAGGGTGCATGGCACGCTGCAAAAGGAAGGCATCGTGGTGCATCTGATTGCCGAGCGGGTGGAGGATCTCTCACACCGGCTTTCCGAGCTTGGGCACCCGCTGGATGATGCGGTCGGCATCACCAATCCGCAGGCCGATGAAGCGCCGCGGGGGCGTCCGGTCAAGGGGCTGGAGCGGGTTCCCTCGCGGGCCCGTCACCCGCGCGAGCAGGCCAAGAAACTGTTTCCCAGTCGTGATTTTCATTAGATATGTTTTTCGTATAAAGTGTTTCTTATGTGCTTTTGGCCATGGTCGGGTGCCGGTTTTTCCCCAAGGGGTCCAAATCCTGAAAATCGCTTTTGCGACTGCGAGAAAATGAGGATGGAAACTTTCTAGGCAATTGCTAATTTTTTGAGCAAATTGAGAAAATAGGCCTGCGCAAGTGCGGTGCCTGAACCTTTTCGTGAAACCGATTTCGGTCCTTTTCTTTCAATGAGATGCGCTATTTTGAATATTAGCCGAAAGGCGAGTGTGCTGTCTGTTGCCGAAACCGGTTTCGGAACGCAGACTTGCTGCGGGAGGATGCCGTGAACAAGTCAGAAGAGCATGACGGCAAGAGGCGTCAAAGCAAAAAAACGCGCGTAACCATCAAGGAAGTGGCATACGCCTTGGGCATTTCCAAGAGCACTGTTTCAAGAGCGCTGAATGGCTATTCGGATATCGCCGAACATACGCGATTGAAGGTCCAGCGCACGGCGCAGGAACTTGGATATAAGCCGATGATCCACGCGCAGGCCATTCGTACCGGTCTGGTGCGTTCGCTCGGCATGGTGCTCAATGCGGACAGCCATGATGGGCACCGGCCATTTCTTGCCAATTTCATCGATGGCATCTCGCGGCGTGCCAGTCAGGATAACTGGACCCTGACGGTGGCAACCGCAAATCATGCGCTGGGCGTGCTCAAGACGATCAAGCGGCTAAGCGATGAGCATACGGTTGACGGTTTCATTCTGCCACGCACGCGCATCGAGGATCCGCGTGTGCGCTATCTGGTCAAGGCGCATGTGCCCTTCATCATGTTCGGACGCACCGGCGATGACAGGGATTGCGGCTGGTATGACATTGATGCTGCCAGCGCCATGGAGCAGGCGGTGTTGCGACTGGTCGGGCTGGGGCATCAACGCATCGGTTTCATCAACGGGTTGGAGCGCTACATGTATGCCCGGATCCGTTATGAGGGCTACCGGGCCGGATTGCAAAAGGCCGGGCTGGCCTATGAGGAGCAACTGGTGCGCCATGATGCGGTGACCCGCAATGACGGCGAACGGGAGGGCGCGGCTCTGCTGGATTTGCCCGAGCCGCCGACGGCCATTGTCTGCGCCGTCGATCTGGCCGCGCTCGGGGTCTATCGCGCCGCCAATGCCCGACAGCTGACCATCGGTCAGGATATCTCGATCATTTCTTACGACGGCATCGCTGAGGGGGAATTTGCATCTCCGCCATTGACCAGCTTTTTCGTCGACAACAGGGAAGCGGGGGAACGCCTCGCCGACCTTCTTATCAGGCGCATCAAGGGAGACGCGCCTGAGACGCTTCGCCAATTGGGGGAGGCGCAATTGATCGTGCGGGCTTCCGATGGCCCGCCGGTCATCAGATCCGCTTGAATTCATTCACATTGTTGCTATTTGGGAGGTTTGACAATGACATTATCTGCGAGCAGCAAACGCCTGACCGGACTTCTGGTTGGAACGGCGCTTGCCCTTGGATGTAGCATGGTGACGGCATCGGCTGATGGCATCCGCTTCTGGACGACCGAAGAACAGACACCGCGTCTGGCGCGTCAGCAGGAGATGGCCAAGGCTTTCGAAGCCAAAACCGGTATTTCGGTTGAAGTGATTCCGGTAACGGAAAAGGATCTCGGCACAAGGGCAACCGCCGCTTTCGCCGCAGGGGATCTGCCGGACGTCATCTATCATCCGCTGCAATATGCCCTGCCATGGGTGGAAGCGGGCATTCTGGATGCCGATGCGGCAACCGAAGTGATCGACAATCTGGGTAAGGATACCTACGCTCCGGGTGCTCTTTCCATGGCTGCGACCGAAAATGGCTATGCTTCGGTTCCTGTCGATGGCTGGACGCAGATGATCGTCTATCGCAAGGATCTGTTCGATGCCAAGGGCCTGAAGGCTCCATCCACCTATGCTGACGTGGAAGAGGCCATCAAGGCCTTGCATAATCCCCCTGAAATGTATGGCTTCGTGGCCGCTACCAAGGTGGATGAAAACTTCATGAGCCAGGTTCTTGAGCATGTCTTCCTGGCCAACGGCGTGTCCCCCGTCGATAAAGATGGCTTCAAAGAACTCGATGTCAAAAAGACAACCGAGGTGCTCGACTTCTACAAGGCCATGGTCAAGGCATCGCCTCCGGGTGAGCTTTACTGGAAACAGTCGCGCGAACTCTATTTCGCTGGCAAGGCTGCCATGATCATCTGGTCGCCCTTCATTCTTGACGAACTGGCTGGCCTGAGGGATTCGGCTCCTCCGACCATCAATGATGATCCGACAAGCCCGGAACTGGCTTCGAAAACCGGTATCGTGACCAATTTCGCCGGCCCATCCAATCCCGGTGGCGCGGCATGGGGTGACATCCGCTATTTCGGCATCACCTCTGATGCAGATATCGAAGCGGCTGAGCAATTCGTCGAATATTCGATGAATGAGGGCTATACCCAGACCCTTGCGATTGCGCCGGAAGGCAAGTTCCCGGTGCGTCGGGGTGATGCGGACAATCCGACCAAATTCATCGATGCATGGTCCAAGCTGCCGGTTGGCGTCGATCGCCAGAAACCGCTTGCCGATCTTTATCCGTCGGAAATGATCGGTGAAATCGTGTCCGGTCTCGATGTTGCCCAGCGCTGGGGCGTCAAGGAAGGGCAGCTGGCTCTGGCTTCCAAAATGATCAATGCTCAGGTCTTCAACCAGATCATGCGCAAATATACCGATGATGTCATCGGTGCTGAAGAAGCCGTTGCCGCTCTCAATGAAGAATTGGCAAAAATCCAATAAGTCAAAGACTTGATATGGTTCACACCGGGCGACCACGGGTTGCCCGGTGCGGCAAGCGGAGCCTTTTCTCATGTCGACAACCGATTATACTTCCAGTCCCGCAGGCAAAGGGCAGTCGCAGGCTGCGCTTGTGCCGCCGCCGTCAGGGCCTCTGGCCAGACGAGAGGCGCGCCTTGCATGGGGACTGCTGACGCCGACACTTCTCAGTGTGGCCATCGTTATCATTCTGCCGCTGCTGGCGATCTTCTGGATCAGTGCCAAGCCGATTGGTCTGAGCGATCTGCGCCCGACCACGCCGACCGTTTATGAACGCATGCGCGGCAAGGTCAATGCCGCAGGCGACAAGGTGGTGATCGACTATCGCCTGACCAATTCTTCGCGGGAAAAGCCGATTGCCAATGTCACCATGCAGGACAGCTGGCCCGAAGGCCTTGAGGCGGTGGCGCTCGATCCACGCTGCGAAATCGCTGCGGGCAGGCTTTTCTGCCAGTTGGGCGACTGGGAGGCCGGATATCGCGATAATCTGCGCATTGATGTCATTGCGCAGGAAAGCTTCGTTGGCGCTGATGTGAATATCCGCGACACGGAGCCGGAGATGAAGGGGGAGGCTTCCTCCGATCTGTTCAATCTTACCTTCACATGGGACAATTTCCGGGCCGTTTTCGACAGCGGTGAGTTTCTGGAAGTGCTCTGGGTGACCCTTTTCTACACCATCGTGGGTACGATCGGGGCGCTTGTGGTTGGCATGCTGGCGGCGCTGATGCTGAACAAGAGCTTTTCCGGGCAGGGAATCCTGCGCGGGCTGTTCCTGTTCCCCTATGTCGCGCCGGTGATCGCGGTGGCCTTCACATGGGTGACCTTGCTGGATCCCTTCTCGGGGTCTTTCAATGCGCTTCTGGTGCAGATGGGCCTCGTCGATACGCCGATCAATTTCTTCGGTCAGCGACCGCTGGCCCTGTTCACGGTGACGGCGTTCGAGATCTGGCGCTATTTTCCGCTTTCCTTCCTGTTCATTCTGGCGCGGATGCAGTCGATTGACAGTGATATCTATGAAGCGGCGGATATGGACGGGGCGTCGCCCTTCCAGAAATTCTATTATCTCTCGCTGCCGCAACTGATGGGCATCCTGTCGGTGCTGTTCCTGTTGCGCTTCATCTGGACCTTCAACAAGTTCGACGACATCTTCCTGATGACGGGGGGCAATGCGGGGACGCGCACCCTGACGGTGAATGTTTATGAGCAGGCCTTTGCCATTTCCAACATCGGGGCCGGGGCTGCCGTGGCCGTGGTGATCTTTGCCTGTCTGCTGGCCTTTTCCTTCTTCTTCTTCAAGTTCCTTTCACGGGAGGAAGGGCTATGAAACAGGGTTATCTGCTTGCCGCCATTGTCGGCCTTCTTTGGAGCCTCACCATCATTGTGTGTCTGACCATTGTCATGGCCTTCTCTACCGGCTTGCCGGTGCGGCCGGTCTGGCCGGTGGCCATCCTGCAGGGGGCCGCAATCGGGCTGGTGGCGCTTTCTGTCTCCAATCGCTGGCTGGGCCTTCTGGTCTCCTTGCTCTTGGTGCTCGGCATCAGCCTCATGGAGCCGTTTGGCATCCGTCTCGACACGGCCATGCCTGCGCAGCTGACAGGGCTCGCCATTCTGGTTCTGGCGCTCTATTTCCCGCTGCGCATCATGGTGCACGGGCTGCCCTTTGGCCGATTGACGCGACATCAGTTTGAAGAGGGCATCGTGCGGTTTCTGACCGGCTTTGGCTATGTCTTCTTTACCGCGATTGTCATCGTGCCTTTCTATGTGATGCTGATGACCTCGGTGAAGGGGCAGCAGGCGCTGCTGCTCAATCCGCTGGATTTCTCCATTGAATGGGACAAGGGATGGGGGCTGCTCCGCTCCTATCAGGAACTGTTCATGGATCATAATTTCGGGCGCTATCTGACCATCTCCTTCCTTGTGTCTGTTGCCACGGTGTTTGTCACGCTGCTGTTCAGCGTGCCCGGTGCCTATGCGGTGGCGCGGCTGCGCTTCAAGGGGCAGGCGGTGATGTCTCGCTCGATCCTGCTGATCTATATGGTGCCGATGATCGTGCTGGCGTTGCCAATCTATGTCGGCTTTTCCATGTTCGGCTTGCGCAACTCGCTGTTCGGGCTGTTGCTGATCTATCCGGTCACCACCATTCCGGTGGCGCTCTATATGTTGCAGGGATATTTCCGCGGGCTACCCGGCGAGATCGAAGAGGCGGGGTTGATGGACGGCCTTTCGCGGCTCGGTGTGATCTGGAGGATCACATTACCGTTATCGCTGCCGGCTCTGGCATCGGTTTCGCTTTATGTCTTCATGATCGCGTGGAACGAATTTCTGCTTGCCTTCATGCTGCTGGATGATCCGGGAAAGTTCACGCTGACCCGTGGCGTTACAATGCTCAATTCCTCGGAGGTGCCCCGACAGCATCTGATGGCGGGGGCGGTGATTGCAACATTGCCGATCCTCGTGCTTTTCCTCGGACTTGAGCGCTTCATGACCAAAGGCCTGACCGCAGGCTCTGTTAAAGGATGACAAGAATAATGGCTATCTCTGACGATAAACTGGACCGGCAAGCGCGCCGGATCCTGCGGCAAAATGATCGCGGGGGATATACGGTGCCAACTGCGGGCCTGTATCCCTATCAATGGAACTGGGATTCCTGTTTCGCGGCCTGGGGCTTTTCCTCTTTCGACGTCAAGCGGGCCTGGTTCGAAATCCATACTCTCTTCACCGGTCAGTGGGACACGGGCATGGTGCCTCATATCATCTTCCATAAAAGGGCCGACGGCTATTTCCCCGGCCCCGATGTCTGGGGGGTGGACAGGGTTCCGCATACGTCAGGAATTACGCAACCACCTGTTGCCGCAACGCTCATTCGCTCAATTTATGAGCAGGACAAGCGCTATGGCCGCGTTCATATGGACCTCATCTACGGGCGGCTTGTCAGCTGGCATCGCTGGTTCATGAAAAATCGCGTCGAGCGGGGCATGGTTGCCATCACCCACCCGTGGGAAAGCGGGCGCGACAATGCTGTCGACTGGGATAGTGCGATGGCTGCCGTTTCCACCGAAGGAGTAGGGGAATATACCCGGCGGGACACCAGCCATGTGGATCCGGCGATGCGGCCCAAGAAGGAAGATTATGACCGCTATCTGAAAATGGTCTATTTCGGCCGCGACAATGGCTGGGACGAGGATGTGATCCGCGAAGGCTCGCCCTTCCGGGTGGCCGATGTGGGCATGACCTTCATTTTCCTCAGGGCCTGCCGCGATCTGTTGCAGCTGGCGATGGATCTGGATCATCTGACTCCGGAGATCGAAGGCTGGATTGCCGAGCTGGAGGAAGGGGTCAAGAACCACTGGAACCCTGCTGGCTATTATGACAGCATCGATCTGAGAACCGGAGACTTCTCCAATTCGCTCAGTTCTGCCTCCTTCCTGTGCTGGTATGCGGGCATCGACAATGAAACCATGAAGACGCATCTGGAAGAGATCCTCAAGAAGGTGACCTTCGGTGTGCCTTCCCTTGATCCGCGCAGCGACAAGTTCGAGCATCTGCGCTATTGGCGAGGGCCGGTCTGGGGCATTGTCAATGCCCTGATTGCCATCGGGCTGAATGAGCGCGGGCTGACCCATCTGGCCGATCGCCTGCGCAAGGACACGCGCAATCTGATTGCCGAGCATGGATTCTATGAATATTTCAGCCCCGTTGATGGTACTCCGGCGGGCGGCAATCAGTTTACATGGACGGCCTCGATCTGGCTTACCTGGGCGGGTCCACATGCAAAGGGGAGGTTCTGAGATGGCGTCGATTGAACTCAAGGCCGTGGAGAAATGGTTTGGTGATCTGCAAGTCATCAAAGGCGTTGATCTGGCCATTGAGGAGGGTGAGTTCATCATCTTCGTGGGACCGTCCGGCTGTGGCAAATCCACCTTGCTCAGGACCATCGCCGGGCTGGAGGAATGCTCGCGCGGGGAAATCCTGATCGAGGGGCGGGATGTCTCCGCCGAGCCGCCTGCGGCCCGTGGCCTTGCCATGGTGTTCCAGTCCTATGCGCTCTATCCGCATATGAATGTGCGCGACAATATGGGATTTGGCCTCAAGACAGCAGGCAAACCGAAGGCGGAGATCGAGGAAAAGGTCAATGAGGCGGCCCGCGCCCTCAAGCTTGAGCCCTATCTGGACCGTAAGCCCAAGGAGCTTTCCGGCGGTCAGCGCCAGAGAGTGGCCATCGGGCGCAGCATTGTGCGCAATCCCACCGCCTTCATGTTTGACGAGCCCTTGTCCAACCTTGACGCCGCTCTGCGGGTGGAAATGCGCTATGAACTGGCCAAGCTGCACCGGGAGCTGCAGGCAACGATGATCTATGTGACCCATGATCAGGTGGAAGCCATGACGCTGGCTGACCGTATCGTGGTGTTGCGCGATGGCATCATCGAACAGGTCGGCTCGCCCCGCCAGCTCTACGAGCGCCCCGGCAATCTGTTTGTGGCCCAGTTTATCGGCTCGCCGAAGATGAATATCATGCCCTGCAGCACAAAGGGGTCGGATTATGTGCTGGAAGGGGGGCGCGGCGGAGTGCAGACGCAGCCGGGCGAGGCCTCCCATCTTGGCGTGCGGCCGGAGGCGATCACCATCGCCAGCAAGGGCGAGGGGCAATGCGACGGGGTCGTCGATATTGTCGAATATCTCGGCTCTGACACGCATCTGCTGGTCGATTGCGGGGGGCTCGGTGCCATCGGGGTGCGGCTTGATGGCGATGCCACGGTCAAACCCGGTGATGGTGTCGGTCTGATCTTTAATCCCGACAAGCTGCATTTCTTTGACGGGGAAGGGCTGGCTCTGCCGCGGGGCTGATTGTTCTTTTCCCCGCAGCCATTTTATCGTCCACTGGCATCAAGCCATCATGAGCACTTTCCGCTTGCAAAGCGCGCGCGGGAAGTGCTCAGCTTTTGGCGCTGTTTTCTTTTGTGCCAGCCCTGTCTGCACGCGTGGCTGGAACGATGTCCGGGACCCTTGATATGACGCTTGATCAAGTCATAGTTCTGCTGCTGCTTCTCGTTGTCTTCATCGGGTTTTTCAAGGAAGTCTATCCGCCCGAAGTGACAGCGCTGGGGGCGTCTGCCCTTCTTCTGGCGCTTGGAATCATCGAGACGAAGACATTTCTCGGCGTCTTCAGTTCCAGCGCTCCGATCACCATCGCCATGATGTTCATCATTTCAGCGTCGCTGGAACGCACCGGCGTTTTGACCATGCTGGGCGACTGGTTGAAGATACAGGCGCGCGGCTCGATGCTGCGGGCGCTGGTTCTGATGATGGTCTGCACCATCCTCATTTCGGCCTTCATGAACAACACGCCGGTTGTCATTCTGCTGACGCCGGTGATGATTTCGGTTGCGCGTTCCGTCGGGGTTTCGGCCTCGAAATTCCTCATTCCCCTGTCATTCTCGGCCATTTTCGGCGGAACATTGACGCTGGTTGGTACCTCGACCAACATCCTGATGAGCGGGATCGCCAAAGACGCCGGGCAGCCACCGCTTTCCATGTTTGAAATGACCATGCCGGGGCTGGTCTTCGCCTTTGCTGGCATGATCTATATGCTGTTTGTCGGGCGCCATCTCATTCCGGACAGGCCGACATTGGCCGGTATGCTGGGGCAGACGGCAAAACGGCGCTTCATGGCGCGGCTGCTCATTCCCTCCCGCTCCCGCTATATCGGCAAGCCGGTCACCGCATTGCCCTTCAACAAGCGCCAGACTGCGGTGGTTGATGTGATCCGCGGCGAGATTTCCTTGCGGGATGCCTTGCAACAGGTGGAGCTGATGGCGGGCGACCGGGTGGTGGTGAAAACCGATACCGGTGAAATTCTGGGGCTACGGGATGACGGTCAGGTGGAGTTTCAGGATTTTTCCGGGCAGGATCTGGAGCCGGTGACCGCCGGGCAGACCTTGCAGTTGGAAGCCAGTGTCGGGCCGACCTCCTCGCTTCTGGGCAGAACCATCAGTTCGCTGCATCTGCGCCGCAAATATGGCGTCTATCTGATGGCGGTGCATCGGCAGAATGAGAATATCACCGCCAGCGGTGACAATATGCAGCTGCAATTTGCCGATACGCTTTTGCTGGAGGGATCGCAGGAAAGCATTCAGCGCCTTGTCGAGGAAGAGGGTATCGTCAATCTGACCACGCCGACGACAAAGGCGGTGCGGCGCGAGAAGGCGCCGCTGGCGATATTGGCCATTCTGGCGGTGATGCTGCTGGGGGCCTTTGACGTGATGGATTTCGCCGGACTTTCGATCATCGGGGCGGTGTTTGTCATGATGACCCGCTGCATCGATCCCAAGGATGCGTTCGATGCCATCGACTGGCGCATTCTGTTCCTGATTTTCGGTATGCTGGGGGTGAGCATGGGGCTGGAGCAGACGGGCGCAGCAAAGCTTATCGTTGAGACCTCCGTCGGGTTGGTTGGAGATGCCGGTCCCTATGTCATTCTGGCCATTGTCTATGTGCTGACATCGGCCTTGACCGAGATGATCAGCAACAATGCCGTGGCGGTGCTTATCGGGCCGATCGTGATCGGGCTTGCGCAGCAATTGGGGCTTGATCCGCGCCCCTTCATCATGGCGGTGATGTTCGCCGCCTCGGCCAGCTTTGCAACGCCGATCGGCTATCAGACCAACACTTTCATCTATAGCGCGGGTGGGTATAAATTCCGGGACTTTCTGATGGTGGGCTTGCCGCTCAATGTGCTGTTTGCGGTGGTGGCCATCATCGTGATTCCGCTCTTCTTCCCCTTCTAGGCTTCTTCTCGAAATAAAAACGGGGCGGAAGAACCGCCCCGAGTTTGGTTTTGGGAGGAGTATCGAATCTTTATCAAACGAAGCGATTGACCAGATTTTCCAGTTTTTCCTGTTTGCCGGAACGCGGCTCTGGATTGATGTCGTCCTTGAGAACGCGTTCGGAAATGCTTTCCAACGTGCCGTTTGCCAGCATGTCCTTGTTGACGTCCTTGTCCCAGTCGGCATAGCGGGCCTTGAGGGCGTCTTCCAGACCGCCGTCTTCGAGCATGGCAGCCGCTGCCTTGAGGCCACGGGCACAGATGTCCATGCCGCCGATATGACCGGCAACCAGATCGTCTGCATCAAGGGACTGACGGCGCAGCTTGGCGTCGAAGTTGGTGCCACCGGTGGTGAAGCCGCCTGCCTTGAGGATATGGTAGTAGGCCAGAGCCACTTCCGGGGTGTTGTTCGGGAACTGGTCGGTATCCCAGCCGGACTGATAGTCGTTGCGGTTCATGTCGATGGAGCCGAGCATGCCATCGGCAGCGGCAACCGCAATTTCATGCTCGAAGCTGTGGCCGGCAAGAATGGCGTGGCCCTGTTCGAGATTCAGTTTGACTTCGCCTTCCAGACCATATTTGCGCAGGAAGCCGATGCAGGTTGCGGCATCGAAGTCATACTGATGCTTGCTTGGTTCCTGCGGTTTCGGTTCGACAAGGATGGTGCCCTTGAAGCCGATCTTGTGCTTATAGTCGACGACCATGTTGAGGAAGCGGCCCATATGGTCCAGTTCCTGTCCAAGATCCGTGTTCAGCAGGGTTTCATATCCTTCGCGACCACCCCAGAGCACATAATTCTGGCCACCCAGACGCATGGTGGCATCCATACAGCTCTTCACCGTAGCGGCTGCATAGGCATAGACGTCCGGATCAGGGTTGGTGGAAGCGCCGGACATGAAGCGGCGGTTGGAGAACATGTTGGCCGTGCCCCAGAGCAATTTGGTCTCGGAGCTTGCCATTTTCTCTTCGAAATAATCGACAATTTCGTTGAGGTTGGAAAGGGTCTCGGCGAAATTCTTGCCTTCAGGGCGCACATCCGCATCATGGAAGCAGAAGAAGGGAGCGCCGAGCAGATCAAACAGTTCAAAGGCAACGTCGGCCTTCAGTTTGGCCTTGGCCATTTCATCGCCGAACCATGGACGGTCGAAGGTACGGCCGCCGAACGGATCGCCGCCTTCCCATGCAAAGCTGTGCCAGTAGGCAACGGCAAAGCGCAGATGGTCCTTCAGGCTTTTGCCCATGACGATTTCATCGGGGTTATAATGGTGGAAGGCAAGCGGATTGTCGCTTTCTGGGCCTTCATATTTGATTTTTGACAGGGAACCGAAAAAGTCCGTCATGATCAGAGTTCCTTCAGGGATGAATAGGCGGCTGCATAGCGGGCATAGGCTTTTTCAAAGCTGTCTTGCAGGGCCTTGTTTGGATAGAAGCTTTTTTCGATGGATGGCATCTTGCACAGAAGCGAAGGGTCGCCCTTCTGCTCTGCCACAAGGCCCATGCGGGCGGCACCGAAAGCACCGCCGAAATCTCCCGCTGTTGGTCTGTCGATCTGCTTGTCCAGAATGGTTGCCAGCAGCGAGAGCCAATAGTCGGACGAGGAGCCGCCACCCACGGCGATGAGGCGATCAAGGCTGGTGCCTGCCGCTTCAAGGGCCTTTATGCCGTCCTTGAAAGCATAGGAAATGCCTTCAAGGACGCTACGGGTGAGGACTACCCGGTCATCCGGGTGGGAGAGACCGATAAAGCCGCCGCGAATGCTGGCGTCATTATGGGGCGTGCGCTCGCCACCAAGATAGGGGAAGAATAATGTGGAACCGGGGGCGGTCAGTTCGTTGCCCAGTGCCTTGGTCAGGTCTGCGGCCTTGGAGCCGACGAGATTGGCATACCAGTTGAGCGCATCGGTCGCGGCAAGAATGACGGCCATGTGGCACCAGTGATTGGCGGTCGAATGGCAGAATGTATGCACTGCGCTCTGGGGCAATGGCCGGTAGCTGTCGATGGCGGCATAAATCACACCGCTGGTACCAAGGGAGATGAAGGCATCGCCTTCGCCAACGATGCCGGTGGCAATCGCCGAGGCTGCATTATCGCCCGCGCCGCCAGCCACGATGACGTCGGCAGCAAAGCCCCAGCGTTCAACCAGTTCCTTGCGGATCGTGCCCGTGCTGTCTGTGCTTTCAGCCAAGGCAGGCATGTGGGAAAGGTCTAGGCCGGTGGCCGCAAGCAGGTCGGGGGACCATTGCCGCTTGCCGACATCAAGCCAAGACGTGCCGGCGCTGTCCGAATAATCGGAAACATAATCGCCGGTCAGCCAAAGGCGCAGATAGTCCTTGGGAAGCAGCACTTTCCTGATCTTTTCAAAAAGCTCGGGCTTGTTGGCCTGCATCCATGCCAGCTTGGGGGCCGTGAAGCCGGGGAAGACGATGTTGCCGGTCAGCTCGCGAAAACCCGGTGTTGCATCCAGCCTTGCTGCTTCGGCATGGCTGCGGGTGTCATTCCACAAGATGCAGGGGGCAACAGGATTGTCGGTTTCGTCCAGCATGGTGGCCCCATGCATCTGGCCGGAAAGTCCGATTGCCTTGACCTGCTTGAGGGCGTCCGGCTGGTTGATAGCCAGTTCGTCAAAGGCTGCCGCTGTGGCCAATATCCAGCTCTGGGGATCCTGCTCGCTCCAGCCGGAGAAGGGCCGGGACACCGACAGGCTTTGATTGGTCGAGGCGATGATCTGCTGATCTTCGGACATGATCACGACCTTGATGCCGGACGTGCCCAAGTCAATTCCCAAATACATTTTTTCCTCCCGCTCAAGATTCTCGCATGCGATTGCATGGCTGGATCTCAAAGGATTGTTCTTTGCGAGAGATATTATTTTAGTCTGTAAATTAAATCAAGACGGGTGCGTTCGAATCCACCGGTAAAGAATGAATGACCGGTTTTGCAAAGGGGTGGGATTCAAAAAGCCGGAGGAGCGCTTCAGGATCGCTTCAGCTTTGTTCGCTGTTGCCCAGTTTGTCCAGAGAAAGCCGGACAATCTCTTCCAGAGCGAAGGCGGCGGCGCCCTTGGCCCACATCATGTCACCCCATTTGTGAATGCGGATTTCGGGTTCATGATGTCCCTTCTGGATCGTTGATGATCGCACCATTTCAAATACCGGCTGGGCATAGAGATAGTCGAATTGCATCTGTTCGCCGGAGAGAATCACCATGGCGGGATCGAAAAGATTGACCAGATTGGCCAACCCCATGGAAAACATGCGGCTGGCACGATCAAAGATGGATCTGGCCATGCGATCACCATTCTTGGAGGCGCTGAAAAGCTGTATCAGCTTTTCTTCCTCGCTGGTTCCTTCTTCCCAATGCTTGAAAAGATTGGCCTCGCGCAACAGGGCATAATCGGCGACATAGGCCTCCAGACAACCGCGCTGGCCGCAGCGGCAAAGGGCGCCTTCCGACTGGACCTTGGTATGGCCGAATTCCGCGCCGAAGCCTTGTGTGCCGCGGAAAATTTCGCCATCAAGCACAATGCCGAGGCCGACGCCCTGTTCGATGGTGACCACCAGAAAATCCGGCACGTCACGACCGAAGCCGAACCACAATTCAGCGATGGCAACCGAGTTGGCATCATTCTCCACGAAGACCGGCATCGGCATGATCTCTTCAAGCATCTGCTTGAGGTTGAATTCCTGCTCCTGAAACAGCGGGCACCAGTCAACGAAGCCTTCCGTTGCCTGAATCGTGCCGGGCAGGCCGATGCCGACTGCGGAAAGATCCTCCGGATTTACGCCTGCGGAGCTAGAAACGGCTTCCACCACCTGCGGAATGAGCTTGCACAGGGCGTTGCGGTCAATCGGGGGGCGGGGCATGGGGAGCTTTGCCTTGCCAAGCTGCCTGCCTTCCAGATCGAGCACCACGGCGCTGATGCTGCGTCCGGTCAACTTCATGCCTGCCACGATGTGGGATTCTCCGCGCAGCTTGAGATCAACGCGCGGTCTGCCGCGTTTGGACTGCCCGGCTTCGGCATCCCTTTGCACTTCCTCGATCAGCCCTGCGGCGATGAGTTCAGCAGTGATGGAGGTGACCGTAGCCGGGCTCATGCCCGTCGCGTTGGCAATATCGATGCGGGCGACCTGAAAATTGTTGCGAATGTGAGAAAAAACCAGATTGCGCCCCTGACTCCTCTGCTCCGTGATCTGTGACGTCTTTTTGGTCGAATTTCTCATTGTCTCTTGCTTTGCTGGTTGCTGTTCCGGGGCAGTTGCCGTTTCGAGGCGTTTGAGGATCGTTTATCCTGTCGGGCTGTCATTCAATGGTTTGATCTTAAGCTGACCCCACGGAAAGCATGGTCCAAGTTGCTTTTGAAGGTCAATTGTAAGGCCAATTTATTTTCAAAGCCAAATTTATTGCGTTGAATTTGGTGTGCCTACCTGTTCTGTATCAGCCTTTTCTTTGTCAGTCTTTCTCTGTGTCTGCGTCTGGTTATGTTTGTGTAATCGCGTCTGATTGCAGTCTCTTCTTCGGCCTGTTCGCTAAAGTTTAGTCTTTATGGGCGCCAAGGTGATCTTTTTCTATGCACAGTTAAGCAGGATATCCAGTCATCCGGTGGAAAACCGCGCCCAGCAGGCTACTCAACAGGGCAAAGTGCTTTGGGGTCGGTGACCTGATTGTCTTGCAATATGCCTGAAGAAGAAGCCGGTGGTGGTTTTTTAGTCGGGTTTCAATTGCGAATCCCCTATTTTGCCATATTGTGATGTGGATTTTTGCAGGCTCTGCTCAAGAAGTGGTATGAGCATGTTTGCGTAGCACAAAGATTAGGCTACCTTTTTGCTTCTCATCATGTCCCTGTTTGCCCGTATGGAGCGGGGGCGAAGACAATAAGCTCGCTTGGCATATAAAAAAGAAAGCTCGCCTGAAATGCGTCGCCATTTGATGATCTCGAAACGGTTTGCTCCCCTGTTCTGGACGCAGTTCCTGTCTGCTTTCAACGATAACTTCCTGCGCTATTCGCTCGTCTTTCTCATTCTTGTGCAAGTGCAGGGGGATGAGGCTGCTTCCCTGATCACACTGGCCGGGGCCATTTTCATGTTGCCCTTTCTCATCCTGTCGGCGTTAGGCGGGGAATTGGCCGACAAATATGACAAGGGTTGGCTGGCCGAGCGGCTGAAGCTGTGGGAGATCGGGGCGGCTTTGGTCGCTGTTGCCGGTATCATTCTGGCTTCTGTGCCGCTATCGATGTTTGCGCTGTTTCTGTTCGGCGTCATATCGGCCCTGTTCGGGCCGATCAAATATGGCATTTTGCCCGATCTGATGGGGCGGCGGGACTTGCCGAGTGCCAACGCATGGGTGGAAGGGGCAACCTTCATTGCCATTCTGGGGGGCACGATTGCCGCCGGTTTCGTCGCTGATGACGGGATCGATCCGGCGGTGTTCGCACCCGTGATGCTGATTCTGGCTCTGGCCTGCTGGCTGATCAGTCGACGGATTCCCAAAACGGGCTTCAGCAATGCCGATTTGCGTGTTTCGGCCAATATCTTCGCCTCGACGGTGCGGCTGGTGGTGGAACTGCGGGCGGATAAAAGGCTCTGGACCAGCGCCCTGTTCATTTCATGGTTCTGGCTGATGGGATCGGTTCTGACCGCGCTGGTGCCCAGTTTCGTCGATCAGATCATGGGCGGTAGCCCTCTGGTCGTGACGATCTATTCGGTCGATTTTGCCATTTGCGTGGCCATCGGTTCGGCCATTGCAGCCTGGCTCTGCTCGGGGCGTGTGGTGCTGCTGCCTGCTCCTTTCGGTGCTGCCCTGCTGGCTTTCTTCTGCATGCAACTGGCTTGGACCCTTACACAGATTGATGAGCCGATCGTGGCGGACAATCTGTTCGATTTCTTCACCCATACGGCTGCCATTCGCGTGGCGATCGATCTTGGCGGGTTGGCGATTTCCGGGGCGCTTTTGGTGGTGCCGAGCTTTACGGCGCTACAGAGCTGGGCGCGGCGCGATCATCGCGCACGGGTCGTTGCCGGAGCCAATATTATCAATGCGGGCTTCATTTTCGCTGCTGGCATTGCCGTTGCCGCCTTCCAGTGGGTGGGGTTGAGTGCCTCTCATATTTTCACCACTCTGGCTGTTGCCAATATCGTCGTGGCATGGCTGATGGTGCGCCATATGCCGACCAATCCGCTCTGGGATCTGGTCAATATCCTGTTTCGTGCCTTTTCGAGGCTGGAAGTGGTGGGGCGCGAAAATCTCGACAAGGCTGGCAAATCGCCCATTCTGGCCTTCAATCACGTGAGTTTTCTGGATGGGCCGCTGGCCATGGCCATCACCGAGGAAGAGCCGATTTTCGCCATTGATGCGAAAACGGCGGAATCCTGGTGGATGCATCCCTTCATGCGCTTCTTCAAATTTCTGGTGCTCGAGCCGTCCCAGCCCGTTGCCACGCAGGCGGTGATCGATGCCTTGCAGAGCGGCAATTCGCTGGTGATCTTTCCCGAAGGCCGGGTGTCGGCAACCGGCAGTCTGATGAAGGTCTATGACGTGGCTGCCATGGCGGCCGAGATGACCGGTTCCAAGGTTGTGCCCATTCGCATCGACGGTCTGGAGCGCAGCTATTCGACCGCTATTGATCCAAGCAATGTGCGCCGCAAATTCTTCCCCAAGGTGCGGGTGACGATCCTTGAGCCGGTCAAGCTTCAGGTGCCTGCCAGCTTCAAGGGGCGCAAGCGCCGCATGGCGGCCGGGGCCTCTTTGCAGCGGGTGATGTCCGAACTGGTTCTGCGCACGACCAATGTGGACATGACGGTGCTGGAGAAGGTCATCAAGGTCGCTCATGAAATGGGCATGCGGCGCAACATTCTGGAAGATCCTTTCGCGGGCAAGATGAATTATGGGCGCCTGTTGACCGGAGCGCGGGTGCTGGGGGCGCATTTTTATCGCGACTATCCCGATGAGGAGTGCATCGGCGTGCTTCTGCCCAATGCCAATGGCACGGTTGCGGTTTTCCTCGGCCTGATGTCGGCGGGCAAGGTGCCGGCCATGCTCAATTTCTCAACCGGCGTGGCCAATCTGATTTCCTCCTGCAAGACCGCGCAGCTCAAGACCGTTCTGACCTCTCGCAGCTTTGTCGAGCAAGGCAAGCTGGAAGGCATGATCGAGAAGCTCGCCGAGCATGTCGATATCGTCTGGGTGGATGATTATAAAGAGAAGACCGGATTGCGGGACAAGATTTCCGGCCTGCTACAGCGTTCCAAGCCTCTGGTCGGGCGCAGGGCGGATGATCCTGCCTTCATTCTCTTTACCTCCGGCTCGGAAGGGCTGCCCAAGGGGGTCATTCTGACCCACCGGAATCTGCTGGCCAATATCGCGCAGGCGGCTGCGGCCATTGATTTCAACATGGGCGATGTCGCCTTCAATGTCTTGCCGATGTTCCATTGCTTCGGCCTGACGGTGGGGACTGTGCTGCCGTTGATACAGGGCATGCCGGTTTATATGTATCCCTCGCCGCTGCATTATCGGGTCATTCCAGAACTGGTCTATGGGGTCAATGCGACGCTGTTTTTCGGCACGGATACTTTCCTCAATGGTTATGCGCGCACCGCCCATCCTTTTGACTTCCGCAGCGTGCGCTATTGCATTTCCGGTGCCGAGCCGGTCAAGGCCTCGACGCGGGAATTGTTCATGCAGCGCTTCGGCCTGCGTCTGCTGGAAGGCTATGGCGTGACCGAGACGGCGCCTGTGGTTGCGGTCAATACGCCCATTTTTAACAAGGTCGGCACGGTGGGCAAGGCTCTGCCAGGCATCCAGACGAAGCTCACCCCGGTGCCGGGCCTCAAAGAAGGGGGGCGGCTGCATATCAAGGGTGACAATGTGATGGTGGGATATCTCAGTGCAGAAAAGCCCGGCGAGGTCATCCCGCCGCCTGATGGCTGGCATGATACGGGCGATATCGTCACCATCGACGAGGAAGGCTTCATCAAGATTATCGGGCGGGCCAAGCGCTTTGCCGATATTGCCGGTGAGAAGGTGTCTCTGGCCTCAGTCGAGGTGCTTGCCTATGATCTGTGGCCGGAATTCCTTTCGGCAGCGGCGCGGCTTCCTGATCCCAAGAAGGGCGAGAAGATCATTCTGGTGACCAACAATCCCGATGCCGATCTGTTTGAATTTGCCCGTCACGCCAAGAGCAAGGGTGCTGCCGATATTCTGGTGCCGGCCGAGCTGATCATCGAAGAGGTGCCCGTGTTGGCAACCGGCAAGGTCGATCTGGCCTCGGTGCAGAAGCGTGTCGAAGAGATCAAGGGTGTCTCATGCCATTAGGGTGCATCTGCGGGCCGAGGCTTTCGGGTGAGGGCCGGAAGGCCATCTTCAGAGGCTTCCTACGGAGTTGAGGATAAAGGGCCAGCGCGAAGGATGGGGCCTTGCTCAAATCAGTGGGAAAAGGCAAGCCAATGGGGTCCTTTTGTCCTGTAGCAATATTTGAAAGGCGAAATTTGATAAGCTTTCGCCGAATTTTCTGTTGGCGCTTGATCTGACGCTTGCCAGACGCGGTTGCGCCGCTTTCTTCATTCAAGGGAACGCACTTATGACTGTTGAGCAATTTGGTGTGATGCCGGACGGCACTCCGGTGGAACGGGCAACAATTTCGGGCGGTGGACTGACCGCAAAAATCCTGAGCTATGGCACAATCATTCAGGATCTGCGTCTTGAAGGGCATGACAAGGCGCTGGTGCGCGGCTTTGAGAAGCTGGAAGATTATCTCACCTACGGATCCCATTTCGGCGCGACAGCGGGGCGCGTGGGCAACCGCATTCGCGATGGTCATCTGGAGCTGGATGGCAAGACCTATCAGCTTGATACCAACTTTCTTGGCAAGCATACCCTGCATGGTGGCAAGAAGGGGATGGGCGTTCAGGTCTGGACCTTTGACAAGGTAGAAGACAATGCGGTTCATATGTCCATCACGCTGCCTGATGGAGAAATGGGTTTTCCGGGCAACCTGACCATCAAGATCGTTTATAGTCTTCTGGATGGTGGTGTTCTCGACATGGTAATGACGGCAGAGACCGACGCGACCACCCTATGCAATCTCGCCCATCACAGCTATTTCACGCTGGATGGCGATCCGACCATTCTGGATCATGTGCTGCAGGTCGAGGCGGACCGGTATCTGGAAGTGAATGGCGAGCTGATCCCAACGGGCAAGCTGTTGTCGGTGGAAGGTTCCAGCCTTGATTTCCGCGCTCCCAAACGGGTGGGGGATGCGACCAGCGTCGTGCCTATCGACAATAACTTCTGCCTTGAGGATTCCGCAGGTGCATTGCGCCGCGTGGCGACGCTGTCGAGCCCGAAATCGGGCATCAGCATGGAGGTTATGACCACCGAGCCGGGCGTTCAGGCCTATGATGGCGTCAATATGAAAGAGGGTATGCCCGGTCTTGATGGCTGCGTAATGGGTAAACATGGCGGCTTCTGCCTTGAGCCGCAGATCTGGCCGGATGCCATTCATCATGCAGACTTTCCATCCTCAGTGCTGAAGCCTGGTGAGACCTATCACCAGCATACGCAATATATTTTCAAGAAAGGCTGAGGCCTTCGCCCTTGGCTTCATGGCCAATCGGTCGATATTGAGAAAATCAATATCAGAAGATGGATATCAAAAACCGTGCAGGGATCAGCTTCCTGCACGGTTTTTCTGTTTTCAATGCTGCGTTCAGGTCAGGCTACGGCGACCTTTTCGAGAAAATCATCAATGATGGTGCGCATGTCCGAAGCAACGGAGGCGACGGTGGCCGATGCTGTCTGAACCTCGTCGGCGGAGCTTCTTGTTTCCTCGGTGGAGGAGGCGACTTCGGAGATATTCTGAACGATTTCCCGCGTGCCTTCAGCGGCTTGCTGAATATTCATGGAGATTTCGTTGGTCGAGGCATTCTGCTCCTGCACTGCGGCGCTGATCGCGGTGGTATATTCGCTGATCTCGCTCATTTTCGATGCGATGGAGCGAATGGCGGCAACGGAATCGCCTGTCGAACTCTGAATGATCTGGACGCGATTGGCGATGTCTTCTGTGGCCTTGCCGGTTTGAGCTGCCAGTTCCTTGACTTCGGCGGCCACCACGGCAAAGCCGCGGCCAGCTTCGCCTGCGCGGGCCGCTTCGATGGTAGCGTTAAGGGCCAGCAGGTTTGTCTGCTCGGAAATGTCCTTGATCAGCGAGACCACCTCACCGATCTTTTCCGCAGCAGATGCCAGTCCGGCCACTTTCCGGTCGGTTTCGCGCGCCTCGTCGGATGCGGTCATGACCAGATCATTGGTGCGGGTCACCTGTTCGCCGATTTCCTCGATGGAAGAGGTCATCTCGGTGCTGGCAGCGGCCATCATCTGGACATTCTCGGACGAATGGCTTGAGGCCTGATTGACCGAGCGCGCCCTGTCCGAGGTGGCCGAGGAAATATGATTGAGCGAGGCCGCCGATTGCTGCATGCGCTCGGCGCTGTCGGACACCGTCAGGAGGGAGGTCTGGATACGGGAGCGGAAGTCATGCAGCAATGCGTCAATCTGCTGCTGCCGGGCTTTCTGCTCATGCATATGCTGTTGCGCTTCCTTCTCCAGCTTTTGCCGCTCTATGGCATTTTCCTTGAAGATTCCGACTGCCTTGCTCATGGCACCGATCTCGTCGGTCCGGTTGGTGCCCGATGCTTCGATGCTGAGATCATTTTCCGCCAGACGGAGCATGGCCGTGGTCAGGCGCTTGAGCGGGTTTGTCAGCATCCGGTGCAGGGCAAGAACCAGCAGCAGGATCGTGAAAAGGAAGAAGAGGATTTTCGAGCCCATGCTCATCAATGATGCTTCTTCGCGTGTTTCCTCGATGGCTTGCCTGGAGGCGTTGAGCTCTGCGGTGTAGCGAACCGTCTCGTCCGCCACCTTGGCCTTTTCGCTCTCGCTGGATTTGATCAGCTCGGCTTTTTCTTTGGCCGTCTGTTCGTCCATCTGCTTGATCAGCGCGTCGGATTTTTCAAGCAGTGCAATCAGTTCGCTGCGGTCGACGGCAACCTCCAGAACGCCGCGGGTGGGGATGCTGGCATCATGGCAGCTTTGGCAGTCTTCGCTATTTTTCAGGATGAAATAGGAATAGGAAACCGGGACCATGTTGCCGTCATCATCTTCCAGCGTGGTATCGAAGCTTTCCTTGTTGGTAAGGGTCTGCAATGCCTTATCGAAGGTTGCCCTGCGCTCGTCGGGTATTGTTACGGTCGGTTCGCGCCTGCGGGATTCGAAGACCTCCGCATCCACGAAGCTGTTGACCGCCTCGATGGTCTCATTGTCCCTGAAGGCCAGATTGCCGTCGGTGCGCCAAAGATTGATTGCGGCGATCTGCTTGTCTTCAAGCAATGCTTCGATCTGATCTTCAGCCTGCGATGCCTCTCCGGCCATCATGGCATTGCTGACGAGGGATGCGACCGAAAGGGAAATGCCCTGTCGGGTGCCTTCCAGATAGGCCTGCTTCTGCTGGCTTTGCGCGGCCAGTTCGCTTTTCTCCAGATCATGGACCAGCGCCTGTGATCGCGCCTTGGAATCAAGCAGCCCATTGAGCAGCAATTCGATCTGACTGTCTTTTTTCTCCACAACGGCATGCATCTGGTCGGTCAATGTCTCGGTCCGATCATAGACCCTGCTGCTGATGGATTGCGTCAAAACAGTATCTGCTACGAAGGCCAAGGCAACCAGAATAAAGACCGCGGCAACGATTTTTGTGCTAAGCGATTTAAATTGGTTAAACATTTTCCTTGTCCTTCAGATATTTATTTCATTCTGTTGTGTCTATGTGAGGGTTAAGTCTTTTCCTCGATTCTGTGTTTATTTAAATCTTCAATGTCTAATTTTGAATTAATCGAATATATTGGTGGTTGCGTCATTTTGTCCTTTCGTGAATAATATTGTAATACTAAAGTTGCTTGTAAATTTTCCTGAATGGCATCCTCAATATTGTGATTGCATTGAAGTTTACTTTGTTATTGCGCTATGCATTTTGTTGTTGTGAATGAAAAATTCTTTGATTTGCTGATAATTTGCGATAATTGAGCTTCATATCTATTATATCGATTAGAATATTTCTCATCTGAATCATTCTTTTGATTCATTTCAAATTTGGCCCGGATTGTTACGCAAGTGTCATATGCTCCCCATAGGTTGCAGCCATTATCTTGACCGGGAGTTTTATCGTGAAAAAATCTATTCTCGCAGCAGCAGCTTTGCTGTTCACTTCTTCTGTTGCTTTCGCCGCAGAGGTCAAACAGGCTGACAATGAGTGGTATAAAAATGCCCAGGCGGCGATCCAGGCCCGCATGGCCGTTCAGCCAATCACCAGTAAGGCGAAAAATATCATTCTCTTTGTTGCTGACGGTAATGGCGTTGGCACCAACTATGCGACCCGTCTTTATGCCGGTCAGAAAGCTGGCGGTTATGGCGATGATTTTGTGTTGCCAAAAGAGTCCCTGCCACATATCGCGCTGGTCAAAACCTATAACACCAACGCCCAGACCCCTGATTCCGCAGGCACGGGTACGGCCTTCCACACCGGCGTGAAAACCAAATCCGGCGTGATCGGCGTTGATGAAAGCCTCAATCGTGGTGACTGCTCTCAGGTCGAGGGTGCGACCGTGACCGACGCCGTCGAGTTTTTCTCCGGCATGGGCAAGCAGATCGGCGTTATTTCCACTGCCCGTCTGACCCACGCAACGCCTGCTTCGGCCTATGCCCATTCTGCCGACCGCAATTTCGAGGCTGACAGCTATCTGCCGGAAGGCTGCACTCAGAAAGATATTGCCAGCCAGATGATCGATGCCATGAAGTCCGGCGCGATTGATATTGCTCTTGGCGGTGGTCGCGGCATGTTCGTTCCCAAAGACTTCAAGGATGATGAAGGCAAGGGCGGCAAGCGCGCAGACGGCAAAAATCTGATCGAAGACGCCAAGGCTGCCGGCATCCAGTATGTCTGGGATGACAAGGGCTTTGCCGCTGCCGATTGGAGCAAGCCGGTTCTGGGGCTGTTTGAGTCCTCTCACATGAAGTATGAAGCTGATCGCACCGGAGAGCCTTCTCTGGCGGATATGACTGCCGCTTCCATCAAGGCGCTTGCCGGTTCCGAGAATGGTTACTTCCTGACCATCGAGGGCGGCCGCGTTGACCATGCCAACCATGCCGGCAATGTTGCCCGTACCGTTTCTGACGGGCTGGCTTTCTCTGATGCTGTTGCACAGGCGATTGAGCTGACCGACGCTCAGGATACCCTGATCATCGTTACCGCTGACCATGAACATGCCATTGCTTTCAACGGTTCATGCGGTCGCGGCTCCGATGTCACCGGTCTTTGCTACAAGGTGGACGGCTCCGGCGAGAAGCATCTGGAAGCTGCCAACACCGCCGATGATGGCAAGCCATATACGGTTGTCGGTTTCCTCAATGGCCCGGGTGCCATCCTGACGAAAGACACCGATTACACCAATGCCCGCCCTGATCTCACTCAGGAACAGGCTACCGATATCGACTATCTGCAGCAGGCCCTGATCCCGATGTCTTCCGAAACCCATTCGGGTGAAGATGTTGCCGTCTATGCCCGTGGCCCATGGGCGCATCTGCTCGATTCCACCATCGAGCAGAATGAAATCTTCCATGTGATGACTTATGCCGCGACTGCCAAATAAGTCTGCCTGACGTGTTTTGAGAAAATCCGGCGGAAGGGGGCTCCTCCCTTCCGCTTCTGCGCTTTGAAAAGATTGCCCCTGATCGGCAAAATCTTTGACCGGGGGAGTCTTTGAAAATGTCTGTTCGAGAGAAAGGTGAAACCATGCTGAATCGTCGATCATTGATCCGGGGCTCCGCTGTTCTTGCCGGTTCGGGACTTCTTGGAGTGCCTTTTGCTGCTTGCGCGTTGGCTGCGCCCAAGTCGATCAAGATGCGCGAGCTTTATAACAAGGATCTGTCCTTTTCCGATTTTGCCAAGGAACATGAGGGCAAGGTGATCGCCGTGAACGGCTTCATGGCGCCGCCGCTCAAGGCAGAATCGAAATTTTTTGTGCTGACGAAAATGCCGATGGCTGTTTGCCCATTCTGCGAGCCGGAAGCGGACTGGCCGGATGACATTCTGGCGATTTATGCGCGCCGGACTGTCGATGTCCTGCCTTTCAACCGCCGCATCATTGTCGAGGGGCGGTTGGAGCTGGGGGGCTATAGCGATCCCGATACCGGATTTTACAGCATGGTCCGGCTGGAAAATGCGACCTACCGGCGGGTGTGAGGTCAAATGCAGCAGTCTGTGGAATTATCTGTTGAGGATCTGTTGGTTTGCGGCGAGCGGAATCGTGCTCTGTTGAGCCTTGACAGGCTGGTCATCCGGCCCGGCGAGACGGTCGGCGTCAGGGGGCCATCCGGTGCGGGCAAGTCCACGCTGCTTTACGCGCTGGCCGGTCTTGCCAATATCGCACAGGGGCATGTTCGCTGGGGCGAGCAAGAGCTTTCTGCCATGGGGGAAGAAGCCCGCGCCCGGTTTCGTCGCCATTCCATAGGCATGGTCTTTCAGGATTTCCTGTTGTTTGAAGAGCTGGACGCGCTCTCCAATGCCGCGATTGCGACCGGCTATATGCATGTTTCCCTGCATGAGGGCCTGCGGAGAAGGGCAAATGCGATTTTGCAGAGGCTCAATATCGCCGAGACAAGGCGCAGAACCATAGCCAGCTTTTCTGGCGGTGAGCGGCAGCGGGTGGCCATTGCGCGGGCCTTGGCGCATGGGCCTGCGGTGATCCTTGCGGACGAGCCGACGGCCAGTCTGGATCGCAAGGTGGCCGATCTGCTGATCGATGATCTTGTCAGGCTGGTGCGTCAGGAAAAGAGAACGCTGATCGCTGTCAGCCATGATGCCCATCTGCATGAGCGCATGGACCGGATCATCGATATCGAGGATGGTCGCATGGTCGGGGAGACATATAATAATGTCTGATCTCTATTATGACCTTGTCGCGCCATGGTGGGATCTGCTTTCGCCCGATCTGCAGGACGGGCTTGTTCTTGTTATCGCTCTTCTGCCCTGCCTGATCGCAGGCTTGCTGGTGCTGCGCGGCATGCGCCCCTTTGCGCTGGTCAAGGCGATGTTGTGGCAGTTTCGCGGGGCCAATCTGGTTTTCATCCTGCTGATTGCGGTGTCCGTGGCGCTCGGGGTTGGTCTGATTGCGCAGGAGCGCGGCCTGAGAAAGGGCACGGCACGAGCGGCGGAGAAATTCGATCTGGTGGTTGCTGCACCGGGGAGCGAGTTGACCAATGTTCTGGCCACGGTCTATTTGCAGGCGGCGGACATGCCTTTGCTGGATGGCAAGCTCTATAACCGCATTGCCAGCCATGAACAGGTGGAGTTTGCCGCACCCATTGCCTTTGGAGACAGTTTCAAGGGTGCTCCGGTGATCGGTACGACGGCCCGCTTCATCCGGCATTTGAGTGGTGATCTGGCCGAAGGGGGCCTGTTTGCGCAGGATTATGAGGCCGTCTTGGGGGTCGATGTGCCGCTTGCGCTGGGAGAGCGCTTCACACCGGCCCATGGCCATGGCGAGGCGGCGGACGCGGATGCCCATGCGGGGACGGCGTTTGTGGCAACTGGGCGGATGAAAAAGACCGGCAGCCCTTGGGATCAGGCGATTCTGGTGCCGGTCGAAGCGGTCTGGCTGGTGCATGGGTTGGGCAACGGGCACGGGGTTGATGAACCGAACTGGCTCGGGCCACCTTTCGATGCCGCGACGTTCCCCGGAACGCCCGCCATTCTGGTGCATGCAAAGCAGCTTTGGGCCAATTATGCGCTGAAAAACCAGTTCACCAACAGGGAAAGCATGGCCTATTTCCCCGGTGCGGTTCTCTCGCAGTTGCATAATGTGCTGGGGGATGTGCGCGAGATCATGTCGATCATGGCTGTGGTGACGCAGGTGCTGGTGACGGCGGGGGTTCTGACGGGTCTCGTCATTCTGACCAAGCTCTTCTCGCGTCGGCTGGCGCTGCTGCGGGCCGTGGGAGCGCCGCGGCGCTTTCTTTTCTCGATTGTCTGGACCTTTGCCGCTGTGCTGATTTGCGCAGGATCGCTGCTCGGCATTCTGCTTGGCTTTGCAACGGTGCAGATCATTTCCGGCATTGTCACGGCGCGCACCAATATTCTGGTTGAAAGCACGCTTGGCTGGCCTGAATTCCATCTGGTGGCGGCATTTGTCAGTCTCACGGTCTGCCTTGCCATGATCCCCGCTTTTCTGGCCTTGCGCCGACCGGTGATAGCCGATCTGAGAGGATGAGTGGCGCTGCGATGCAGATCGGCAGACTTTTGTTTTGATGATGAGCCATATCTATCATTCTGTGTTTTGAGAATATTGGAGAGTTCAATGTTGAAGACGATGCTTCTCGCCCTGCTTTTTGCCATTTCCGTTCCGGTGCTGCTGGCAACGGGCGATGTGCGCGTTGCTGTTGCCCAAGGCACAGGCCATGACCATGACCAAGATCATGAAGATCATGAGGATGAAGATCATGATCATGATCATAATCATGAAGAGCATGATCATGAAGATCATGAAGAGCATGATGCTTCCGGCCATGTCAGCGAGATGAATGGCATCAGGTCCATTCATGCCTGGATGCGGGCCAGTCACAAGGGGGATGACGGGTTGGTTTTCGTCTCGCTCGAGAATGGATCGGACCGGCAGGTCATCTTTGAGGGTGGCGCATTTGACCATGCCCGTTCGGTGGAGCTGGTCGGCTTCACCATGCAGGATGGCAAGGATGTTTATGTGCCTCTCGCACAAATGCCGATAGCGGCAGGGCAGCAGATGACATTGGCGCCAAAATCGCTGGCGCTTCGGCTCAACCGGCTTGATCAGGATTTTCACAAAGGAGACGTTATGCATATGCATCTGCTGTTTGATGGCAGCCAATTGGATGTGTCTGTGAATGTCGAAGCGGAAAATGCCATGCATCACTCTCACGCAGGTCATATCCATAAATAATGCATCGACGGATGCCGTCATTGAGGCTACTTTGGTCTATATATAACAGACCAATCAATTTGAGGTGGCATCCATGGCTATAGTCGATTTGAATTCCGATATGGGAGAAAGTTTCGGGGCATATGACATCGGTGATGATGCGTCGATGCTCTCCATCGTCAGCTCCGCCAATGTGGCATGCGGATTTCATGGTGGCGATGCGCTGGTCATGCATGAAACCCTTCGGCTGGCCAAGGAAAACGGGGTCGGGGTCGGAGCCCATCCGGGGTTCAATGACCTGTGGGGCTTTGGTCGTCGTCCGATTCTGGGCGAACGTCCGGACGATATCGAAAAGCAGATGATCTATCAGCTTGGTGCCCTTGCGGGCATGGCAACGGCGCTGGATATGCGGCTTGGCCATTTCAAGACCCATGGCGCGCTCAACAATCTGGCTTGCGTCGATTATGACCTTGCAATGGCCACCGCGCGCGCGGTCAAGGCCGTTGATCCCAGCCTGATCTATGTTGCGCTTCCGGGCAGCGAGATGGAAAAGGCCGCCGAGAAACTGGGGCTTTGCGTCGCGCGTGAGATCTTTGCCGACCGGGCTTATGAAGATGATGGCATGCTGGTTTCGCGCAAGAAACCGGGGGCGATGATCGAAGATGCCGATGAAGCTGCGCGACGGATGGTGGATTTCGTCACGTCGGGGCAGATTGAGAGCATCAGCGGCAAGCGCATTCCCGTTTCCATCGACACCATTTGCGTGCATGGTGACAGCCCCAAGGCGGTCGCCATGGCACAGAAGGTGCGCGATGCGCTGACGGCGGCGGGTGTCGAGATCAAGCCGATGGAAATGACCATGAGGGGTGCATGATGGCTGTCCAGTTTCTGCCAAGCGGGGACAGGGGTCTGACGGTGCAGTTCGGTTTTGACATTGATCGCGCATTGAGCCGCCAGATCATGGCGCTGCGGGCTGCGGTCGATGATGCCGATATTGCCGGTGTCATCGAGACCGTGCCGACCTATCGCTCGTTGCTGGTGCATTATGATCCCATCCAGATCAGACAGGCCGAGCTGATTGCCCGGCTTGAGCCTTTGCTTGAAGGGCTTGACGGCGATGAGAAGGCCGGAGCCACACGATGGCATTTGCCGATTTGCTTTGAGGCCGATTTTGCCTTCGACATCGATCATGTTGCGGAATTCGCCAGCCTGTCGGCGGAGGATGTCAAGGATGTCATGACCGGGGTCGAGCATTTTGTCTATATGCTCGGCTTTGCTCCCGGCATGCCCTATATGGGCGATCTGCCCGAGGCGATGAATATTCCGCGCCGCAGTTCGCCGGTGCAGAATATCCCGCAAGGATCGGTGTTGGTGGCAACCGGTTTGACGGTGATGTATCCGGCGGTCAATCCGTCCGGCTGGCATGTGGTCGGGCGCTGTCCGGTTCCGCTGTTCGATCTGGCCAAGAGCGATCCTGTTTTGCTGTCGCCGGGAGACCGTGTGCGCTTTCGTGCCGTATCGCTTGCCGATTATGAGGATGTCGTCAGGCAGATCGAAAAGGGCGTTTACGAAGTTGAAGGAGAACAGCTGTGATGACGCCCGCTTTGGAAGTGATCGAGCCCGGCCTGATGACGAATGTGCAGGATTTTGGCCGCTTTGGTCATCAGGCGCAGGGCATGCCGACATCGGGGGCATTGGACGCTGGCAATCTGCGGCTGGCCAATGCGCTCGTGCATAATGATCAGGGGCAGGGTGCGCTTGAGATCCGTGTTCTTGGGCCAACTTTTCGTGTGGTGGCCGAGAGTGTGCGCGTTGCGCTGACGGGCACCGGCACAGAGCTGGAAATTTCCGGCGGTCTGGTCGATCGGGTGCCTTCCTATCGTTCCGTGGTGTTGAAGCGGGGGCAGACTTTTCGTGTCGGGCGTGTTGCTGACAGTGCGGTCTGTTATCTCTCCGTTGAGGGCGGGTTTGATTTGCCGGAAATCTATGGCAGTCAGTCGACCTATCTGTCCGGAAAATTCGGAGGCTTTGAGGGGCGCGTGTTGCAGCGCGGAGATCTTCTGCCGCTGAAACTGGATGAGGCGAGCAACAAGCCGATTGCGCTTAGTCCGCAGCCGCTCCTTTATGATCAGGCGGCGCCCATACGAGTCGTTCCCGGTCCGCAGGATGACTATTTCAGCCAAGAAGGGTTGGCGCTCTTCTTTGCCCAGAGCTATCGGGTGTCGGCGCAGGCCAACCGTATGGGGGTGCGGCTGGAAGGCGATCCGCTTGCCCATTCCAAGGGTGCCGATATCAATTCGGACGGTATCGTGACCGGATCCATACAGGTGCCCGGCAACGGCCTGCCGATCATCCTGCTGGCCGATCATCAGACAACGGGCGGATATCCCAAGATCGGGACGGTGGCCAGCGCCGATCTGGCGCGGCTGGGGAGGATGTCTCCCGGTGATGTGTTGCGGTTCCGGTCGGTGTCCGTGCAAGAGGCGGAAGCTGCGGCGATAGCGCTCGAGACGCAGATTGTTGGGCAGGTTGAGTCTCTGGTTCTGTTGGCAGATGAGGCGGAGTTGTTCGACTATTTGCTGATGAACACATCCATTATCGGTGGACTATTTGTGGAATAAGGATGACTTGTTGTCGCAGTTTGGGGTTGTAGCATTCTGTTATGCCAGCGGGGTGCGACTCTATGGCGCGTCAACTGATATGCCAGTGTGTGGTATAATGCCGCTCCTGTTGTCCGTTGCGCGGTGATTTGGCCTCATTCCTCGTCGATTGAGAAATAGCCCGGATGCTCTTCGCGGATTCGCGGCATGATATGCAGGATTTCCCGAAGATGCTTGTTGATCTCGGATGACGCCTGCGCAGGATCGTTGGTTTCGATCGCCTCAAGAATGCGTTTGTGGGCGGCAAATGCGGTATCGATGGCAAAGGTCAGCGACAGGAAACGCACGCGGTCCATATGGGCCTTGTTGTCCTTGATCAGCTGCCAGGCGAAGTCCACTCCGCAGCGGTCGCAGATCTCCTTGTGAAACTGGTCATCAAGCGCATGGAACAGTTCGGCATCGCGGGCAACGACCGTTTTCCTTTGTTGTTCAATAAGATCGTGCAAGGCCTCAAGATCTGACGGGGTCAGCTTTTCGCATGCTGTGATCACCGTTTTCGTTTCCAGCGCGCATCGGATGAAGCGGGCCTGTTCAACGGATTTCTTCGAGATCAGGGAAACTGTTGTGGCGACCTGTGGCCGCATGGACAGAAAACCCAGTTTGGACAGGCGATAGAAGGCATCGCGCACCGGCTGTCGTGAGACGCCAAGTGCCTTTGCAACATCGGCTTCTGAAATTCTGGCCCCTGGTTCCAGTTCCAGTGTCAAAATCTGTCGATGCAGTTCATCAAAGACCGAGTCGGCCACCGATAAACGGTTCAGGGGGGACAGGACTGTATCAATTGTGCTTCTAGACATTTTTCGCTCCGTGCGTCGGATATTACTGGCATATCAGTTTACAAGCAAGAAGAACTGGTATATTAGTTTACCAGAGAATAGAGATTTCCCCTGAAGCCGACAGCAGGGAGGCTTGAAATGTTGGATCCAGACAGACTCTTTCCCATCGAAGATAAAGCCCGGTCGATTGCGCGCTCTCTATATGAGGGTGTTCGCGCCATGCCTATCGTCAGCCCGCACGGGCATACGGATCCGAGCTGGTTCGCAAAGAATGAGCGCTTTCCCAATCCGGCGCAGCTCTTCATCACCCCGGACCATTATGTTTTCCGCATGCTCTGCTCGCAGGGCGTGAAGCTGGAAGATGTCGGTGTGCCGCGCATCGATGGCGGCTGGACGGAAAGTGACGGGCGCAAGATCTGGCGCATTTTTGCCAAGCATGCCTATCTGCTGCGCGCAACGCCTTCGCGCATGTGGCTGGGACATGCCTTCGAGGATGTGTTCGGCTGGACCGAGTGGCTCAATGAGGACAATGCCGATCGCGCCTATGATCATATTGCGGAATGTCTTGAGAAGCCGGAATTTCTGCCGCGAGCCCTGTTCGAGCGGTTCAATATCGAAGCGCTGGCAACGACGGAATCCCCGCTTGATGACCTGAAATGGCACCGCATGATCCGGGATAGCGGCTGGAAGGGACATGTGGTCACGGCCTATCGTCCGGACCCTGTCGTGGATCCGCAATATAAGGGATTTATAGAGAATATCGAAAAATTCGGCGAAATCGCCGGAGTGGATTCGACAAGCTGGGAGGGCTATCTTGAAGCTCACCGCATTCGTCGCGCCTATTTCAAGGAATTCGGAGCAACGTCTTCGGACCACGGTCATCTGACCGCGCGCACGGAAAATCTGCCGCAGGAGGAAGCTGCGGCGCTTTTCCAGAAAGCTTTGAAAGGAGAGTGTACAGCCGAAGAAGCTGACGCTTTCCGTGGTCACATGTTGACCGAAATGGCTCGCATGAGCCTGGAAGACGGGTTGGTGTTGCAGATACATCCAGGCAGTAACCGCAACCACTCCAATCCTGTCTTTGAAACCTTCGGGCTGGACAAGGGATTCGATATCCCGACCCGGACCGACTATGTGCATGCGCTCAAGCCGCTGCTGGATGCGGTTGGCATGGAGAGAGAGTTGAGGATCATTCTCTTCACGCTGGACGAGACAAGCTATGCACGTGAACTGGCGCCGCTCGCCGGCGTTTATCCGGCTCTTCGCCTCGGGCCTGCATGGTGGTTCCATGACAGTCCTGAAGGGATGCGCCGGTTTAGGGAGATGACAACAGAGACTGCCGGTTTCTACAACACCGTCGGTTTCAATGATGACACACGAGCATTTTGCTCTATCCCGGCCCGCCACGATGTGGCCCGTCGGGTGGATTGTGCATTCCTCGCCACACTGGTTGCAACTGGGCGGCTCGGTGAGGACGAGGCTATTGAGGTCGCTGCTGACCTCACCTATCGGCTTGTCAAGCAGGCTTATCGGCTCTGACAAGACTCACTTCATGGAGGAACAAACTTATGCTTAAGACTTTGACCACTGCACTGGTTACCAGCGCTGCGATGATCGCAACGGCTTCAGCTTGCGAAATCACCCTCAAGTCTTCCGATACCCATCCTGATGGATATCCGACTGTTGAGGCTGTGAAATATATGGGCGAACTGCTCAAGGAGCGCACTGATGGCCGGATCTGTGTTGAAGTTTTCCATTCTGCTCAGCTTGGGGAGGAAAAGGATTCTATTGAGCAGACGAAATTTGGTGTGATTGACCTGAACCGTGTTTCTACCGGTCCGTTCAACAACATCGTTGAAGAAACCAAAGTGGTTTCCCTGCCTTACATCTTCAAGAGCGTCGATCACATGCATCGCGTTGTTGATGGCCCGATCGGCGAAGACATCCTGAAGGGCTTCGAGCCGGAAGGCTTTGTTGGTCTGACCTATTATGACGGTGGCGCTCGCAGCTTCTATAACAGCGTCAAGCCGATCACGAGCATCGACGACCTGAAAGGCATGAAGATCCGCGTCATGCAGTCCGACATCTTCGTTGACATGATGTCCGCTCTTGGTGCCAACGCTACGCCACTGCCATATGGTGAAGTCTATTCTTCCATCCAGACCGGCGTTATCGACGGGGCTGAAAATAACTGGCCTTCCTTCGAATCTTCAGGGCATTTCGAAGTTGCTCCGAACTATACCCTCGATCAGCATCTGATCGTGCCGGAAGTTCTGGTGATGTCCAAGATCTCATGGGACAAGCTGAGCGCTGAAGATCAGGCTCTGGTGAAACAGGCTGCCAAAGATTCCACGCCTAAAATGCGTGAACTCTGGGAAGCTCGTGAAAAAGTATCCGAAGAAAAAGTCCGTGCAGCTGGCGTGAATATCGTTACCGAAATCGATAAAGCACCGTTCATGGCTGCCATGGATGCTGTTTACGAAAAACACGTCACCTCTGACAAACTCAAAGACCTTGTAAAACGCATTCGCGCAACCGACTAACTCTTGATAGCGGCCCATGGCGCTTGTCGCCATGGGCTGTTTTGCGGAGAATACAGTGCAAAACCAATTGAAAACAATAGCCGGACTGATGGGCAGCCTGTCCACTGCGGCGCTATGGTTGGCGAGTCTGGGTCTGGTCATGATGACTGCCTTTACAGCCGCTCAGGTGTTCGTGCGATATGTCCTCAATGACTCCATCGTATGGAGTGAACCAGTGTCCATCGTGCTGATGGCATGGTTTATCTTTCTCGGTGCCGCTGTCGGTATCCGGGAGGGTAACCATCTCAGCTTCGATGTTCTTCTCATCTTTGTCCCCGATACAGTAAAGACCCTCTTCTACACCCTCTCCGACATCGTGGTGATCGCATTCGGAGCCGGGATGATCTGGTATGGCGGTGAATTGATGAATGCCGGCTGGCACATCAAGATCCCGACGCTGGGTCTGCCCCGCGCGATCGATTACATGCCGCTGGTTGTTGGCGGTGTTCTGGTGGTTCTGTTCTCGTTGGAGCGCTTGGCGCGCCGCGCTGCCGGTCTTCCGACTGCTCGCTTCGGCGAAACGGATATTGAGGAGTAGTTGGATGGAAACCTGGATTCTTTTCGGCTCGTTCGCGGTGTTGCTGCTGATTGGCACCCCCGTGGCATTTTGTCTTGGCGTCGCATCCTTTGCGACCATCATGTATCTCGGCATTCCCCCTGTCGTGGTTTTTCAGCGTTTGACAGCCGGTGTCTCCGTGCTCGCGCTGATGGCAATTCCCTTCTTCATCTTTGCGGGTGAAATCATGGTGCGTGGTGATATCGCGCGAAGGCTGGTGGATCTCGCCGGCGGTATGGTTGGTCACATACGCGGCGGTCTTGGTCAGGTGAATATTCTGGCGTCGGTGATGTTTGGTGGCATTTCCGGATCCGCGGCTGCGGATGCGACGGCAATCGGCGGCATCATGGTGCCGCAGATGAAGAAACGCGGCTATGATGTCTCCTACGGCGTCAATGTGACGGTTCTGGCGGCGCTGATCGCCCTGATGTTGCCTCCGTCTCACAATCTGATCATCTATTCCATCTCGGCCGGTGGCAAGCTTTCCATTGCCGACCTGTTCACGGCCGGTATTCTGCCCGGTCTGCTGCTTGCGCTGGGGCTGATGATCACGGCCTATTTCGTGGCCAAGAAAAAGGGCTATCCCACCGAGCCATTCGCTGGCTGGCGGGCTCTGGGCCGCATGTTCATCAATGCCTTCCCCGGTATTCTGTTGATCGTCATCATCTTTGGCGGGGTTCGCTCCGGTGTCTTCACCGCGTCTGAAAGCTCCTGTATCGCGGCGGTCTATGCGGTGCTGGTGACGGTGTTCGCCTATCGCACGATGAATTTCAGGGAATTTGTCGAGACCTGCAAGTCTGCAGTACGCACCACGGCAATGGTTCTGCTGGTGATCGGCTGTGCTGCTGCCTTCGGCTGGCTGCTTGCCTATCTGCGCATTCCTTCCGAACTGGTGGAAATGCTCAAGCATGTGTCCAGTAACCCGTTTGTCATTCTGCTGCTGATCAATCTGCTGCTGCTGATGCTGGGCACCTTCATGGACATGTCGCCGCTGATCGTCATCACGACGCCGATCTTCCTTCCGGTTGCCACGGCCTTCGGGGTTGATCCGATCCATTTCGGTGTGATCCTCATTCTCAACCTTGGTATCGGCCTTTGCACGCCTCCGGTTGGAACGGTGCTGTTCGTTGGTTGCGCAGTGGGCAAGATTCCGGTCTGGGATGTCATCCGCACGATCTGGCCATTCTATGGCGCAGCCTTTGCCGTGCTGATGCTGGTGACCTATGTTCCGTTCCTTTCTCTCTGGCTGCCAAGCCTGTTCCACTAGGAGAGCAAAATGCATGTAAAGTCATTCCCCGTTGTTGGCGAAGATACCGCGACCCCGCGTCAGGTGCTTGCGGATAGTCCGGAGCTGATGGTGGTGGCTTTCCAATTTAAAGAGGTGGGCGCCGAAGGTGCCCTCCATAATCATCCCCATGTCCAGTCGACCTTTGTGAAAGAGGGGCGTTTCCGTTTCACAATCGGTGAGGACAGTTTCGAGGTCGGGCCCGGTGACAGTTTTGTCATTCCCTCTCAGGCGATCCATGGCTGTGTTTGCCTTGAGCCGGGTACGCTGATCGACTGCTTTACGCCCCGCCGGGATGATTTTCTCTGAGAAGATCGCTCCTCCAGCAGATAGCGCATCATGAGATGGTTTGGTCTGCCGGAGGGGCACCCTTTGAACGATCGGGTGATGTCGCCTCTTGGGTGACATCACGCAGACAACAAGGAATAGTTTAATGCTGACAGTTAAAACCGTTCATGCCGTGAATGCTGAACATGCAAAGGGGATGGATACCCAGGCCCTGCGCGATAATTTTTTGTCTGAAGGTCTATTTTCAGAAGGCGAAATTCGCCTGACATATACCCATTATGACCGCATGATTGTTGGTGGTGCCGTGCCGAATGGCGGAATGCTGGTTCTGGATGAAGTCAAGGAATGCGGTACGCCGAGCGTTCTTGATCGTCGCGAAATGGGCATTGTCAATATTGGCCAGTCGGGCAGCATTTCCTGCGGTGGCATCGATTATATGCTCGATCATGGCGATGTGCTCTATCTGCCGATGGGGGCAGGGGCTGTCACCTTCTCGGGTCTGGGCCGTTTCTATATTACATCCGCTCCGGCTCACAAGGCGCTGGCTGCCCGGCTGATCAAGATCGAGGATGCGAAAAGCGTTCACATGGGCGCTGCCGAAACCTCGAACGAGCGCACGATCTATCAGTTCATCCATCCTCTGGTGATGGAATCCTGCCAGTTGATTCTGGGCTATACCAAATTGCATCAGGGCTCCGTCTGGAACACCATGCCAGCTCATATTCATGATCGCCGCATGGAAGCCTATTGCTATTTCGGCATGGAAGAAACCACCCGCGTCATGCATTTCATGGGTGAGCCGAATGAAACCCGCCATCTGGTTCTGAAGAATGAAGATGTGGTTGTTTCCCCGCCATGGTCCATTCATGCCGGTGCTGGCGTTGGCAGCTATACCTTCATCTGGGCAATGGCTGGCGACAATGTCGACTATACCGACATGGATTTCATCGCCATGGAAGATCTGCGCTAAGCGCAGTCGGGAGAGAAAGATCGAGTTGGCCGGTACGCTGGCCAGCTCCTGCAAAAGGAAAGAAGGCCATTTGGGTGGAAGCATGTGACAGGTCTTTCCCTTTGTTCGATATGCCACGAAGCGATGAGGTGCGGTCCAGCAACCGCTTCTCTTGCCGGTGGCGAGAAGGCGCTCTCCCTCCATTGGGAGAGAAGCCCCAATGACCGACAACAAGGCAATGCCGAAATAGAAAAAATATATTTATCAATGATTTGACCGGCCTCCTTGGGAGCTGGAACAGATGGTTGTGCTCTTTGGACATCAATAGCGGCCCGCAGGGGGCTGCGATTTCACGCGTGACAGGACTTGAAAATGAAAGAAGGTTGGCGCTGGTATGGTTCGTTTGATCGCATCTCCCTGTCCGAGATTGCGCAAACCGGAGCCAGTGAGATCGTTTCGGCCCTTTATGAAATTCCTTATGGTGAAGTCTGGCCGCAGGAGCGCATCGCAAGGATGCGCAAGAGCATCGAACTGTCCGGTTTTCGCTGGTCGGTGGTGGAAAGCCTGCCCATTCACGAGCGGATCAAGAAGGGCGAGGGCGATCTTTCCGCGCTCTTTGCCAATTATCGTCAATCCATGGCCAATCTGGCGGCGGAGGGCGTGAAGGTCATCTGCTATAATTTCATGCCGCTGCTGGACTGGACGCGCACGGATCTCAAGGCTCCGATTGATGGTGGTGGAACCTGTCTGCGCTTTGATGCGGCGCGCATGGCGGCGCTCGAGGTCTATATGCTGGAGCGCGAAGGGGCCGAGGCGGATTATTGTGACGACGCGCTCGAGCGCGGCCGTGTCTGGTTCGAGCTGTCCGACGGGGCCAAGCGGGATCGTTTGATGAAGTCGGTGATGGCCGGATTGCCCGGTGCCTATGATCGCTATGACCTCAAGCAACTGAGGCAGGCACTCAAGGGCTATGAGGGCATCGATCGCGCTGCACTGCGGGCGAATTACAAGCGCTTTCTTGATGAAATCATCCCGGCGGCCGAGGAACTGGGGCTGCAATTTGCCGTGCATCCGGATGATCCGCCAAGGGACATTCTGGGATTGCCACGCATCGTTTCAACAAAAGAGGATATTGCCTGGATTTTGTCAGCGCATGACAGCCCGGCCAATGGGCTGACGCTGTGTTCGGGATCACTGGGTGCAAACCGGGACAATGATGTTCCGGCGATTGCAAGGCACTTTGCCGACCGGATCCATTTTGCGCATCTTCGCAATGTCAGGAAATTTGCCGACGGCTCCTTCGAGGAAGCCACGCATCTGGGAGGCGACACCGATATGGCTCTGCTTGTTGCACATCTCCTTGATGAAGAAAATCGGCGTCAGGAAGAAGGCAGAGCCGATGCCGAAATCATATTCCGGCCCGACCACGGTCATGAACTGCTCGATGATTATCATCGGGACACGCATCCGGGCTATCCGCTGATAGGACGGATGCGTGGATTGGCCGAACTCCGTGGACTAATGGCCGGTATTTTACATGAAAGGGCCAATGCATGACCAAATCAGCACCCATTATTCTCAATCCGGCAGACTCGATTGCTATTCTGCCAGCAGGAGCCAAGGCCGGCGATGACCCGCTGGGCCTTGGCTCGGCTCTCGCGACCAATGTCTTCCCGGGGCACAAGATCGCTCGCAAGGCACATAAGCAAGGTGAGGAAGTTATCAAGTTTGGCGAAGTGATCGGGCGCGCCACCAAGGATATCGCCGCCGGTGAGCATGTGCATTCGCACAATCTGGCCTTCTCCGATCATGGTCAGGACTATCAGGTCGGTCTGGATCTGGAAAAGGCAAAAGCCGCTATTCCGGTGATGGAACCGCGCAGCTTCATGGGCTATCGCCGCAAGAATGGCGAGATCGGAACACGTAATTTTCTGGGGCTTCTGGCAACGGTGAACTGCTCGGCAACCGTGATCAAGCATGCCACTCAGGAACTGCTGGCATCCGGCATTCTGGATCAGTATGAAAATGTCGATGGCATTGTCGGGCTGACGCACAGCACGGGCTGCGGCATGAGCGGCACCAAAAGCATGGAAGTGCTTGAGCGGGTCTTGTGGGGCTATGCCACACATCCGAATATTGGGGCCACCGTTTTCGTTGGGCTTGGCTGCGAAATGATGGAAATGGCGCGCATGAAGTCGCGCTTTGATGCTGACAATGGCGAAGTGATGGAGCAGTTCCACAGTCTGGCCATTCAGGAAGTGGGCGGCACACGCAAGACCATTGATGCCATCAAGGCCAAGGTGCTCGAGCTTCTGCCCGAGGTGAACAAGGCGCGGCGCGAGCCTTGCCCTGTCAGCGCGCTGAAGATCGCCCTGCAATGCGGCGGCTCGGACGGCTTCTCCGGCATTACCGCCAATCCGGCGTTGGGCAAGACCGCTGACATGCTTGCCGGTCTGGGTGCTACTGCCATTTTGTCGGAAACGCCGGAGATCTACGGTGCCGAACAGCTTTTGCTGCGCCGGGCCGAGAGCAAGGAAATTGCCGACAAGCTGATTGCCCAGATCAAATGGTGGGAGCATTATGTCGATGTCAATGACGGCAGCCTCGACAACAATCCGAGTCCGGGCAACAAGGCCGGTGGCCTGACCACCATTCTGGAAAAATCCCTCGGAGCAACGGCAAAATCGGGCTCCACGCCGCTTACCGCCGTTTATGATTATGCCGAGAAGATGACCAAGCCGGGCTTCGTCTATATGGACACGCCGGGCTATGACCCGGCCTGCGCAACCGGCCAGATTGCCGGTGGGGCTCACATGATTGTCTTTACCACCGGTCGCGGCTCTGCATTCGGCTCCAAGCCAGCCCCGACCATCAAGGTGGCAACCAACGACCATCTCTTTGCCAGCATGCCGGACGACATGGATGTCAATTGCGGTGACATCCTCTCCAAGGGCGTAACTCTGGAAGAGAAGGGCGCGGAAATGCTCGATTATATCATTGCCGTCGCATCCGGCCAGCAGACCAAATCCGAAGCGCTGGGCCTTGGTGAATATGAATTTGTGCCATGGCAGATCGGGGCGATGATGTAGCCCATCCGCCTGTCTGCAGATAACGGTACATTATAGAGACTATGAGAAGGAAAGATTTCAATGCAACGCGTTAATGAGAGCAATCTAGGCGGTCGGGCGCGTCCGACCGAACGGATCATCCAGTTTGGCGAAGGCAACTTCCTGCGCGCCTTCATGGACTGGAAGATTGATCGCATGAATGAGGATTGCGGGGCCGATTATGGCATCGTCATTGTCCGACCCATCGATGGTGGCGTGCCGATTTCGCTCAATGACAGCGATGGTGTCTATACGGTTCTCTCGCGCGGGGTTGGTCCGGATGGCGAGGCGGTGTCTGATGCCCGCCTGATCTCGGCGGTGCGCCGTGAGCTCAATGCGGTCAAACAGTGGGACGAGGTGCTTTCGCTGGCCCGCAATACCGACTTTGTTGCCGTCATTTCCAACACCACTGAGGCTGGCATCGTCTATAATGGCGAGTGCAAGGCAACCGACACCCCACCGGCTTCCTATCCGGCCAAGGTGACCCGGCTGCTGCTCGAGCGCTTCAACACTTGTGGCGGCGTGGATGCGCCCGGCTTCCATTTCCTGCCCTGCGAGCTGATCGACCATAATGCCGACGAGCTTGAGAAATGCGTGCATCAGCATGCCAAGGACTGGGATCTGGGTGCCGACTTCATGAGCTGGCTGGAAAGCAAGAACGCTTTCTTCAACACGCTGGTTGACCGGATTGTTCCGGGCTATCCGCGCGATGAAGCGGCCGACATCGAGAAGGAACTGGGCTATCTTGATCCGTTGATGGTCACCGGTGAGCTGTTCCACTTCCTCGTCATCGAACAGCGCGCAGGCAAGCCTGATCTCTGCCTGCCGATGGCAGAGAAGGATGCCGGTACGGTGATCGTGCCCAATGCTGACGGTTACAAGGAACGCAAGGTGGCGATCCTTAACGGCGCCCATACCGGCCTGTGCCCGCTGGCGCTGCTTTCCGGCACCAATTCGGTGAAAGAGGCCATGGATAATGAGGCGGCCCGCGCCTTCCTCAACAAGATGCTGGAAACGGAAATCATCCCATATCTGTCGCTGCCGCGCGAAGAGCTGAATGAATTCTCCGCCGAGGTTCTGCGCCGCTTTGCCAACCCGTTCATCGTCCATCGCTGGTATGATATCTCGCTCAATGGTCTGGCCAAGTTCCATACCCGCAACCTGCCGCGCTTCGAGAGCGCCATGGCAACCACCGGCACGCCGCCGCGCTGCATGAGCCTGTCGCTGGCCGCATGGCTTGCTTTCTATACAGGCGCTTTTGCGGGTAGCGCTGAACTGCCACCGCGCGATGCCGAGGATGTGATCGCCAAGATGGCTGCCATCGGTGCTCTGAAGGATGCCGAGGGTGTTGCCGCGATGGTCAAGGCCTATCTGGCCGAAGAAAGCATCTGGGGCAAAAATCTGGCAAGCGATGCCCTCGTCGCTGCCGTCTCTCAAGCTTATGATTTCCTGACCGGCGAACCATTCACACTGGATCGTCTGGTTCAATGGATTGATGCATAACGATCTCTAAATGGAGTCAATATGATGAAAGAACAATTTGATCTCTCTGGCAAGATTGCCATCGTAACCGGCTGTGACACGGGTCTGGGTCAGGGCATGGCTGTCGGCCTTGCCAAGGCTGGCTGTGATATTGCTGCGGTCAATATCGTTGAGCCAAGCGATACCAAGGAAATGATTGAAGGGCTGGGGCGCAAGTTTCTTGATATCCGTGCCAACCTGATGAAGATGGATGACATCCCCGATATCGTATCCAAGACCGTTGCCGAATATGGCCGTATCGATATTCTGGTCAACAATGCGGGCATTATTCGTCGCGAAGACGCGATCGAATTTACCGAGAAGGATTGGGACGATGTGATGAATATCAACATCAAGTCGGTATTCTTCCTGTCTCAGGCCGTGGCCAAGCAGTTCATCGCACAGGGCGAGGGCGGCAAGATCGTCAATGTGGCTTCCATGCTTTCCTTCCAGGGTGGTATCCGCGTTCCGTCCTATACGGCGTCCAAATCCGGTGTCATGGGCGTTACCCGTTTGCTGGCCAACGAATGGGCAAAGCATAATGTCAATGTGAATGCGATTGCGCCGGGCTATATGGCCACCAACAACACTCAGGCTCTGCGTGAAGATGCTGCCCGCAGCAAGGAAATTCTGGATCGTATCCCGGCTGGTCGCTGGGGTCTGCCATCCGACCTTGCCGGTCCGGTTGTCTTCCTGTCGTCTCCTGCGTCTTCCTATATCAACGGCTATACCATTGCTGTTGATGGTGGCTGGTTGGCACGCTAGGCTCTTTTTTTGAAAAGTTATCGACTTTTGCCAGAAAAGAGTCGCGAAAGAGTCAACTTTAGTCTAGTTCTTCTCCTGCAAGAACGAGACTTGGTCTCGGGGCTGCGCTTGATGCGCGGCCTCAATTGACCGGGGTGTTTCGGAGCGATGCTCTCATCGGTCTGAGATGCTGGTATCACAAAAACAAGGCGTGGCTGTCATTTCGCAAGGTGGCAAGGAACACGCATCAGGAGGTCCGGAGTTCCTCCGGCGCTTGTATATGACGAAAACTGTCAGAATCGCCTGTATCGGCGAATGTATGATTGAATTGGCTCCCGCCGGTGATGGTCTGTTCAAACAGGGTTTTGCTGGTGACACCTTCAATACCGCTGCTTATCTTTCCCGGCAGTTTGCTCCCCAGATTGAAGTCTCCTACATCACCGGCCTTGGCATCGACCCGATGAGTGAAGGCATCCGCAAGGCGCTCGAAGCCGAGGATATCAAGACGGATTCGGTGACGGTCGTTGAAGACAAGAATCCCGGCCTCTATATGATCGAGAATGACGATAGCGGAGAACGCTTCTTCACTTACTGGCGCAATGATGCTGCCGCCAAGAAGATGTTTGCCGGTTGGTCTGCCGCGCGGATCGCTGATCTGCTGGGGCAGTTCGACGTCATCTATTTCTCTGGCATTACGCTGGCCATTCTTGACGATGCCCAGAGAGCGGCGCTGTTTGATGCGATCACTCAAGTCAAGGACAAGGTCAAGGTGGGCTTTGATCCCAATTATCGTCCGAAATTGTGGCCTGACTCCGCTGTGTGTCGCGCAGCGTTCGAGAAGGCTGCTTCGGTCAGCGATTTTGCTCTGGTCACGGCCGATGATCATGTGGCACTCTGGGGTGAGGCAGACGGGCTTGCCATTGCCAAACAATGGAAAGGCTATGGCGCTGGCGAAGTGGTCGTCAAGGAGGGGGCGTCAAGCTGTCTTCTGCTCACCGGAGAAGAGGTCAAGAATGTTCCACCAACTGCCAAGCTGAAACCCAAGGATACGACTGGTGCGGGGGATTCCTTTGCTGCCGGTTATCTGGGACAGCGCGCTCTGGGTGGTTCTCAGGAAGAAGCCGCCAGAACGGCTCACGGTGTTGCGGGGCAGGTCATCATGCACCCGGGCGCCATCATCGATAAATCAGTTTGGACCCGCGTTAAATAAAGGATCGATCATGCGTGATCTGGTTTCCAGCATCTGTAAAGGTGCCAAAGTCATCCCCGTCGTCGTTATCGAGAATGTCGAGGATGCTGTTCCTCTGGCCCGTTGCCTTGTCGACAATGGTCTGCCTGCTGTTGAGGTTACCCTGCGCACACCTGCTGCGCTGGATGCCATCAAGGCCATCGTCAATGAAGTGAAGGATTGCGTGGTCGGTGTCGGCTCGATCCTGTGCGAAGAACAGTTGAAGGCTTCGATTGATGCCGGTGCACATTTCGGCGTTTCTCCGGGCACCTCGGCAACCCTGCTGAGCGCGCTAAAGGCAACCGAGTGGCCGTTCCTGCCCGGCTCCGGCACCATCAGCGAAATGATGACCCTGCGTGAAGCCGGTTTTACCGAGCTGAAAATGTTCCCGGCCAATATCGTTGGCGGCGTCGGCATGCTCAAGGCGGTTGCCGGTCCGGTTGGTGATATCAGCTTCTGCCCGACCGGTGGTGTGAAGCCGGAAAATGCCGAGGAGTTCCTGTCGCAGAAAAACTGTTTTGCGGTTGGTGGTACCTGGATTGCGCCTCTGGCAGACGTCAATGCCAAGAATTGGGATGTGATTGCAGAGCGCGCCAAGGCCGCCAGCACCCTTGGCAAGGCCTGATCAGCCTCCTCATAAAGTTTGATAAAACAGGCCACGCGGTTGCAATTATGCCGCGTGGCTTTTTTTGTTTCATTTTGTAACAAACCCGCCCTCCCGGCTTGTCTCCAAATTTAATTTCTGATACGAAAAAAATCGATCCGGCAGAGATCTCTGTGCGGTGGCTGCGAAAGTGCATGTCTGTTATGTGCACCATTTTTGTGCATGTAATGGACAGGGATTTTGATAAGCAAAAGTCCTATAGCTGGAAATCTACATGGAATATCGCACGATATTCTTTCGCACATTATGCCGCTTTCGCGTGGCTCCATGAGTGTTTTTCGCTTGTTTCGAAGTCTTTTTGTTGGGTGTGTGCAAAATTATCCCGATAAGAGACTATGTCTGCCATAGTGTAGATTATCTTGTTATTTATCAATATATTCCGCAAAACTTGAGATTTTTCGTCAATCCTTGCAAATGTTGGGTTTGGGGGGGATGAAAAATTGATATTGCTTATTATACTATTGGCTGCTTGACTTTATGACTAGGCATAAATTCCAGCTCGGTAAAATGTTGCTGTAGACGGGCAAAGTGCAAGAAAAGCTAAATCGTCCATATTTTTGACCAAATGCCTCCTTTCCAAAAATTACTTTTCAATGAAATATGGTCCTTGGAGGATTGAAGGAGTTTGGGTTGCAGAAATGTGACCTGAAGCGGGAGGAGTTCTGGTGCGACTGTGCCGGACAGGGTGTTTTTTGCTCAAATTTCAGCGTGGCAACCCTTAGTTGCTTTTCCCAAAAATTCCATATGCGCTTGAGCGCAGTTTCATCCGCTCGAATTGCGTTTCGCAAAGGTGCGGACGCGAATTTGTACCTAAAGTGTTTTCAAGCAAGGGAGGACAACATGCTTGGACTTGGAAAACTCTTCAACACAGTAACGATGGGGGCCATGGCGTTGGCTCTGGGCGCTTCTTTCGCCTCTTCTCCATCGGTTGCTGCCGACAAAGGGTTTGTTGGTATTGCTATGCCTACTCAGTCATCGGCTCGCTGGATTACTGACGGCAACAGCATGAAAGAACAGTTTGAAGCTGCTGGCTATCAGACTGACCTGCAATATGCAGAAGACGACATTGCCAACCAGCTGCGTCAGATCGAAACCATGATCCTTAAGGGCGTCAATGTTCTGGTTATCGCTTCGATCGACGGCACGACCCTTTCGGGCGCGCTTGAGCTGGCTGCAGACTCCGGTATCAAGGTCATTGCTTATGACCGTCTGATCCGTGACTCCGGCAATGTTGACTATTATGCAACCTTCGATAACTTCCAGGTTGGCGTTCAGCAGGCTTCCAGCCTGGTCGCTGGTCTGAAAGAACGTTTCCCGGATGCAAAACCATGGAATGTCGAGCTTTTCGGTGGTTCTCCGGACGACAATAACGCCTACTTCTTCTATAACGGCGCAATGTCTGTTCTCCAGCCCATGATCGATGCTGGCGAAGTTGCTGTTCCTTCCGAACAGTTCGGCATGGACAAGGTTGGTACCCTGCGTTGGGACGGTGCTGTTGCACAGGCTCGCATGGATAACCTGCTTTCCGCTTTCTACACCGACAAAACCGTACACGGCGTCTTGGCTCCGTATGATGGTCTGTCCATTGGTATCCTGTCCTCGCTCAAGGGCGTTGGCTACGGCTCTGGCGACATGAAAATGCCAATCGTGACCGGTCAGGACGCAGAAGTTCAGTCAATCAAATCCATTCTGGCTGGCGAACAATATTCCACCATCTTCAAAGACACCCGTGAGCTTGCTCGCGTAACTGTCGGCATGGTGAATGCTCTGCTCGAAGGCGGCGAACCAGAAATCAACGATACCAAAACCTACGACAACGGTATCAAAGTGGTTCCTTCCTATCTGCTCAAACCGGTTCCCGTCGATTCTTCCAACTGGGAAGAAATCGTGATCGGTAGCGGTTACTACACCATGGATCAGGTCAAGTAAGGGTCCTCCCGGGGGAGGGAAGCGATCAATTTTCGCCCCCTCCATCCCGTTCTTCAAGAACAATAATGAGACTGTTTGCTTGAGGCTGACATGAACACCATCTTAGAAATGCGAGGAATCACCAAGACCTTTCCGGGTGTAAAGGCCTTGAGTGATGTGAATCTGACGGTTGGCGAGGGTGAAATTCATGCCTTGGTCGGTGAAAATGGCGCTGGCAAGTCAACGCTGATGAAGGTTCTCTCCGGCGTATATCCCTATGGCACTTATGAAGGGGATATCGTCTATAATGGAGAGGTCCAGAAATTTGCTACCATCTCCGACAGTGAAGAAAAGGGCATCATCATCATTCATCAGGAGCTGGCTCTGGTTCCGCTTCTGTCAATTGCCGAAAATATCTTTCTTGGCAATGAACGCGCCAAGAATGGCGTGATCAACTGGCCCGTTGCGCACTCCGAAGCCGAAATGCTGCTCAAGATTGTCGGGCTGGACAAGCCGACCGGCACACTGGTGACCAACCTTGGTACCGGCCAGCAGCAGCTGGTGGAAATTGCCAAGGCCCTGTCCAAGGAAGTGAAGCTGCTTATCCTTGACGAGCCGACATCTTCCCTGAACGAACAGGACAGCGCTGCACTCTTGGAGTTGCTGCTTGAATTCAAGGCCAAAGGCATTTCCTCGATCCTGATTTCGCACAAGCTCAACGAGGTTGTGAAGGTCGCGGACAAGATCACCGTGCTGCGTGACGGCCAGACCGTCAGTACGCTCGACTGTGACAAGTCCGAGGAAATGGAAAATAGAATCATCAAGGATATGGTCGGGCGCGAGCTGACCAACCGCTTCCCCCAGCGGACGCCGAATATCAGCGATATGTTGCTCGAGGTGAAGGGCTGGAATGTCTATCATCAGGTGCATGCAGATCGCCATTTGATCCGTGATGTCAATTTCAATGTGCGCGCAGGCGAGATCGTCGGTATTTCCGGCTTGATGGGCGCCGGGCGAACTGAACTTGCCATGAGCCTTTTTGGTCGTGCCTACGGTCAGAAAATCTCAGGGGAAGTTGAGCTGCGTGGGCAACCGATTGATGTCAGCACGATCAACAAGGCCGTTGCAAACGGTCTGGCCTATGTAACCGAAGACCGCAAGGAATATGGTCTGGTGCTGGAAAACAGCATCAAGGTCAATACGACGCTTTCCAATCTTGAAGGTGTTTCCAAGGGGATCGTCATTGACGACAATGCCGAAACCCGGGTCGGTCTCGAATATAAACAGAAACTGAATACCAAATGCTCTGGCTTGATGCAGCAGGTGGTCAACCTGTCTGGCGGCAACCAGCAAAAGGTCGTTTTGAGTAAATGGCTGTTCGCAAACCCGGATGTGCTTATCCTTGATGAGCCGACGCGCGGTATTGATGTGAATGCCAAATATGAGATCTACACGATCATCAACCAGCTTGCCCAAGAGGGTAAGGGCATTATTTTCATTTCTTCGGAATTGCCAGAACTGCTGGGCATGACAGATCGAATCTATGTCATGAATGAGGGCAGGATGGTTGGCGAATTGCCGACGAAGGAAGCTTCGCAAGAAAAAATCATGCGGATGATCATCAAGGACAAAGGCTGAAACAATGGCACAGGTGGAAAACCCGTCTCCGGCAAACTCTGACGCGGAAAATACTGTCAGCGTCGCCAGTTATTTGAAGTCAAACGTACGCGAATACGGCCTCTTGATTGCCTTGATCGCTGTTATGATCTTCTTCCAGGTTGTTACCAACGGTATTCTGATGAAACCGCTCAACCTGACCAACCTCATTCTGCAGAATAGTTATATCGTCATCATGGCGATCGGCATGTTGCTGATCATCGTGGCAGGTCATATCGATCTGTCTGTCGGCTCGGTGATGGGCTTTATCGGCGCTCTGGCGGCGGTGATGATCGTCAATTACGAGATCAATTATGTGGTCACGATCGTCGTGTGCCTGATTGTTGGTGTCGCGATTGGTGCTGCGCAGGGCTTTTGGGTCGCTTACTACAAGATCCCGGCCTTTATCGTGACACTGGCCGGTATGTTGAGCTTCCGCGGTCTTACCCTTGCGCTGCTCAATGGCCAGTCGATCGGCCCGTTCCCGACCGGTTTCCAGAAGCTGAGCTCGGGCTTTATTCCCGATCTGTTCGGTTCAGGCCGCCCGCACATGCTGACCATCGTTCTGGGTATCGTGCTCAGCGTCTTCCTGCTCTATGCCAGCTGGAAAGACCGCAAGGAGCGTGACAAATTTGGTAACCTGGAAGAGCCATTTGCCTTCTTCGTGCTGAAAAATATCCTGATCGTGTTCGCCATCAACTATCTGTCCTACATCATGGCTGGCTACAGGGGCTATCCGAACGTTCTGATCGTGATGGCTGTGCTGGTTGCTGCCTATGGCTTCCTGACTTCCTCGACCACGGTTGGGCGTCGCATCTATGCTCTGGGTGGCAACGTCAAGGCTGCCAAGCTCTCGGGCGTGAATACCGAGCGGCTGACCTTCCTGACCTTCGCCAATATGGGGCTTCTGGCTGCCTTTGCCGGTCTGGTCTTTGCGGCCCGCCTCAATACGGCAACGCCGAAAGCCGGTTATGGCTACGAGCTTGATGTGATCGCCGCTGTCTTCATCGGTGGTGCTTCGACGACGGGTGGTGTCGGTACGGTGACCGGTGCGATCATCGGCGCCTTCCTGATGGGTGTCATGAACAACGGCATGTCCATCCTGTCGATCGGCATTGACTGGCAGCAGGTCATCAAGGGCGTTGTTCTGCTCGCAGCCGTTATCTTCGACGTCTATAACAAGAAGAAGGCCGGTTAGGTCTTCGCAAGAAACAAATCGAGTGGGCCGCTTTGCGGCCCGCTTTTCCCCGGGCGTTCGGTGCTCGGGTGGCAGATCGGATCTTCGCGGCGGCTATTGGTTCAATTCCGGTTTCACAGGCCTTTTAGCCATGTTCTGCATGCAGTCGAAAAATGCCTGTTGTAGTGATCGTGTCATTGGCACGGATAGCAAGATAATCCATAAGTATAACCTTATAGCCTCTAACCGCTTATCTGTGATCTGTCCATATTTTAAATGGTCGGACGAGGTGTGGTCTGTGCGATCTCTTGGCTGCTGCGCTGCCATGAAAACAAGCCCTGGCTCTTTGAAGCCACGAATAAACCGGGCGGTTTGAAGGAGGATATTCCAATGCTGAAAGAATTGAGGGAAGAAGTTTTTCGCGCCAATATCGAGCTGAATAACCGCGGTGTCGTCATCTATACATGGGGCAATGTCAGCGCGATTGATCGCGAGCAGGGGCTGGTCGTGATCAAGCCGTCCGGCGTTCCTTATGACAGCATGAGCGCCGATGACATGGTGGTTGTCGATCTGGACAATAAGGTTGTCTGGGGTAACAAGAAGCCGTCTTCCGACACCAAGACCCATACCACGCTCTACAAGGCTTTCCCGCAGATTGGCGGTGTGGTGCATACCCATTCGCGCCATGCTGTGGCCTGGGCGCAGGCCCGGCGGGAAATTCCGTGCCTTGGCACGACGCAGGCCGATTACTGCGCCGGTCCTGTGCCATGCACCAAGCCTTTGACCGAGGAACAGGTCAATCGCGATTATGAAACAACGACAGGCGAGGCCATCGTGGAGCGCTTTGCCGGGCTGGACCCGGCGGCTGTTCCGATGGTTCTTGTTGCTGGTCATGGCCCCTTTGCATGGGGCAAAAATGCTGATGATGCGGTGCATAATGCCGTTGTGCTGGAAGAGGTTGCCCATATGGCGACCATCACCGCCACCATCTCCAATCCCATACCGCCGCTGGAGCAATATGTGCTCGATTATCACTATGAGCGCAAGCATGGCAAGAATGCCTGGTATGGCCAGAAATAATCACTTCTTGCGGTTCCGAGGGGGGAATGCATGAGCATCTCGGAACCGCTTTTTTGCGCAAAGGGGAGGGAAAATGGCTTTGCATCCTTGGCGCAAACATGTCCAGACCATCGCGCAACAAACGCCGGTCGTAAATTGAAAGGGAATGGAAATGTTTGGTTTGAAACCGCTGAAGTTCTGGTTTGTGTGCGGATCGCAGCACCTGTATGGCCCGGAGACACTGGCCGAAGTTGCTGATGGTGCGCGCAAGGTTGTCGACGGGCTGTCGAAGGATGGGCGACTGGTGCTGCCGCTTGAATTTGCGGCGGTTGCGACTACGGGGGAAGAGATTGCGGATATCTGCCGGCGGGCATCTGCCGATCCTGAATGCGGTGGCATCATTCTCTGGATGCACACATTCTCGCCGTCGAAAATGTGGATCCGCGGCCTGAATGCGCTGACCAAGCCGATGCTGCATCTGCACACCCAGCTCAATGCCGCCCTGCCTTGGGATTCCATCGATATGGACTATATGAACCTGCATCAGTCCGCGCATGGCGACCGTGAAGCAGGATTCCTGCATACGCGCATGCGGATTGGTCGCAAGGTCGTGGTTGGCCACTGGAGTGATCCTGAGGTTCAGGGCAAGATCGACAGCTGGATGCGCGCTGCGCGGGCATGGGACGATTGGCAGGGGGCTGGTATCTGCCGCTTTGGCGACAATATGCGCAATGTTGCCGTGACCGACGGTGACAAGGTGTCGGCAGAAATGGCCTTCGGCTTCAAGGTTGATTATTGGCCCGTTGGTGATCTGGTGGCCAAGATGGCCGATTTCTCCGACGCGGAAGTTGAGGCTCTTGCTGCCGAATATGACGCCAAATATGAACTGGTGCCGGAATTGCAGGCAGGGGGCGCCAAACGGGCTTCGCTGCTTGATGCGGCGCGTCAGGAACTGGCGATTGCTTCCTTCCTCAAGGAAGGCAATTACAAGGGCTTTACCCATACCTTCGAGGATCTGCATGGATTGCAGCAACTGCCGGGACTTGCGCCGCAGCGCATGATGGAGCAGGGCTTTGGCTTTGCCGGGGAAGGCGATTGGAAGACGCCTGCGCTCGTGCGCGCCATGAAGGTCATGGGGCATGGCAAGAGCGGTGCTTGTTCCTTCATGGAAGACTATACCTACGATATTTCCAAGCCGGGTGATGAGCTGGTGCTTGGTGCGCATATGCTTGAGGTTTGCCCGACCATAGCTGAAAGCAAGCCGCGCATTGAAATTCATGCGCTGGGCATCGGGGGCAAGGCTGATCCTGTGCGCATGGTCTTTAATTCCGTCAAGGGCGATGCGGTCAATGCCTGCCTCATCGATATGGGCAATCGCTTCCGTCTTATCGCCAACAGTGTCAAGTCGGTTGATCATCCCGATCTGCCGAAGTTGCCTGTTGCCCGTGCCGTCTGGCAGTGCAAGCCTGATTTCAAAACCGCCTGTGAGGCATGGATTCTGGCGGGCGGTGCCCATCATACCGCTTACAGCTATGATGTTACGGCAGAGATGCTGGAGGACTTCGCTACCATTGCCGGCATTGAGCTGGCGATGATCGACGAGGATACCAAGATCTCTGACTTCAAGCAGTCCTTGCGGATGAATGAGGTTTACTGGCATCTGGCCAAGGGGATTCGCGTTTAGGCGAAATCCCGGTGAGGAAATCAAAGAGCCCGGCCAAGCGATTGGTCGGGCTTTTTTTCGTTCGGGGCTGCTGCGGTTTGTGTCGCCCGGCAGGGCGCTATTTCTGCGGTCCCTTGCTTCTGGGCAGGGGAACCTCGGCGGCAAAGACCGCCGTTGCCTTGTCCAGCGCATTGTCCACCTGTTCGCCTTCGGCACGCACGATCATCGAGAGGCTGCGCTCTCTGAAAGTGCGCGGGCTCATATTGGTATGGCGGCGGAAAACGCGCGAGAAATAAAGGGGATCCTCATAGCCGACCATCTGCGAGAGGGCCTTGATGGGCACGTTGGAAACGCGCAGCACCTGCATGGCATATTGAATGCGCTGTCCGTCGCGCCATTGCACGATGCCGGTGCCGATATATTTGCGGAACAGATGGGAGAGGCGCGAGGGAGACAGGCAGACATGGCTGGCGATTTCATTGACCGTCAGCGGCTTGTCCAGATTGTTGGAAATCAGCGTGCAGGCGGCCAGAACGCGCTCGTCAATCTCGATGTTGGATTTTTTCTCGGCCCGGTTCATGCGGGCGCAGAATAGCAGGATATGTTCCAGTCGGTTGAAGGCAAGATCGGCAGACAGGCTGTCGGAGAGGCCTGCCCATTTCTCCACTTCGACAAATAGGCGGAACAGTTCGCTGAAGCGGCTTTCATCCCGATGGCGCATGATATAGACGCCGTTCACCTCTTCGTCCCACTCAAGCCATGGTTTCCAGAAGGCGCGTGGCTGGAAATAGATCCAGCGATGCCACCATTTGTCCGCGCCCGGATTGCGGCCATAGAAATGGCGCGCATCGGGCGGGAAAAGAGCCAGATCGCCCGGTTTGACAATCACCGTGTCCTTGCCGTCAAACAGCTTGCCCTGTCCATCGACCGTGAGGTTGATGATCCATCCATGCATGCCGTTGGGGCGGTCGATGTGAAAATCGAGCGGTCCGCCTTTTTCGATCGGCGTAATGCCGGCAACCAGCCTGACGCCGAATTCGAATCCAGGGAACAGGGCGGCCACTTCCTTGTCGTAGTTCTTGACTGAACTGCGATAGGAAAGCTTGTTGAATATTCTTTGTACCTGCGGATCTTGGGCAGGATCAAAATAAGAATGATCGTCCATGTCTCTAGCCTGATGCTGCATTGTGAAATATCAGGATCGTCCATATTGTAAACCAAGTCTATCAAAATTAAAAGCTGTGATATGGGGCGGTTTGAGGAGAATTATCCATAGATGCGGCTGAATATATCCGTTGGTGATTCAATGGTAGGGAGGATTGTGGAATGAGTGCAACCAGTGACAGTTGTGTTCTTGGTCTGGATTTCGGGTCGGATAGCGTGCGGGCTGTCGTGGTTCGGGTCGCTGACGGGGAAGAGCTTTCTTCCGCTGTCGCGAATTATCCCCGCTGGGCCGAGGGGCAGTTCTGTGATGCTTCCCGGCAGCAGTTCCGTCAGCATCCGTCAGACTATCTGGAGGCTATGGGGGCTGCTGTGCGCGAGGCGATTGCTTCGCTTGATGCGCATCCGGATATCATCGGCATCGGTGTCGATACCACGGGTTCTTCTCCCATGCCCGTTACCGCCGATGGTACGGCGCTGGCGCTCAAGGATGGTTTCTCGACCGACCCCGACGCCATGTGCATCCTATGGAAAGATCACACCTCGGTTGCCGAAGCGCGTGAAATCAACGAGCTCAGCCATTCAGGCAAATTTCCCGACTATACGAAATATGTCGGCGGTATCTATTCTTCTGAATGGTACTGGGCCAAGATCCTGAATGTCGGTCGGCGTAACCCGACGGTTTTTCGCGCTGCCGCCAACTGGGTGGAATTGTGCGACTGGGTTCCGGCGGTGCTTTCCGGGGTGACCGATGCTTCCAAGATCGTGCGGTCGCGTTGTGCTGCAGGCCACAAGGCGCTCTGGCATCCCGAATTTGGCGGACTGCCGAGCCGGGAATGGTTGCAGGCGCTTGATCCGCTGCTGGGCAATCTTGCCACACCACTTTATGAAGATACCAAGACCAGTGATCAGGTGGCGGGCAATCTGTCGTCCGATTGGGCTGGGCGCTTTGGGCTGAAAGCCGGCATTCCGATTGCTGTTGGCGCTTTTGACTGTCATATGGGAGCGGTTGGTGCCGGTATCGAGCCCTATTCGCTGGTGCGCGTCATGGGGACTTCGACCTGTGATATTCTTGTGGCGCCGCCCGAAGAGGTCAATGACACGCTGGTCAGCGGTATTTGCGGTCAGGTGCCGGGCAGTGTTCTGCCGGGGCTGATCGGTTTCGAGGCCGGGCAGTCTTCCTTCGGTGATGTCTTTGCTTGGTTTGAAAGATTGCTGCAATGGGGCCGCAGCGGTCGCGGCAAGGCTGGTTCCTTGCTGCCGGAGCTGGAAAAGGAAGCGGCTCTGCTGCCTCCGGGTGGGCACGGCGAGCGGGCGCTTGACTGGCTCAATGGCCGTCGCACGCCGGATGCGGACCAGACGGTCAAGGCCATTCTGGCCGGGTTGCATCTGGGCTCCACCGCGCCTTCCATCTATCGCGCCCTCATTGAGGCGACAGCCTATGGCTCTCGCGCAATTGTCGAGCGTTTCGAAGAGCAGGGCATTCCGGTCAAGAGCATCGTTGCCATTGGTGGCATTGCGCGCAAGTCCGATTTCATTTCCCAGGTTTGTGCTGATGTCATGAATCGCAAGGTGGATGTTGTGCTGTCCGATCAGGCCTGCGCCCGTGGAGCTGCCATTTTTGCGGCAACCGCAGCCGGGGCCTATGAGGACATTCATAAAGCCAAGGCTTCCATGCTGAGCCCGATCGAGAAGAGCTTTGAGCCGGATCCGGAAAAACACAAGCTCTACAACAAGATCTATGAGGATTATAAGCGCATCGGGGCTTTTGCCGGTGATCTGGCTAAGGGCTGAAGCGCGTCCTCATAGCAATGCGTAAAGACTAAGGCCCGAATGGCGATGCTGTTCGGGCTTTTCTTTGTCTGACTTGCGGTCTTGCTGCGCAGGCTTCCACAGTTCAAACGAAGGGCTAGGCTTTTTCGGCAAAATGTTGTTAAAGATAGCGCAATTTGCACGCACGCGGAGTTGCCCCGATGAGCCCAGCTGAAAAAACAACTGATTTTATTGTCCGTCGGCCCGATGACTGGCATCTGCATTTGCGTGATGGCGAGATGCTGAAGGCGGTTCTGCCCCATAGCAGCGCCCATTTCGGCAGGGCAATCATCATGCCCAATCTTGTGCCGCCGGTGGTGACGGTTGCCAATGCTAAGGCCTATCGAGATCGCATTCTGGCGGCCATGCCTTCAGGGCACAATTTTGAGCCGCTGATGACCCTGTATCTGACCGAAAGCACCGATCCGGCGAATGTCGAGGCTGGCGTGAAATCGGGGCTGATCAAGGCCTTGAAGCTTTATCCTGCCGGAGCGACCACCAATTCCGATAGCGGTGTGCGCAATATCGAAGCCATCTATCCGGTTTTGGAGAAGATGGCCGAGGTGGATGTGCCTTTGCTGGTGCATGGCGAGGTGACGGATGCGGATATCGACATTTTCGACCGGGAAGCCGTTTTCATTGAGCGGGTGCTTTCCCCGATCCGCGAACGGTTTGCCGATCTGCGCATCGTGATGGAACATGTGACCACCGAAGACGGTGTTGAGTTCGTCAAGGGGGCAGGAGCACGGACCGCTGCTACCATCACCACGCACCATCTGATCATCAATCGCAATGCCATTCTGGTCGGAGGCATAAAGCCGCATTATTATTGCCTGCCTGTTGCCAAGCGCGAGAAGCATCGTCTGGCTTTGCGGGCGGCGGCGACTTCGGGGCATGCACGCTTCTTTCTGGGTACGGATTCCGCGCCGCATGCCAAATCTGCCAAGGAATGCGCCTGCGGCTGTGCCGGTGTGTTCAATGCCGCCAACACGGTGAATTGTCTGGCGCATGTCTTTGAGCAGGAAGGCGCGCTCGACAAGCTTGAAGCCTTCATGTCGCTCAATGGCCCCGCCTTTTATGGTTTGCCAGCCAATGAGCAACGCATTCGCCTGTTCAAGGGGGATGCGCCGCTGGTGCTGGATGACAAGATCGCCGCCGGTGGTGATGACGTCGTTATTTTTGATCCCGGTTTCCCGTTATTCTGGCGATATGAAACCGCTAACGCTTGAGCCGATTGCCCGGTTCGCACCTTCTAGAGGATGCCCTGATGATTACTTCTTCCTTTCCTGATCGCGCTCTCATGGCCGAACTGACCGCTCAGATGCTGCTGGAGGTCAATGCGGTGCATTTTCGCCCCGAAGAGCCCTTCATGCTGGCGTCCGGACTGGCTAGCGCCACCTATATCGATTGCCGCAAGCTGATTTCCTATCCGCGCATTCGCAACACGCTGATGGAATTTTGCGCAGCGACCATCATGCGCGATATCGGCTTTGAGAAGATTGACGCGATTGTTGGTGGCGAAACGGCTGGTATTCCCTTCGCTGCATGGATTGCAGACAAGTTGGCGCTGCCGATGAATTATGTCCGCAAGAAGCCAAAGGGATATGGACGGGATGCGCAGATCGAAGGGGCTCCCATTGCTGGCAAGCGCGCCTTGCTGGTGGAAGACCTGACCACGGATGGCGGCAGCAAGATCAATTTTGTTGAAGCCATGCGCAAGGCCGAGGCCGAGGTGCATGACACCATCGTGCTGTTCTATTATGACATTTTCCCCGAAGCGCTGGAAAATATGAAGAAGATCGATCTCAATCTGCATTATCTGGCGACATGGCATGATGTGCTGGCGGTTGCCAAGAAGCAGAATTATTTCGACACCAAGACGCTGGACAGCGTCGAGCGCTTCCTGCATGAACCGCTCAAATGGTCGGGCGAACATGGCGGTGCGACGCAGATCACGGCGGTGCCCGAAAAGGGCTAAGGCCATCCAACTCATTTTTAAAGGGCGGGAGCAAGATCATTGCTTCCGCCTTTTTTCGTGTCTTGAGGAAGGGGCGTCTCCGCTCAGGCGGGGCGTTGGTCAGCAGCTCTCACGCCAGCGGATTTTTGTGCCCAGAATGATCTTTTTGGAAAAGCTGCGCCCGGAGAGGCGCTCGAGCAGCAGGTCAACGGCTGCGCGCCCGATATCTTCAGCCGGAATTGCGACAGTGGTCAGGCTGGGCTCGATCAGGCCTGCGGCAGGAATGTCATTGAAGCCGACGATGCGCAGATCCTGAGGAACCTTGAGATCGAGGCTGCTGGCGGCCTGAAGGGCGCCGATGGCCATGGTGTCATTGGCTGCGATGATGATTTCTGGCCGATCCGGGTTGTCGAGCAATTGTCTGGCCAGCTCGAAACCGCTCATCGGGGTGAGGCGCTCGAATCGCACATTGGCTGGCGCCTGCAATCCCTTGGCCTCGAACCATTGCATGAAGGTACGACTGCGCAGGTCCGGATAGGGGCGGCGCGGATTTTCCTCCCCTGACAGCGCGCCGATGAAGCCGAATTTCCGCAAGCCCTTTTGCCAGAGGGCATCCAGAAGATTGGCCATGGCCTGCTCCAGATCAGGGAAGACGCAATCCACATCGGCTCTGTCGGGCGGGAAATCGACGCAGACAAAGGCTGCTGCTGAGCGGGCCAGACTATCGATCGTGTTGCGATCATGCGGGCCGATCAACAGAATGGCGTGATTTTCCTTCAGGCTGTCGGCGGGAAATTCTTCCAGATGGCAGAAGCGGTTGTCGATCCGCAATCCTGCTTCGGAGAGATGCTTCTCGATGCTGTGGCGGATGGTGATAAAATAGGGGTCGGCCAGCTCCTCGGTTTCATTGAGCGTATGCAGCAGTGAGATTGTTGTCTGTCGCTGACCTGCGATCAGTTTGCGCTTTTTGGCGCGCATGCGCGGGGGGGCGTAATTGAGGTCCTGCGCGGTCTCGATGATCTGGCGTCTCTTCTTTTCGGACACGGACAGGCTGGAATCATAGTTGAGGACACGCGACACCGTTGTTGGTGAAACGCCTACCCGTTCTGCGATATCCTTGATCGTGGCCATGCGTGAAGTCTCCGCTCTGCTTTTCTGTTTCTTTCAAGCACAAGACAGTGGGCAAGGAAAGCAGAGATATGTGTCTTTATCTGGATGTGAAATGTGTTAGATAATTATCTAGTAAATATTTACTCCTGTCAATTTCTGGACTAGACTTCAGAAACCGGAAAAAATGTGTTTTAACGCTCTATCTTGGATGCATTTATTTGCCTGACAGCCTGAGGCTGTTGCTATTGGGAGCATGAATATGAAGCGGAAAATATTGGTATGTGGCGGAGCCGGTTATATTGGCTCTCATATGGTGCAGCTCTTGCTCGAGGCTGGGCATGAAGTGGTTGTTTTTGATAATCTTTCGTCAGGTCATGTGGAGGCTGTGTCCGGAGCAATTCTCGAGCGCGGTGATCTGCTCAATCCGGCTGATCTCGATGCGGTTTTCAAAAAGCACAAGGTAGAGGCCGTTATCCATTTTGCCGCTCTGATCGCGGTAGGTGAATCGGTGGAGAAACCCGACCTTTATTATCGCAACAATGTGACCGGGACGCTCAATTTGCTGGACGCCATGCGCAAGGCGGGTGTTGACCGGATCGTCTTTTCTTCCACGGCTGCGGTCTTTGGCAATCCGATCCATGACCTGATTGATGAGACGCATCCGCTGAGGCCGATCAATCCCTATGGCAGGTCCAAGCGGATGGTGGAGCAGATCCTGTCCGACATGGCGGTTGCCTATGGATTGCGCTCTGTTGCCTTGCGCTATTTCAATGCGGCGGGGGCTCATCCCAACGGGCTGATCGGGGAAGCGCACAGCCCGGAAACCCATCTGGTGCCGCTAGTGCTGCTGACTGCGCTTGGTATCCGCGAGAAGCTGTCGGTCTTTGGCAGTGATTATGAAACCCGCGACGGCACCTGCATCCGCGACTATATCCACGTGCTTGATCTGTCCTCGGCGCATTTGCTGGCGCTGGATTATATGGACAGCCATGAGGGTGCCCATTGCTTCAATCTGGGCAATGGCAATGGCTTCACCAATCTTGAGGTCATTCAGACGGCCAAGCGGCTGACCAATCGCGATATTCCCTATGACATGGCGCCGCGACGGGCTGGCGATTCCGCCACGCTGGTGGCTGACAGCACGCGGGCCAAGACCGAGCTGGGCTGGAAGCCCAAATTTGACGCGCTGGAAACGATTATCGAAACTGCCTGGCGCTGGCATCATGAGCCCAAATATGGGCCATTTGCCGGTAAATGACGAGGAGGCCAGCTATGGCTGAAGAAACTGTACCCACAGATGCTCCGCATCGCCGATATAATCCGCTCAAAGGAGAGTGGGTGCTTGTTTCGCCCCACAGAAACAAACGGCCCTGGCAGGGACAGCAGGAAAAGCTGGTCATCGCGGACAAGCCGCGCCATGATCCGGACTGCTATCTCTGCGCGGGCAACAAGCGCAATTCCGGGGCTGTCAATCCTGATTACAAGGGGCCATTTGTCTTTGACAATGACTTTCCGGCCTTGCTGGAAGATACCCCGCATGGCGGCACGAAGGGCGATCCTCTGTTTCGGGCCGATGCTGTGCGCGGCACTGCAAGGGTCATGTGCTTTTCAGAGCGGCATGACCTGACCCTGCCGGAACTGGAGGTTGCCGATATCCGGCTGGTGGTTGATGCCTGGGCCGAGCAGATTGTCGATCTGGGTGCGCGCTATGACTGGGTCGCGATCTTCGAGAATAAGGGCTCGGTGATGGGCTGTTCCCAGCCTCATCCGCATGGCCAGATCTGGGCCTCGGATTTTCTGCCCAACGAGGTGGCGATCGAAGATGCTCATCAGGCGCGTTTCTTCTCCGAGCATGGTGAGATTCTGCTCGTGCGCTATGGTGCCGATGAGGCAAGGAAAGGCGAGCGGGTCGTTGTCGAGAATGAGGAATGGATTGCGGTGGTGCCATGGTGGGCGACTTGGCCGTTCGAGACGCTTCTGATGCCAAAGCGGCATGTGTTGCGCCTGCCCGACCTTACCGACAGCGAGCGCAATGGACTGTCTGATGCGCTCAAGCGTCTCTGCACCAAATATGACAATCTTTTCGAGACGGAATTTCCCTATACCATGGGCTGGCATGGCGCTCCGACGCGAGCCGGGCAGTTCGACCATTGGCAACTGCATGCGCATTTCTATCCGCCGCTTTTGCGTTCGGCTACCGTGCGCAAATTCATGGTTGGCTATGAGATGCTTTCTGAAGCCCAGAGGGATTTGACCGCCGAGACGGCCGCAGAACGTTTGCGGTCCTTGTCCGATATTCATTACAAGTCGATCAAATAGGGGGGATGCATGGCTGAGGAAAGAGAAACCGCATCTGTACGGGCAGCCTTTGAGAAGCATTTCGGTCTGGCGCCCGATGTGGTGGCCTATTCACCCGGGCGGGTCAATCTGCTGGGAGAGCATACCGATTATAATGGTGGCTTCGTGCTGCCGATGGCCCTGCGCGGGCTCGGCGTTTCCATTGCCTTGGGCAAGGGTGACAAGCCGGGCGTAATCGAGGCCTATTCCGACACTTTCGCTGAAACCGAGATACGCAATATCGAGGATGGGCGACAGGGGCGCTGGTCCGATTATCTGTTGGGCTGCCTCAAAGCGGTTGCTGCGGAAGATGTTGCCCGGACCGGCCTCTGTGTCGCGCTTGAGACGACCTTGCCGATGGGGGCAGGGCTTTCCAGTTCCGCGGCGCTGGAAGTGGTGTCCATCAAGGCAGCGCTGGCGCTTTATGGTCGTCAGATGAGCGCTGTCGATGTGGCCGTCAAGGCGCGTGCGGTGGAGAATGACTTTGTCGGCATGCCCTGCGGCATCATGGACCAGTTCGCATCCTCTGTTGGCGATCCGGGCGTTGCCATGTTCCTCAATACCAACACGCTGGCCTATGAACTGGTGACGACATCGGCCGATCATGCCTTTGTCATCATTGCTTCGGGGGTCAGCCATCAGCTCGTTGATGGCGGCGAGGATGGCTATGCGACCCGCGTGGCCGAATGCAAGGCTGCCTGCGCCGCATTGCAGGTGGAGATGCTCAGCGATCTGGGGCCGTCTGACCTTGACCGGATCAATGCCATCCCCGAACCTTTGAACAGAAGGGCGCGTCATATCATCAATGATAACCAGCATGTGCTGGAAGGGGTGGCGGCGCTCAAGGCGCATGATATGGCAAGGTTTGGCGAACTGATGATTGCCAGCCATGCATCCCAGAGGGACGATTATCAGATCACGGTCGCCGAAACCGACCTGATTGCCGAAACCGCTCTTTCCTTTGGTGCTTTGGGGGCGCGGCAAACCGGTGGCGGCTGGGGCGGCTCTGTCGTGGCGCTGATTGAAAAAGACAAGGCTGATGAATTTTGCAAACGCATCGTGGCGCGCTTCGAAAAGGCTTCCATTCTGGCTGTGACCTAGCCTCGCCGCTGAGCGAGGGCATGCCGCTTGTCGGCATGGCATCCTGTATCGGCCTTTGGGCAAAATGAGCAAGAATTTAGCAAGGCATCCGGCATGTGTCGGGTGCCTTGTTTGTTGTTGGTCTCTGCTTGCCGAAGGGTGGGGGATTTTGGTTGTGGCTGTCACTTTCTGAGGAAATGCACATTGTGCGCTTGCTGGCTGCTTGCACCCTTAGCGCTTCCATGAAACTATAAGGCCATGGCGCAGATTGATGATAGTCTCATATTCATTCCCAACCGGTCTCTGGATTGTCTGGCGGGAGAAGATTTCGGCAAGCTGAAACCGGTCTGTTCAGATCAGACCGATCTGGCGGATGCCGTTCTGCTGGACATGTTTCATCTGCCGCTGCTGCGGTCGGGGCAGTTCCTGTTTGCCAGCCATGGTCGCCTTAAGCTGCTTGGTTGTGATGGCGAGCCGATTAGCCAGAAAGGGCCTGCAGAGGGTGGCTTCTTGCGCGATCTGCCCAAGGGGCGCGTGCGCAAGGCGCTCAAGGCACAAAAACGGCTCAAGGGGCCTGCTGATCTGAGGGCGCTGACGCCCATCTGTCGCTTGCAGATTTGTTCGGCCCGCATGGCGCTGGTCGATGCCGAGGGCAAGATACACATCAGGATCAACTTTGTTGAAACCCGCATGATCGGAGGCGCAATCGGTCTTATTGCCTTTCTGCATCCGGTGCGCGGATATGGCAAGGCTGTGGCGCTGGTGCGCGAGGCGCTATTTCGCATAGGGGGCGGGGAAACCGATCTTCGGGGCTATTTCTCAGGCCTTTGCCTGTCCTTTCCTTCGGCTGTGTTCAAGCCGGAAATCGCGCTTGGGCAGGACGAGCCTGCCTTTGATGTGGCAACGGATATCATAGCGGCCTATCTGCCTGCTGCTCGTGTGCATGAGAAGGGGATCGTCAATGATATTGATAGCGAATTCCTGCATGACTATCGCATAGCTCTGCGCAAGATTCGCTCCGTGCTCAGCCTGTTTCGGGGTGTTTATTCGGATGCGCAGACGCGCGACCTTAAAAAACGCTTTTCCAAGCTGATGGTCAAGACTGGCAAACTGCGCGATCTTGATGTCTATCTAATGGAAAAGCAGTGCTTTTTTGATCTGGTGCCAGCACCACTGCATGAGGGGCTCAATGAAATGTTCTCCCTTTTTGCAAGGGAGCGGGAGGAGGCCGCCTTGCAGCTTGCCGATCACCTGATCGGCGATGCCTATCAGGCGGAGATGCAGTCGCTTGATGATCTCTTCAATGCGCCGGAGCGGCTGGAAAAGGGGCCTAATGGTGATCTTGGCGCGCATGACTATGCCTGCGGTCTGATCTGGAAGCGCTATCGCAAGATCTGCAAGATTGCCAGAGGGCTTGATGCAGGCAGCGACGACAGCGAGGTGCATGCGCTGCGCATCCATTGCAAGAAGCTGCGGTATTTGATGGAATTTTTCACCCCCCTGTTTCCGCGTGAAGATGTCCGATGCCTGATCAAGTCGATGAAGCGGCTGCAGGATAATCTCGGGGCCTTCAATGACTGCTCTGTGCAGATTGATGCGCTTTCCGCCTTTGTCGCCGGGCAGAAATTTCGCAACAAGGCGACGCAAATGTCCATTGCGCAGAGCGTGGGTGCCCTGATCGCCGTTTTGCATCACAGACAGGGCGAGCAACGGGCATTGGTTCTTGATGCCTTTGCGCACTTTGACAGCGAGGAAACCCGGCAAAGCTTCAAGGCGCTGTTCCGGAGCGCGGAGGGGAAAGAATGAAAATCATTGCCTGCTATTCCAACAAGGGCGGTGTCGGCAAGACCGCGACATCGGTCAATCTGGCCTATGCTCTGGCTGATGCGGGGAAAAGGGTGCTGCTTTGCGATCTCGACCCGCAAGGGGCTTCGGGCTTCTATTTCAGGGTCAAGCCATCCAAGAAACTGACCGATGAGCGCTTTTTCAAGGATGTGGAGCGCTTTACCAAATCCATTCGGGGCAGCAATTACGACAATCTCGATATTCTGCCCGCCAATATGAGCTTTCGCAATTTCGATGTGTTCCTGTCGCGCATGAAGAATAGTCGCTCACGGCTGAAGAAGGCATTGAAGGCGGTCAAGAAGGATTATGACGTCATCCTGCTTGATTGCCCGCCCAATATTTCAGCCCTCTCGGAAAGTGTTTTCAAGGCGTCTGACGTTATTCTGGTGCCGGTCATTCCCACCACCCTTTCCCAGCGCACCTTCGAGCAACTGGTCGATTTTTTCCGCTCTAACAAGATCCCGCTCAAAAAGCTTGCCGCTTTCTTTTCCATGGTACAGTCGGTCAAGTCGCTGCATGGGGAACTGATGGAGGAATTGTCCGGGCAATATAAGAAGCAGTTTCTTTCGGCGCAGGTGCCATTTGCCTCGGATGTCGAGCGCATGGGCGTGCATCGGGCTCCAGTTCTGGCCAGTGCTCCGGCCAGTGCGGCATCCAAGGCCTATAAGGGGCTGTATCGCGACATCAAAAAGAAAGTTGATCTCTGATGACTGCCAGCGAAGACAAGATGCCCGTCGAGATCGAGCGCAAATTCCTCGTTGATCGGCTGCCTGATCTTGCCGGGCTTGAAGCTGTGGGCGTATCGCAGGGCTATCTGACGGCGGCGGAGGATTCCGTCGAAATCAGGCTGCGCAAGAAGATCAATGCGTCTGGAACCTCTCTTTTCATGACGCTGAAATCCGATGGAGAACTGGCGCGCCGGGAAATAGAAGTGGCCATCAGCGAGGCGCAGTTTGACAGCTTCTGGCCTGCAACATCGGGCTGTCGGGTCGAGAAGACGCGGTATATCGGGGAGCTTGAGGATGGGCTTCGCTATGAGCTGGACATCTTTCATGGTGCGCTTAAGGGCTTGCTGCTGGTGGAGGTGGAATTTGCTTCACGGCAAGCTGCCAAGGCTTTTGTTGCGCCCGACTGGTTCGGCAAGGATGTGACGGGCAACAAGGGCTACAAGAACAAGGCTCTCGCGGTAAAGGGCTTTCCGTCTGGCTAGGTGCCGGGATTGATGGCCCTTGGGGCGTTCTGGATGAAGGGGAGGCAAAACCGTTTCGCACCAATGATGTGCGGAGCGGTTTTTTTATGGCGCTTGAGAGTTTCTACGAAAAACTTCGTAAGGTTAAGTAACTAATTGTTCTGTCGTAATAATTTTCATTGCCGCTGCGGTTGGTGCCAGCGCTGCTTATCGAGGCGCCGACATCGGATCTGTGGCGCAAAAAGCGGTGAATTGACGCGGGAATTGAGCAATTTGTTCTCTCTTTTGTCGCTTTTGCAGGTTGACCGAAATGTGGTTCGCTTGTACCGTAATGTGGATTTTGATTGCCGGCACATTGAGAATAATAGGTCGACTGTAAGCAGTCAGAAGAATGGCCTGCGAAAGTGCGTATGGGAATACGACTTTTCGGGACCTGAAGGTGCTACAGCGGAGGAAATAGGAGTAGCCGATGAAGACAGCAACCAAACTGGAAGATGCTGCAGCGTTGATCCCCGAAGGAGCCGTGTTGCTCATTGGTGGATTCATGGCGGTCGGAACGCCAGAGCGCATGATTGATGCACTGGTCGCGCGGGGCGTGGGCGGCTTTACCGTCGTTGCCAACGATACGGCGCTGGTGGGAAAAGGGATCGGCAAGCTGATTACGGCCGGGCTGGTCAAGAAGGTGATCGCAAGTCACATCGGGCTCAATCCTGAAACCCAGCAGAAAATGATTGCCGGCGAGATCGAGGTGGAACTGGTTCCGCAAGGCACGCTGATCGAGCGGATTCGCGCCGGAGGTGTTGGTCTGGGCGGTGTGCTGACCGAAACGGGACTGGGTACGCCAGTGGAAGAGGGCAAGCAGATCGTTGAAGTGCAAGGCAAGCGCTATTTGCTTGAAGAACCCATCCGTGGTGACTTTGCGCTGATCAAGGCCAAGAATGCCGACTATAAAGGCAATCTCGATTACGCCCTGACCGCTCACAATTTCAATCCGGTTATGGCCATGGCGGCAGAGACTGTCATTGCGGAAGCGGAAGCGATCGTACCGATCGGTGCCATCCATCCGGACGCGGTGAAAACACCGGGAATTTTGGTCGATCACATTCTGGAACGGGAGCTTTGATATGAACGCCAAGGAAATCATTGCCCGCCGTGTGGCTATGGAAGTCAAGGACGGTATGCTGGTCAATCTGGGTATCGGTCTGCCGAGCATGGTTGCCAACTATCTGCCCGGTGACGTGGATGTGATGTTTCAGGCCGAGAATGGTGTTGTCGGTCTGGGGGGCAGCCCGCTGCCGGGATTTGAAAACAAGGATCTGACCGATGCCGGTGGTGGCTTTGTTACGGCCGTTCCGGGTGCAGCTTCCATCGATTCCTCCATTTCTTTTGGCCTCATTCGTGGCGGTCATCTGGATATGACGGTGCTGGGTGGCCTGCAGGTGGATGAGCGTGGCTATCTGGCCAACTGGATGGTACCCGGCAAAATGGTGCCCGGAATGGGTGGTGCCATGGATCTGGTTGCCGGTGCCAAGAAGGTGATCGTCTCGATGGTTCACACCGCCAAAGGCAGCCCGAAAATTGTGCCCGAATGCACGCTGCCGCTGACGGCTGCCCGTCGGGTTTCTCTCATCGTTACCGAGATGGCGGTGATCGAGCCGACCGATGAAGGGCTTGTTCTGCGTGAACTTGGACCGGATGCAACGGTCGAGCAGGTCGTGGAAGCAACCACAGCCAAGCTGATTGTACCGGATGACGTGGCGCGCATGGCGCTCTAGACCTGAGGAAGCTTTGGTGAGCTTTTGAGGGAATGCGGTTTTCCGCCAGATAGAAGCAGATTTTCAGAATCCCGGGCCGAATGCGGTTCGGGATTTTTTATGCCAGCAGACCACCAGGCGGTATGTTTGGTGGGCAAGTTATATGATAAGTATCACATTGTGATACATTGCAGATACCAAGATAACCTTAAGTAAAAATATTTATCTATTAAGAAGTTATGAGCCTAAGGGCGATTTGTTACGAATACTAGTGAACTTTTCTCCTATAATGCAGTATTAGTGTATCGAGATGCGGGACGATTGCTTGTATTTTTTGGGAGTCGTTTGTACCGTAATATGGAACAGGAGGGAGGGGCCATCCTGAAAAACTGAATGTGATGTGACATCGGTCTGGCCGGTGACGGGTGCTCTTTGGCTTTTTTCAAGGCTTTGTCGAGCGCTCGATTTGCCAGCGTTCCGGGCCGAAATGTCGAGAGATCTTCAAGCTCTTTGATCTCCATCCGGTTCGGTTGCAAGTGGTTCCCTGCTTTCGGGCAGAAGGCGTGGCGAGGCGCGCTGTTGGGTTGGTCGGGAATTCCCGCTTTTCAGCCTCATCAAAGGCTGTTTGCAAGGGAGTGGCGGGCTCGGGCTGATGTCTTGCTGGTGTGTCTTTGTTGGGCCTGCGCCTTTGAAGAGAGTTCTGGTCGTTGTGATGTGCATCCAATGGATTGCTGCGATCGATGTGATGGATGTTTTCGCCTTGATGCAGGGGGAGAGCGCCAACTGTGTTCGGGCTGTTGCCGGTTTACGGTTTGGCCCTAAGAAACGAACGGAGGAAGGTAATGCATCTAAAACGTTTTGCAGATGCTCCTGCCTATGAGGCTCCCAACCATTTTGGTTGTTATGGTTTGCGGCTTCAGGGCTTTGAGGAAAACGGTCCCAAAAATCAATGGATTGGCTTTAGTCAGTTCTTCCCCGGTGGTGGCGCTGGCCCCGATTCCACGCCTTTTGAGAAGGTTTACATCATGATCGAGGGTGAAATGACCCTGATCATCGATGGTGAGGAAACGGTTCTGAAAGCTCTCGATTCGTGCGTCATTCAGCCCGGTGAGGTTCGTGTGCTCGAAAACCGTACCAACATGACCGCGAAGATGATGGTCGTCATCCCTTACCCACCGAAGGCTTAAGACAATGAATGTAATGGCTAATCCACTTTCCATGTTTGATGTGAAAGACAATGTGGCTCTGATCACCGGCGCATCTGGCGCTTTCGGCATGGTCGCTGCCCGTATTCTTGCCGGTGCAGGCTGCAAGCTGGTTCTTGTCGCTGGCAATCAGGGTGCGCTGGACGAGATTTCCAAGGAATGCAAGGAAATGGGGGCGGATGTGACCGCCATCAATTCCCGTCCGACCAATGAAGAAGTCTGTAATGATCTGGTTGCCAAAGCCGTTGCGGCTTATGGCCGTCTGGATATTCTGGTGGTGGCTTCGGGCATGAACAAGGTTGCCCCGATCACCGAGATGGAGCCCGCCACCTTCGAAGCCGTGATGGATGCCAACGTCAACCAGAGCTGGCTGCTTTCCCGTGCGGCTGCGGCGCAGATGAAAAAGCAGGGTGATGGCGGCAAGATTGTGCTGATGTCTTCGGCTCGTGGCCTTCTGGGTCATCCGGCTGGCTATTCTGCCTATTGCGCTTCCAAATCCGCAGTCGACGGCATCGTCAAGGCACTTGGTTGCGAGCTAGGCAAGGATGGTATCACCGTCAATGCGATCGCTCCGACCGTGTTCCGCTCTCCGCTGACAGCTTGGATGTTCGAAGATAACGAGAATGCCAATGCTGTTCGTGCCGGCTTCCTGTCCCGCGTGCCAATCGGTCGTCTGGGCGAGCCGGAAGACCTTGCCGGTCCTTTGCTGTTCCTGGCCTCCAAGGCTTGCGATTTCTACACCGGTCACATCCTGTATGCTGACGGTGGCTATACGGCGGGCTAGGCGATGAGCAGCAATATCCGCAACATCGCGGTCATCGGTGCAGGGCTCATGGGGCATGGCATTGCCCTGACCATGGCCCGCGCCGGCTATGACGTGACAATCACGGATCCGGTGGCTGAAGCTCGCGCTTCAGTCATCGAGCGGATCCGTCAGAGCATGAAGGCCATGGGCGTTGCTGATGGCGAGATTGAAGAAGCCGCCCCCCGGGTGTCGGTTGCCGAGACCATGGCGGAAGCGGTTAGCAACGCTGATGCCGTGTTTGAAGCCGCGCCGGAGAAACTTCCGCTCAAGCAATCGATCTTTGCCGAAGTGGAAGCCAATGCTCCCGAGCATTGCATTCTGGCGTCAAACACATCGGTCATTCCCATCACCGACATCATGAAGGATCTGAAGCTGAAAGGGCGCGCCCTGGGTACGCACTGGTGGAACCCGCCTCATATGATCCCATTGGTCGAAGTGGTCAAAACCGAGTGGACCGAGCATGAAAAAGCTCAGGACATGATGGAAATCCTGCAAAAGGCCAGAAAGACACCGGTGCTCGTTGAGAAAGACGTGCCGGGCTTTATTGGCAACCGCTTGCAGCATGCCCTCTGGCGCGAGGCGATCAGCCTTGTGGAGAAAGGTATTTGCGATGCGGAAGGCGTGGATACGGTCATCAAGTCCTGCTTCGGGCGTCGCCTTTCAGTGTTGGGACCACTGGAAAATGCCGATCTGGTCGGCACCGATCTGACGCTTGATATTCACAATACGGTTCTGGCCGATCTGGAGGATCGCAAAGGGCCGTCACCTTATCTCGAGAAGCTGGTTGCCGAAGGCAAGCTTGGCATGAAATCGGGAGAAGGATTCCGCAAGTGGACGCCAGAGGAGGCCGATGCGGTACGCAATCGCGTTGCCACCCATCTGCGCAAGCTTGAGGGAATTTTGGAGGACTAAGGGTCCGGACAAGACCTTCGGCAGGAGAGCTGTCTCCTGCCGCAATAAAGCTGGGGCGAGATGGCCTGCCTTCTCGCTTCGCGTCAAACGTCGATGCCGAACGGACGCATGTCCGGTGCGGCAAGATTATTGGCAAGACTTCAGGGAACAGGAGGATGTAACGTGAACTGGGGAATTATTGTTGCTGTTTTGGCCTATGAGATCATCTTGATCTTTGGCTTGGGCCTTTATTTCAATATGCAAATGAAGCGTAAGGAAGGGGAGGGGAGTTTCCTTCTGTCCAACCGGGATTTGCCGGTCGCCGTCGTTGCTGTGACGATGGCTTTGACTGTGCTCGGTACGCCGCATATTTTCGGTATTTTCGAAATGAGCTGGTTCATTGGAGCGACCAGTATCTGGTTCGGTCTTGCTCATGCTGTGCTGCTGGTCGTGACCATCACCACAACTGCGCTTTGGGCTCGCCGCACCAATGTTACGTCCATGCCTGAATTCGTAGCGCTTATTTTTGGTGAGGGGCCTCGCCTGATGGTAGCTGCGATCATGGCCGGGTTGATCTGGGGGCTGCTTACCCTTGAAGGACAAGGCATGGGTATCGTGTTTGCCACCATGACCAGTCTTTCCATTCAGGAAGGCGCTGTTGTTGGTGGTATTCTCGGTATTCTCTATGTCGTTTTTGCTGGCATGAAGGAAATCGGGTGGGTCAACCTTGTTAACTGCATCATCATGTATGTCGGGCTGGTCGTAACCATGTTCTACATCACCGCAGGCATGCCGGAAGGTGGATGGCAAACCGTAGCCGACTATTACATCAATCAGGATCAAGCCGAGATGCTGTCCATTTTCGGTACTCCTGATCTATTGATCACCTTCGGCCTAGCGACTGTTCTGTCAACCACCTTTTGCCAATCCATCAACCAGCAGCTTCTTCAGCCTGCTATGGCCGCAAAGAATGAAAAAACCATTCGCCGCACCATCTGGCTTGCTGTGCCGCTCAATGGTCTGTTCTGTGTCTTCATGGCTGCTATTGGTCTTGCTGCAAAAGCCAACCCTGAATTCTTTGAACTTGGACCGAAAATGGCAGCGCCTGCCATGTTGGTGAATATCCTTCCTGGCTGGCTCGTTGCGTGGCTCGTTGCTTCGCTGCTGGCCGCAATGCTGTCGACTTTTGCGATGTCTTCGATGGCACCTGCAACAATCTTCGCCAACGATGTTTACAAGAACTTCTTCAACCCTAACGCAACTGAAGAACAGATGCGGAAAGTAACCCGTATCCTGATCGTTCTTCTGGGTGTTGCTGCCTTCCTCGTTGCAGGCTACCTGCCTGCTATCGTATCGGCGATCAACTGGGTGTTTGCTTGGCTTACGCCGGTGTTCTGGCTGATTATCATCGGTCTGTTCTGGAAACGCAACTCTGCTGCAGCGATGATCACAATGGCTGCCACCTGGGTGATCAACTCTCTTTGGAGCTTCACGTCTCTGCCAGCAATGGTCGGTTTCGAGGGTATGCCGAACGTATATCCAAGCCTTGTTGTCGGTCTCATTCTTGGTGTTGGTCTTCATGCGATCCTGCCTGGCAAACCAGGCTTGTTCCGTGGAGGAAACAGAATTGAAGATTTGGCCAATGCCGAAGCAGTAACCGCGTAATCGAGGGAGAAATCATCATGTTGTTCTGGAATTTGTTTATTCAAGCCGCGGTGATTGTTTACGCAATCATGTTTATCGGTGTCGGCCTGTCTTGGTTGGCACGCAGAAACAAGAAAGATCAAGCGGCCGCTAACGAGGGAGAAGTCTAATGGGTGTTGAAGCAGGCTGGATGTACATGGTCATGGGGGTCATGGGAGCTTATGGCGTCGCAATGATCATTGGGCTGATCTTCAAAGCACAACGGGATGCTAGCAAGCGCTAGCTAACGTTTTCTGTGGTTCGATAAGCAAGACAAGGGTCACAGAACAAGAGACGGATGCGTCTTCCCCGGCTTTGCAGCCCCCCTCCTTACCTCTTAAGCGGCTGTGAAGTCTTCTTCCCCCCGGAGCTTTTGCTTCCGGGGGGATTCAAGATCGGGAACTGGCACGGAACAGGGAAAACCAGCCGCGCCAGTTCCGTTTATGAAGTGAAAAATCGAACTGTTTCCGCACCGATCTTGAAGGGGAGCGGAAACCGAAAGTAAGTAAGGGAGCCCGATAATGGCACGTCAAAAGAAAACTGTGATTACCTGCGCAATCACCGGCGGCATTCACACGCCAACAATGTCCGATGCTCTGCCGTATACGCCGGATGATCTGGCTGCCCAAGCAATTGCAGCCTCCGAGGCTGGCGCTGCGATCCTGCATTGCCATGCCCGTAAAGCAGAAAATGGCTATATCTCCATCGATCCGAAGGATTTTGGCACCTATCTGCCTCGTATCAAGCAGGCTACCGATGCGGTCATCAATATTTCGACCGGTGGTAGCGTTCTGAATACGATTGATGAACGTATTGCTCCGGCCCTGGCTCATTCCCCCGAAATGTGCTCGATGAATATGGGCTCGATGAACTTCTCCTTCCATCCGCTGGCCAAGCGCTATGACGAATTCAAGTTTGACTGGGAGAAGGATTATATTGCCAACTCGGATAGCTATATCTTCCGCAATACCTTTGCGGATATCCAGAATGCGGCAACCCAGCTGGCACCGCACAAGATCAAGTTCGAACATGAATGCTATGATGTCGGCCATCTCTATAACCTGAAATTCTGCATGGATATCGGTCTGTTCAAGGCTCCGATCTTCATTCAGTTCATTTTCGGTATTCTGGGCGGTATCGGCTCGGACGTCGACAACCTGATCTTCATGAAGCGCACTGCAGACCGTCTGTTCGGTGATGACTATCGCTGGTCCGTGCTCGGTGCTGGCAATGCGCAAATGTCCCTTGGCACGACCGCTACCCAGATGGGCGGCAACGTTCGTGTCGGTCTGGAAGACAGTCTGTTCATTTCCCGTGGCAAGCTTGCCGAGAATAACGCTCAGCAGGTCGCCAAGATCCGTCGCATCATCGAGGATCTCGGCTGCGAAATTGCGACGCCGGATGAAGCGCGCGAAATGCTCGATCTCAAGGGTGGCGATCAGGTCGGCTTCTGATCCTGATATCGCCATTCCACTTCTGCGTGGTGAGCGTGGTCCATGGTGAGGCTGATCTGGTGGAGGATCAGCCTCCGGATGATGAAGCGCACCGCGCAGGGGTAACAAGACAAGCCTCCTGTCATCTCTGACAGGAGGCTTTTTTGCGGAGACATGATCATCAGTTTTTGAGTGGTGGTTTTTTTGAGGATCTGTTTCAGGTGCTGGCCGATCCCGGGGCGGCTGCGCCCTGAGGGTCAGCGTTTGCCTGTTCGGGCGTGATGCAGCGAGGCTATGGCGCATGAGGCAAGGCGCGCCAGATCGCCATCGGAGCGGGAATTGAGGATGATGGGAACCTTCGCGCCCAGCACCAGTCCGGCCGGTTCGGCATGGGAAATATAGGCCAGCTCCTTGGCCAGCATATTGCCTGCATCCAGATTGGGAACGACAAGAATGTCGGCCTGTCCGGCGACTTCGGAGGTGATGCCCTTGGTGCGGGCGGCGGCCAGATCAATGGCATTATCCATGGCCAGCGGGCCGTCGACGATGCCGCCGGTGATCTGCCCGCGCTCTGCCATCTTGGAGAGCAATGCTGCATCCATCGAGGAGGGAATATCCGGGTTGACGGTCTCCACGGCTGACAGCACTCCGGCTTTTGGCACCTTGATGCCAATGGAAATGGCGACCTCGATGGCATTCTTGACGATGTCTGCCTTGGTTCTGAGGTCCGGCTGGATATTGATGGCTGCATCGGTGACCAGCAGCGGATGGGAAAGGCCGGGGACATCAAGCACGAAAACATGGGTGAAGCGGCGACCGGCGCGCAAGCCGCGCTCCTTGCGCAGAGCCGCGCGCAACAGGTCGTCTGTATGAAGATGGCCCTTCATCAGGGCTGCCGCCTTGCCATCCGCTATATAGTCTACAGCCCTGTGGGCGGCGCAGGCATGATCCTCTTCATCGACGATTTCAACGTCATCAAGGGATTGCTCCATGCTCTGGGCGAGGGCGAGAATGCGCGCTCTGCTACCAAACAGGATCGGTTTGATGATGCCCTTTCTTGCGGCCAGCAGGGCACCGGCCAGCGATTTTTCTTCCTCGGGAGCCACAACCGCTGTGACAATTGGTGCAAGTTTCTGGGCCTGCTCAATGATGGATTCAAAATGGGGATGGTGATCAAGGATCAGGGCCGGAGCGGGCAAGGCGTTGAAGCGCATTTTTCTGCTTGGGGCGATTATTTCGGCCTCACCGGAAACCAGCAGCTCTCCGTCAGGCTGTCTGGTCACCTTATTTTTGAAGCGGATCACATTGTCGGGCAGCTTCTCGATGACTTCTACCGCGACCAGTAGTTCGTCTCCCGCATAGCATAAGCCATGGAAATCAAGAACCTGTCTTTTATAGACCGCACCGGGGCCGGGGATCTGGTTGCCCATGACGGCGGAAATTAGCGAGCCGATCCATAGTCCGGGAGCAAAGCTCTCTGGCAGGCCTTCCTGCTCCTGCGCGTAGGCGGCGAGGTGATAATGGTTCAGATTGCCCGATACATTGGCAAATACGAGAAAGTCCTGTTCGCGAGCAAGGCGGGTGAGGCTGGCTTGGTCGCCCAGCTTGATTTCGTCGTAAGTCTTGTTTTCAAATATGAATTGATCGGACATCGGCGGCTCCCTGCGGGGCTGGATCTATCGGTGTGGCTTCATTTCTCGTTTCAAGTCGGGGGCTTTTCTTTGGGCTTTTCTTGCAAAAAAGGCGGATTTGAAAGTGAGTTCAAATCCGCCTTTTCAATCAGGTTTCAATCATCTTCAAATCATGATGCATGCTGTTGTCATGGACGCTCGACACAGAGCGCAACACCCATGCCACCGCCGATGCAAAGGGTTGCAAGACCCTTCTTGGCGTTGCGGCGTTTCATTTCAAACAGCAGGGTGTTGAGGATACGGCAGCCCGAAGCGCCGATCGGATGGCCAATGGCAATGGCACCGCCATTGACGTTGACGATTTCCGGATTCCAGCCCATTTCCTTGTTCACGGCGCAAGCCTGCGCTGCGAAGGCCTCGTTGGCCTCAACCAGATCCAGATCTTCAGCTTTCCAGCCAGCCTTATCCAGCGCAATGCGGGAGGCATAGACCGGACCCATGCCCATAACCTTCGGGTCAAGCCCTGCGGTGGCATAGGAAACGATGCGGGCCAAGGGCTCGATACCGCGTTTTTCTGCATCTTCTGCGGTCATGCACAGAGTAACTGCCGCGCCGTCATTGATGCCGGAGGCATTGCCTGCGGTGACGGTGCCGTCCTTGATGAAGGCCGGGCGCAATTTCTGCAGATTTTCAATCGTCGTGCCGGGGCGGATGAATTCGTCCTTGTCGACGATGATGTCGCCCTTGCGGTTCTTGACCGTGAAGGGAACGATTTCATCATCAAAACGGCCAGCTTTCTGGGCCGCTTCGGCATTGTTCTGGGAGCGCAGTGCCAGAGCATCCTGCATTTCGCGGGTGATTTCCCACTGCTCTGCAACATTCTCTGCGGTCTGGCCCATATGATAACCATTGAATGCTTCCCAGAGACCGTCCCGGATCATGGTGTCGATCATTTTCAGATCGCCCATCTTCTGGCCCTGACGGATATAGGCAACATGGGGAGCCTGTGACATGCTTTCCTGACCGCCAGCGACGACAATTTTCGCATCACCGAGCATCACATGCTGTGCGGCAAGAGCCACGGCGCGCAAACCTGAACCACATACCTGGTTGATGCCCCAAGCGGCGCTTTCAATCGGGAAGCCAGCATTGATATGTGCCTGACGGGCGGGGTTCTGTCCCTGACCTGCATTGAGTACCTGACCCAGAATGGTTTCCGATACTTCTGCAGGGTCGACGCCAGCGCGTTCCACTACGGCCTTCAATACGGCTGCACCCAGATCATGGGCGGAAACATTGGCAAAAGAACCTAAAAAACTGCCCACAGCGGTGCGCGCTGCGGACGCAATTACGACATTGGTCATATTGGAAGCTCCTCCGACTTATTACGACTGCGGCTTCTTTGAATATGTCGCAGTGTATTACCTTTTTGCACCAAAGGACGGTACATCAGAACCGCTATGCGGTCAACGTCAATCGGCCCGATTTCACGCCAAATTGGCTTTTTTCCTATCCGTTTTGCGTGTCGAGGCGGGAGTTTAGAGGGGCTTGTCGTTTCTTTGTATTAGGCATTCTGGTATTAGGCCTTTTGTTACTATGCCTTAGTTGGCATGGGCTTTGGCATGAAAAAGCCCTCGCGGATGGAGGGCTTTGCCAATCAGAATCAAAAATGCCAAAAGGGCCGCGAGGCGCTCAGGAACTGCGGCGGGTCATGCGTTTCTTTACATGAGCGGCAGTCTTTCTAAGGGCTTCTTCGATTTCGTCTTTCTTGTCCGCATAGCGGCTGGAAGGTACCGGAACGGAAATGGCATGCAGGTCACCGAACCAGTCGCGGAACGCAAAGCCGATAGCTGAAATACCCGGCGTGTGGTGATCCTCGTCAAAGGCCATGCCGACCGCGCGGATTTTGCGCAGATCAGCGAGGACCGCGTCCATATCGCCTTTGACGCCCCAGCGTTCCCATTCACTCAGAACAAGCTGTTGCGCCTTATATTCTTCCATCAGGCTGAGACAGGCGCGGCCGTTTGCCGTGCTCGAAAGAGGGAAAGCCTCGCCAACTGCGGAAACCGTGCGCAGGCGATGGGTGCCGGGCACCTGATCGAGAAAGATCATGGCGTCCCTGCGAAAGACCGAAAGGTCTGACGTCTCGCCGGTGGCCTGCGTCAGTTCTGTGAGCAGCAAGCGGCAATATTCCACGATATTGTAACGGGTCGCTTCGGCCAGCGCGTTCAGTTCAGGCCCGAGGCGCAAGCCGCCGCCCTGTGAATCGGTGATGATGAAATTTTCCTGCTGAAGGGCATTCACAATGCGCTGGACTGTTGATCTGGGAAGATCCACCCGCTGGGCAATCTGGCCAAGGCTCATGCCCGACTGGCTTGTTTTCAAGGCGCGCAGAATGTCTGCGGCTCTCGCGATGACCTGAATTCCGCCACGTGAATTCTTTTCTTTTTCATTGGTGGACATGACGTTTCCGTTACTTTCGTTGCGTTCGCCTACCAGTGAATATTAAGATTGCGAAAATAGCAACCCATAATACGATACAGAGTGTATCATTTTTGAGAATTTTGAGATTATTGGGCTGAAATATCAAGAATAATACGAGGATATACGGACTGTCTTGTGCGCTTTTTGCCGCAAATTCGCTTCTCGAAGGTGGTCATTTTTCAATGTGGGTTCGAGAAGCGACTCTTTTTTCAAAGCCAATGCAATGGCATTCTAAGGGATAAATGCGGTCTCAGTCTATAGCTTCCTCGCCTTCCAGTTGATCAATTATCTGCAACAATTCAATCGGGCGTGAAATGGTATGGTCCGGCTTTTCGAGATCTTCTCTCGGGCTTTTTTCCTGCCGTGGGTTCCAGTCCAGCCAGACGGACGTGATGCCCAGAGCATTGGCTCCGCAGATGTCGCGGCTGAGATTGTCGCCCAGCATGATGATGTTGTTGGTATCTTCCCGGCGCAATCCCAGTTGCATCAGGGCTTCAATGAAGATGCGCGGGCTGGGTTTGGTGATGCCGCAATTCTCGGAAATGGATATGGCATCGAAATAGTCCCAGAAGCCATTTTTCTTGAGAACATTGTGAAAGCTCTGCTCAAGACCATCGGCGACAAGAGCAATCAGATAGCCGCGTTCCTTCAGGCCCTTGAGCAGATCGCGGCTGGTTTCAATGGATCTGGCCGCGAGCACCAGATTTTCTCGGTCCTCGCTATAGATGCGGGTTCCCTCGTCAATCAGGGTGTCGCCGCTATCGATAAGCACCGCCTTGATCCCTTTCTTGTTTTTGCGCAATTCCTCGCTCTGATCGCGCAGCAGGCGGGGAATGAACATTTTCAATTCATCCCAACTCATGAAGGGAACCTTTGACAGATCAAGGCTTTTTTCAAAACTGTAGCTTGGTGTGAAGCGCTTGCCTTTCAGATAATCCCGGGCGAGGAAATAGTCATAAGGCGTCAGAAAGCTCATGTGATCGCCAAATTCGGCCGGGATCTGGAAGCCGGAGACATTGTCACTGCCGCTGCAAATCTGGTCGAGCCACTCGCGCCGTTTGATGATTTCGGCGGAGGTCGGGGTCAGGGCATGCTTGCCGGGTTCGCAAAAGAGCCTGATCTGGCGATCCTGCCAGTTGGTCTGGCTGATGTCGATCATTTCGCCATGGGCGCTTGCGGTGATGTGGATCGGGCTGTTGTTCTCGTTGAGGTAGATCCAGACATGGTCCAGCTCATAGAGATGTTCGATGTCACCATTCCACCAGATCGCATATTCCAGAATGGTGTAGGTGCGATTTGGCGCATGGGTGAAAGGATTGAGACGCTGGAAACTGGGGGAGCTTTCGCCCCGTTTCAGATGAGAAATGCCGACGACGACCGGTTCAAAGGGCTCATTCTTGTCACACAGAAGGATGGGGGCCAGCTGTCTTGCCAGCAATGCTGTGGCGGCATCGATCCTTTCGGGAGGCCGGGCGGGCTGGGTGGCCGGGTTCTGGAGTTCGGTGCTGTCCTGACTGTTCATCATGTTACTCTTGTTTGTCGTCTGGTTGTTTCTCAGCGTCGTTCCAAAGGGATTTGGCAGGCAGATTGCCGGGCTTTATAGTGTTGTTCCATGTGACGATGCGCGCCTCTATGCTCGCGCTTCTGCCGGTTATGCTGTTTGTGCCTCTGGAAGGGGGCTCTGGCGCCTTATTAAACGCTCTTGCGAGCGACATGAAAAGCAAATAGCTGTCAGATTGTGGCGATTGTTCCGTTTTGCGGGGGATTGTCCAATTGTTTCTCTTCGCCCATTTTCGCACCTGAATTTGATGGTGGGTGGCGTCATCGGAGGTGGTGCCAAAGCTTTGTTTCTTTCACGGGCATGGTTTTGGCCTTGTTCATGAGGCGATAGGCTCGATAAGTGCCAGACACCATGCAGCTGTTGAAAATTCCAGCCCATCATGCATAAAGCGGTTGAAACCCTTTTTGGGCTTTGCCCTGCCATATTGTTGATAATGCGCTTTTTCTGTAAGTCTGCATGGCTTGTGGACCTGTTGCGATTATGCTGAAAGGCGCTATTCTTTTGCGGGTTGAATGGTCAGACATCTGATGCCTGATCCGGTTTTCACCACGGTTTCTGCACTGGCTGCAGATCTGGCTTCAGATCCGGTTTTAGATCCAGTTTCTGGCGCGGGGCGCTGTTTTGAGAAAACCGGTTGAAATGGAAGAGAAGAAAAGGGGATCTGCATTGGATTTTCGCCAGCTTGAAGCATTTGTCACCGTGGTCTCAACCGGAAGCATGACGGCGGCTGCGCGTGTGTTGGGAACATCCCAGCCAACGGTGACCCGTCTGGTTCAGGAGCTGGAGAATTCGGTCGGCTTTCAGCTGTTGACGCGCAATGGACCCAAGATTATCCCCACCCGTGACGGGCTGGATTTCTATGCGGAAGCTGAAGGGCTGCTCAATGCCGTCTCGCGGCTGGAGCATCGGGCTCATGATATTGCGACCGCTGCGCCGCGATCTTTCAACATTGCGTCCATTTCGTCGGTCGGTATCGCCTTCGTGCCGAAAATTCTGGCGCGGATGAGCGCTTCGAAAGTTCCGGACAAGATTTCCCTCAGCTTGCAGCGGGCGGAAATCGTGCCGCAGATGGTGGTCAACGGGCAGGCCGATCTGGGCTTTGCCAATCCGCCGCTGGATCATCCTGGTCTTGAAACCATTGGATCCTACGAGGCGCCATGCGTTGCAGCCGTCCCGGTGGATGATCCGCTGGCAAACAAGAAGCTGCTCAAAATCGAGGATTTCAGAGGCCGTCGTTTTGCCACCTTGGGAGACCGTTTCCGGTTTCGCCGGCTGGTCGATGAAGCCTTGGCCAAACAGGGGATCGAGATCAAGCAGGAGATCAGCTGCTCCTCAACCATTGCGGCCCTGCATTGCATTCAATCGGGCGCGGCGGTTGGGATCGTTGATCCGCTGACAGCCTTCAGTGTGCCGATTGAGAATGTCATCATTCGCCCGCTCGCCGAGGAGCATCTCTTCTCCTGGAGCATTATCGTGGCCGAGGGACATCCGCAATTGTCGGTGTTGCGCGACCTTGTGAGCCTGCATGAAGAAGTGGTCGGAGAGGCTGTGCCCGGTTTCCGGCGCAAGGACAAGAGCCGCAGCCGCAAGGGAACGGGCCGCAGTCGCTAGGATCTTACTGCCCCATGAGCCCATCAACGAGCCGTACCTATGTGTGCGCCGTGCTTGGGGCTTGCTTTCCAGAGGCTGGCCTGTGTCCCTCTCTCTTTTTGCCTTTTTTCTTCTTCCTTTTGGGGCGACAGATCGTCCGCTATTTCCAAGCTGGCATATCTTCAAGTCAGAGCAAAAAAATCCCTGATCCCATGAAAGAGATCAGGGTTTGGCAATTGCATGAAAGCAGCTTGGCCTTTTGGCGTCAGGACAGGAGGCCTGACGATGAGGCCAGTTGATTTTGCTTGCATGGCATTTCAATGTCGCCAGAGAATGAAGAGAGGCCGTAAAGAGGGGAGGCCGGTCTCTCTTCTTTGCGATTGGGGTGCCGGAACGGTCAGGCTGCTTTTCCCTGTTCCAGCAACTCAGCCGCTTTTTGCGGAGCCTCGCGCAAGGCTTTCAGATTTTCTGCGGGGGTTTTTGCGGTGGCAATGGAACAACCCGATGCGAGGATCATGCCGGTGCCGTTATTTTCTAGGATGGCATTGACGGCCTTTTGGCTCACCTCATCAGCGGTTCCGCGGGCAAGAGTGGCGGAGGCCACCCCACCACCTGCGCAATGACCGGTCAGCTGACGTCCCATGCGCAGGCTCGGATTGTGCTTGCCATTGTCATCCCAATGCATGATCGACACCGGATAGTCATGGAAGCCATTGAGGAATACCTCATTCTGGCAAACATGCATGATGTTGAAGGGCAGGCCCTTGGCGGCGGCCATCATGTTGAGATCGGGTGCAAGGCAGAGATCGCGATATTGCGCGACACTGAGCTTGGAGCCATTGACCCATTTGGTCGAGAAGAAGAAACCGTCAACGCCCACTTCGGTTACCTTGCGAACGAAACGGGAGAGGGTTTCGGAGAAGACCGAAAGACCATAGGCCACCGCTTCGGGGGCTTCCCTGATATGATCGAACAGGATATCGGCGTGACGGTCGAGCATCTTGTCGGCAATGTCGAGCGGGGTGAAGACGGTGAAGATCAGCGGGCAATCCTTGGGCATGCCCTCGCGGATCAGCTCAAGCACCTTGAGCTGCTCGTCGAAAGCTTCATTCTCAAGTGGCTGCGGGCGCAGCTTGTACCAGTCTTCTACAGTCCTGACCGGGCTGTGGAACAGGCCATGGCCGATGGCAGGATCATTGGATGGATCGATCTTGAAACCGAAGGGTTCAACATGATAGCTGGCCCGCGAATGAACCTTGATCAGATCCCAGTCATATTCCTCGCGGAAGGACAGCATCTTGTCGGCAAAGCTCTCCGCCTTCTGTTCTTCCAGATACCAGTGGCCCCATGCAGAGACCGGTACGCGATCTGTCGGCTTGCCCTCGACGACAGCCTGAAGTCGTTCCATACGGTTCATTATTTTTCTCCTTCCCAGACCTGACGCAACACGCGGAGCCAGTTCTCGCCATAGATCTTCTTGATCCGCTCGTGGGAGAAGCCGACCTTGAGCAGGGCTTCGGTCAGGTTGGGGAATTCCTTGATGCGTTCAATGCCCTTGGGCTTGTTGACCGGCTTGGAGCCAAACTGGGTGAGCCAGCGGGCATCGCCCTTGTCCATGTTGCACCATTCAAGGAAGGGGCCCGGACGGGGATGCTTGAGGCTGAAGTCGGTGCCGACCGTGACGTGATCTTCACCGAGCAGGTCGACCATGTAGCAAATGGCTTCCACGACATCGTCGATGGTCGAATCGTTGCCATTCTTCATGCCCGGGGCAAACAGCGAGAAACCGACAATGCCGCCGGTTCCGGCAACGGCCTGCATCAGCTCGTCGGATTTGTTGCGTGGCTTGTCGAGCAGGCCGCGCGGCAGCACATGGGTAAAGGCCACCGGCTTCTTGGAATAGGCAACGACATCGGCGGAGGTCTTGTCGCCGACGTGGGACAGATCACACAGAACGCCCCATTCGCCCATGGCGTCGATCAGCTCCTTGCCCCAGTCGCTGAGGCCGGAATCGTTGGATTCGAGATAACCCGAACCGGCATAATTCTGGGTGTTGTAGGTCAGCTGCATGACGCCGACACCCAGTTTCTTGAACAGAGGCACGAATTGCAGACGGTCTTCGAGGGGAGAGGTGTTCTGCCAGTTGAGAATGATGCCCGTCTTGTTCTGCTTCTTGGCTTCCAGAATATCGGCCGTGCTGTGTACCGGCATGATGATATCGCTGTGTTCCTCATACCAGTTCAGCCATTTTGAAACTTCGAGCATGCCGTCGCGGAAATTCTCCCAGACTGCGGCCGTGCAGGAAACCGCAGTTACGCCACCCTTTCGATATTCCTCGAAAATCTCTCGGTCCCAATTGCAGATATTCAGACCGTCAATCAGGATGGCTTCTTCGTGGAGGGCTTGGGCCTCTGTCATTTCAAAAAACTCCAGATATGTGCTCGGCAAAATGGGGGCGCTATCCAGACACCGTCGAATTTGCCAATTTGATAAATGCATTATTTGATCCTAATGATGCATATATTGAATAATAATGGCAATAGGGAATCTTTGCTCATTCTGTTGATTTGGGAGAATGAGAGTGCTTTCTATATGCTTTTAGCTATTGAATTTATTTAATAAAATTAAGATGAGTAGAATGGAATAACTGCGCAAAATGGTTATTCTAGAATGCATTTCTAAGACTTTTGACGCAAAGGAATTATCATTCTCTATTGACATAATGAATGTTTTATCATCAAAATATTGAATAAATATAATAATCACCTGATGCCCTGACAATAATGTCAAGCCGTTCCAAGAGGAGTTTGATATGACATCCCTGCCTGTACGTGCCTTCTGCGTGGCCGCTCTAAGTCTTTTTGCAGTCGATGCCAACGCCGAAACCTGGCGCTTAAGTTCCCAGATGACCCCCGAGAGCATCGAGGGACAGACCTATCAGAAATTCGCCGATCTGGTGAATGAATATACAAATGGCGACATGTCCATCCGAATCTATCCCAATGAGCAGATCGGCAGCAGCAACTCTGTTACCGAGCAGCTCAGTCAGGGACTGATCCAGCTTGCGCCTTCCGCTTCGGCCTTCATGGCGCGTTGGGAAGATGGTATCCGCTATGCGGCAGCGCCATTCCTGTTTGACGATTACGCGCACTGGAGCAGCTTCATTGAAGGGGATCTCTACCAGTCATGGCTGAAGGACGTTGAAGACAAGGCCGGTATTTCCGTGCTCGGAAGCATTCCCGATATGCCGCGCGGCTCCTTCCGCACGCTGGTCTCCAGCAAGCCGATTAATAGTGCAGACGACATCAACGGGCTGAAAATCCGCCAGTATCAGAACGAGCTGGTCATCGATGCCTGGGGCTATCTGGGCGCCGAGGTTCGCGTTTTGCCATGGGCTGAAGTCTATGATGGTATCAACCGCGGCATCGTGGAATCCGTAACCGCTCCGGTCGAGCAGATCCAGTCCATGCGCTTTTACGAAGTGGCTCCCTATATCGTTCGCACCGACGAATATCCGCAGGCCGTTGCATGGATGATGAACAAGAAGGCGTGGGACAAGCTGTCCGATGAGAATAAGGACGCGCTGTTGCGAGCACACAAGGATGCAGCAGCTTTCAGCCGTGACCTGCTCAAGAAATCGGCCGACACCATCGAAAGCGATCTGTCCAAGCAGAAGGACGTCAAGGTCGATTTCCAATTCGATACCGCTCCACTGGTAGAGAAGATGGCCCAGTTCTACAAGGAGAGAAATGCAGCGGGCGAGCTTCCCGAAGGGTTGCTTGAAGCTGTTGAAGCGGCAAGGAGCAAGTAACTGATGCTGACGTCGCTCGACAAGCTGCTTGACAGATTGGGCCTGCTGTTCAAATGGCTGGCTACAGTCTGTCTGTTGGTCATGGTCGCTCTCAATATGGTCAATGTGATCTTGCGAGCGACGTTGGATCATGCCCTGGACTGGGTCTTTCCATGGACGCTTCTGTTGTTCGCCTGGATGCTTTTCTTCGGCTTCTTTGCGATTGTCCGGCAGAAGCGGGATGTCGTGGTGGATATTCTCATGGTGCGGTTGCCCAAACCGCTGCGGATTGCCGGTGGCCTTTTTGCCTGTGCCATCGGCATGCTGTTCATGATCGCCATCCTCAGGGCTGCTCCCGACCTTATCGCCCTTCAGAATGCGAATATGGACATGATCGATCTGCCGATCTGGACCCGTTCTGCGCCGCTCTTTCTTTCGGCCATCATGGTTTTCCTGCATATGCTGCTCAATTTCATTCTTATCGCGTTGGGACAGGTGGTTCCTTTCGTGAAAGCGCCCGCACTTGAAGCGATGGATGAGGCCTCATGACACTCGGATTTCTCGTTATTGGTGGCTTTGTCTGCCTGATGATGATCGGGGTTCCGGTCATCGTCGCCATTGGTGCCGCTTCGGTGGCCGGGCTCTATTATGCCGGTTTCGGCGATCAGAGTCTGGTTGTGCCGCAGCAGATCATAGATGGGGCGGCAAAGCCCGGCCTGTTGGCCATCCCCTTCTTCATTCTGGCGGGCAATCTGATGAATGCCATCGGGCTGACCGACAGGATCTTCAATTTCGCGCTGGCGCTTGTCGGTCATTTCCGCGCCGGACTTGCCTATGTCAACGTGCTTGCCTCGCTGCTTTTCGCCGGGGTGTCAGGCGCTGCCACAGCCGATATTGCCGGGCTTGGCCAGCTCGAAGTCAAGGCCATGCGTTCACGTGGCTATACGCCGGAATTTTCCGCCGCATTGACGGTGGCCACCTCTCTTGTCGGGCCCATTGTGCCGCCATCCATCAGCCTGATTGTTTATGCATGGCTTGCAAGCGAGTCTGTCGCCCGACTGTTCCTCGCCGGGATCGTGCCCGGAATTCTGGTGGCGATCTCCTTCATCCTGTATATTCGCACATTGGCCATTTGGGTCCCCATGCCGCGCGAGAAGCGCGCAACCCTGTGCGAATTGGGCAAGGCAACGGTGGAAGGCATTCCTGCGCTGATTGCACCGGGCATCATTCTGGGAGCAATCGTGTTCGGCTTTGCGACGGCAACTGAGGCTGGCGTGATCGCCTGTGGTTATTCAATCCTGATCGGATTGTTCTATCGCAAGCTCAAGCTCAGTGCCCTGTGGGACGCGCTTGAGCAGAGTGCGTCGCTGGCGGCTCTGATCATGATGATCATCGGGGTTTCCCAGATCATGGGCTGGCTGTTTGCCTTTGAGCAGGTACCGCAGGCCTTTGCTTCGGGCATCCTTGCGACCATTTCGAGCAAGGGGGTCTTTCTGGCCTTTACCATTGCCCTGCTGGTGCTGATCGGATGCTTCATGGAGGCAACGCCTGCCAAGATCATCCTGTTGCCGCTGTTGCTGCCGATCGCCGACATGTTCGGCATCGATCGGGTGCAGTTCGGCATGGTCATCACCCTGTCGTTGCTGTTGGGGATTGCCACTCCGCCGCTCGGGGTTGGGCTCTATCTGATGTCCGCCGTATCCGGCGTGCGCTTCGAAAAGCTGGCGATATCCATTCTGCCCTTGCTGATCCCGCCGATTATCGTGCTGATACTGATTGCCGCAGTGCCGGAGATCACTCTCTGGCTGCCTGATCTGGTGATGGGGCCAGCCCAATAGGGACGCCTAAGAAATAATGTGGTGAGCGAGGCCGCAGGGAGAAATTTCCCTGCGGCCAGAGAGACCAATCCTTGCCCATATCATCTTCTGGCGATGGATATTGGCATTGCGATACATCCTCGTTGCGCTGGCTGTCTTCTGGTTCCGATCAGAAGACCGGTATGATGCTCTGGCCTAAATCCTGTGTTGTTGCACCGGCAGATTGACACTCTGACCGGTGTTTTTGTCAATTTGTCATTATGAGGCAAAAAGACTATACTGGAGGTCTTGCCGGCATGTTTCATGCCTTTGGGAACTGGCCTTGCAAGGCATTCCCATAATTTCATCTCAGTTTTGACTGACGAATTTGCGCGACAGATATTTTCAATTTGCGATCAAGGCATTGCTCTGAAAGATCAAAGGGGATGATTTTTCTCTCGCATGGGGGCGGGAAGAGCAAATGATGGGGGAGCATGAATGGCGGGCCGGATCAATCGGGTCGGGCACCGCCAGATTTTCAGTGAAGGGGGATCAATGTTTGGACAATCAGGCCTTTACGAGGCCGATGCACTTGTTGGCTTCGCCAGCAAGGCGTTGGAAGCTGTTGGGATTTCAGCGCATATAGCAAGGAATGTGGCACAGAGTCTTGTCGAGGGTGATCTGCTCGGCCACGACACCCATGGACTGGCCCTGCTGCCTGCCTATCTGGCATCTGCAAAGGCTGGAGACATGGCGCTGGATGGTTCCTACAAGGTGCTCAATGAGCGCCCGGCTGCCGCCTTGTGGGATGGTGGCAGGCTTGCCGGGCCGTGGCTGATCACAACTGGGCTCCAGTTTGCCATGGACAAGGCCGAATATTGCGGCTGCTATAGCCTTTCTATTCGCAATGCCCATCATACGGCGGGACTGGTATCCTATCTCAAACCGGTCATTGATCGCGGGCTTTTCGGCCTTGTCATGGTTTCCGATCCAACCGAGCGCAGCGTTGCCCCCTTTGGCGGCTGTCAGCCGGTGCTTTCGACCAATCCTTTCGCCATTGGCTATCCGGCGGCGGGCGGGGCGGTGATGCTCGATATGAGCACGGCCGAGACAACCAACGGCATGGTCAATCGTCTGCACAGGGAGAAACGTTCATTCGACCATGACTGGCTGATTGATGCGGATGGAAAGCCGAGCCGCGATCCCTCGGTTCGCTTCGCTGCGGAGCCCGGTGCCATCATGCCGCTTGGCGGCTTTTCCTCCGGTCACAAGGGAACAGGGCTCGGCATGACGGTCGAGGCCTTGACCCACGGTTTATCCGGCTATGGTCGCAAGCGCCAGCCAACGGGCTGGGTGAATAACATTTTCATTCAGGTTCTGGATCCGGCGGCCTTTGGTGGCGGAGAGAGCTTTGCTCTTGAAACCGGCTTTCTTGGCGAAGCGATCCGCCAGAGCAAACCGGCTGATGATCAGGGCGCGCCGCCGCGCGTTGCCGGTGATCGGGCGCAGGCGCTCAGAGAAGCGCGTCTTGCGCAGGGAATACCACTTTCCGAAAGCATTCTGGCGGGGCTGTATGAATGGGCCATATCGCTCGGTCTTGTCATGCCGGAGAGCATTTGATTTCCGGCAAGGATTTTAAGGCATCAGGGATTGCTCCTGAAGCAAGAGCGAGCAGAATGAGCCTGTGCGGGAGGGGCTATGGTGCGACATATTTTGTTGACCGGCGCGGCGGGAAAGATTGGTCAGATTCTGGCCAGAATGATGCCGCGGGCCGGCGAGATCTGGCGGCTGACAGATCTCACGCTTGAGGGGATGCCGGAAGGCAAGCCGTTCGAGCGAATGGCCGGGGACTTGACGGATCCGGGCTTTGTCAGCGAAATCTGCTCTGATGTGGATGCCATCATTCACATGGCAGGCCAGTCGCATGAAAAAGGCTGGGAAGAGCTGATCGGCCCCAATATTCAAGGCACGGCCAATCTCTGGCAGGCTGCCGCCGATCAACGCGTGGAGCGGTTCATCTTTGGCAGTACGAACCATGTTCTGGGTATGTATCCCGTGGGGCAGAGGCTCGATTTGTCATCGCCCATGCGCCCGGATTCACGCTATGGGGCAAGCAAGCTGTTCGGTGAAGCTCTGGCCCAGCTCTATGCCGACAAGAGCGGGGTCCGTGGCTTTGTCATTCGCATCGGAGCCTTTCTGGAAAGGCCGACCTTGCAGCGGCATTTGATCATGTGGATCTCCCATCGGGACATGTGTGCGTTGGTCCGGCTCGGGCTGGAAGCCGATTACCATTGCGAGACGGTCTTCGGCATTTCCGACAACAGACGCGCCTGCTATGACAATCGCCGTGCCTATGCGCTTGGCTATTGCCCTCAGGATGATGCCGAGATCTATGCTGGCGATGTCACTGAAGAGGCGGCAGAGCCTGACAGCCCGGGCTACCGGCTTCAGGGCGGTTCTACCTGTGGACGCGAATTTCTTGGGAACTTGGCCTATCTTGTTGATGGCAAAGGGATTGTTGGACGCTGATATGAAAAGAAAGATCCTGACTTGTCAGTCTGGCGCGCTTGATGTGCGCATCTTTGAAATTGATTGTGAGCAATGGAGCGTGAAGGCGTTGGAGCGCCAACCGCTGGAGGCGGTAGCGGGCAAATCGGCAGCGATGCCTGCCGTCCTTGCCGGTGACATGGTCTATCTGGCCTTTCGCGGCGAAAATCCGGCCTTACTGAGCTTGCGGCTCAATGAGGAGCGGACCGGTCTTGAGATGGTGGGCAAGCTGGATATTGCGGAAAGCTGCCCCTATCTCTCGATCAGCGCCAATGGCCGCTTTTTGCTGGCTGCCGGGGGGAGCAATTCGCTTGCCGTGCGGATCGGGGCCAATGGCATTCTGTCTGAAGTGACCGCACGCGAGCCGCTTGGTGCGCTTGCCCATTGCCTGAGGCAATGCCATGGCATGGTTTACGGCACGGCTTGTCGCGATGATCTGTTGCGCCAATATCGCCTTGACGATGTTTCCGGGCGTCTTGAGGAGGTTGCCTGCCTTGCCTTTGCTGCGGGCAGCGGGCCGCGCCATATCGTTGCCGCGCCGGAGGGCGATTGCCTGTTTGTCATCACTGAAAATGGCGGCACTGTTGTCCCTGTCGGCATTGCTGCGGGTCAAATGGCCTTGAGGGAAAATGGCGCAATCGCGCTTGGGTCGTCTGAGGGCAAGATGTGGGCGGGTGATCTGGTGATCAGTGGGGATGGTTCGAGACTGTTTGCCTCGGAGCGGGCGGCTGATCGACTGGTTGCGCTGGGGCGCAAGCCGGGTGAGGGGGGCTTGTTTGTAATCGACACTATTGCTTCGCCCGAGCATGTGCGTTCAATGCATCTTTCCCCTGATGACGGTTGGCTCGTTGCCATGGGGAATTTCGGTGCGCGGGGCAGCATCTATGCCATTGATGATGCCGGAAGACTGACGCACAAGGCGGATTTTGACACTGGCGATGGCCCTAGCTGGGTGCTTGGCCTTGACTGAGGCTGCTCGGCGGCAGCTTTGCTTTTTGAGTGTCCGGGAGAAGAAAAAGAAATGCAGCAACCGCAGGGAGGCTGGTTGCTGCAAGGGAGTCATTACTGTATTGGACCGAAAAGGTCATCACCTTGGTTGGGGTGATGTATCATCAAATCTTGCCTGCGCATGGTTCGATGACAAAAGCCTGTGGCACTGCTTGGCGGACTGTGACTGAACAGACCATTGCAATATCCACGGGGCTTTTCATGATCAGAGCCAATGAACCCGTTAGGTGGTTCCAGCTCTCATCATGAGACTGATGGCCGCCGCAATGGCGGTCATCAGAATTGGCGCTTATGGTAGGGAAGCTCTTATTTGGCGCTTACATTGCACCATATTTGTAGAGGCGTGGTTCTGCTTCGACGAGATCGTCCTCGTCGATTTCTGCTACGCAGCGAACCATCGAGCCATCGCCCATGTGCCAGCGGATTGGCAGAGCGAAGAAGCGGAATTTCTTGTTCTTGACCTTGTCGAGATCGCCGCCCAGATTTTCCACGCCGACGATGCCGTTGCCCAGCAGATATTTGTGGCAAGGTTCCCAGGTGCCGCAGTTGCCGGTTGCTTCCAGCTCGCCGAATTTCTCGTCATATTTGGCCTGACCATGAACCTTGATGTAGGTTGCGCGGTCAAATTCTGCATAGGCTTCTTCGCCGAATTCGTCGATGAATTCCTCAACGATGGTGCGGCCGGAATAACCGGGCAGATTCATGCATGTGCCGTTATTGCCCATGGATGTATGCAGCGGATGGTCGAGAGCCTGCTGGTCGAGAGCGACCACTTTGACCTTGTGCTTGACGAACCATTTGCCAGCGTCGATGCCGGTGCCCAGAGAATAGTGATAATAGTCTTTGGAATCGTCAAATTTGCGGTGCATGCCGGTGTTGAGGCAGACAACCATGCCTTCCAGATCAGCCGGTTTCATGCCTGCGCGTTCTACCGCAGCTTCCAGATCTTCCGGCATGATCAGCTTCCAGCGATCAACGCGAACGTCAAGGCAGACAGCGTCGCCGCAATAGGCGTCAACCGGCAGTTCGTGGGTGTAAAGAGCGCGGCTGCCGTCGAACATGCGTTCCATGACGTGACGCGGTGCGTCGCAGTGGGTGCCGGTATGCATGGTGCATTTGATCGACTGAGTCAAAACACCTGCCTTTGCCATGCTGTGCATGGGGGCAATTTCCGGTTTGGAAAAGTATGGCCACAGTGGCATGTCACCGAAAAACGGATGGCTCAGATCAACGAAGACTTTTTTTCCCATTTTTAACTCCATCATTATCGCTCTTCACATGAGAGCATTCTTAACGATTACGCGCCCTTCGGGCCTCGATCCGATTGCTCGAACAAGGCGCGGGCAAAAGCCTGGGGACGTGAGCAAAAGCCAAAGAGACACCTGACGGGCCTCATCAACAGTCCGTACCATGCGCCTTGTTAAAGGGCGCAGGGAACGTTGGTGACAGGTGATCGGGCACTCCATTCACTTGATGAAATTGGCCTGGAATACCGCGTCGCACGCGACTTCAATCACCTTGGGTTCCTCCACTACGGTCGGCTGTCAAAACCGAGCCTATCCCACTTTGCGAGATAGTCGTACCGTATCGTGGTTAATTAGGCAATAGGGGAAACCCCTATCTCACTCGCATGGCGATACACTTCTTTGATTTGTGAGAAAATTCTTGTGGGAATGGGATTTGTGTCTATCGCGCAGATGTTGGGTCTGGCGAGGGAAATGGCGGAAATCTGCCCGTTTTGGCTTCGAACGCGGATTTGGATCGAGAGGAAAGGCATGTTGAGAACTGCGCCTCTCAACCGCTTCGAAGCTGCCTGATCAGGGCTCTGGTTGGTGATTTCAGATGCAAAATGGCTTTTGCTGTATCACGGGCGCAGTGGAATTGGCCGTGAACTGTATCGCGAAGAAAAAGCAAGGGCGGCCCGATCTGCTGGGTCGCCCTTTTTCTATGTCTCTATTTTATGCTCTATTTTACGAAGGCCGAATAGCCGCGCTTGAGGAACTGACCATCGCCGACTGAGCCGGTGATCTTGCCTTCTTCGCAGGCGATCTTGCCGCGCACCAGTGTCATCACGGGCCAGCCCTTGACCCTGTGGCCCTCATAGGGGGTGTAGTCGGCGGCATGGTGCATGCCGGCCTGGGTGATGGTCTCTTCCCGGTTCGGATCCCAGATGACGATGTCAGCGTCAAAGCCCGGAGCGATGGAGCCTTTCTTGGGATAGAGGCCATACATCTTGGCGTGGTTGGTCGAGGTGAGGGCGACAAATTCATTCAGCGTGATGCGGCCCTTGCCAACGCCTTCGGAGAAGAAAATCTGCATGCGGTTCTCCACGCCCGGCAAACCGTTCGGAACCCAGCGGAAGGAGCTTTTGGCCTTGCCGGTCATCTTGCCTTGAGGGCCTTCATAGAAGAAGGGGCAGTGATCGGAGGAGAAGGTCTGGAAGACACCGCCGCGGATGCCTTCCCAGATGGCGTCCCAGCTGTCGTGATCGCGGGGCGGTGGCGAGCAGACATATTTGCTGCCGCTGTCATCCATGTTGAAGCCCTTCATGTCGTCGGCTGTGAGGGCGATATATTGGGTGCAGGTTTCGCCAAAGATCCTGATGCCCTTCTTCTGGGCCCAGCGGATCTGCTCCATGGCCTCGCGGCCTGAGACATGGACGATCATGATCGGCACATCGATGAGCTGGGCGTGGCTGATGGCGCGATGGGCGGCTTCCCGCTCTACGATCTGCGGGCGCGAGACGCCGTGATAATAGGGGGCGGTCTTGCCTTCGCGTTCCAGCTTTTCGGTCATGTAGCGGATGGCGTCATAGCCTTCGGCATGGACCATGACGAGGGCCTTGCAATCCTTGGCACAATCGAACACTTCCAGCAGCTGGCGATCATTGAGCACCATGTCGTCATAGGTCATGAAGACCTTGAAGGAGGTGTAGCCGTCGGCGACGAGGGCTGGCAGTTCCTGCCCCAGAACCTGCGGGGTCGGGTCGGTGATGATCAGGTGAAAGCCATAGTCGCAATAGGCCTGTCCGCGCGCGCGGGAATGGTAATCCTCGACGGTTTCCCTCAAGCCCGCACCGCGCGGCTGCTGGGCAAAAGGAATGACCGTGGTCGTGCCTCCGGCAATGGCCGAGCGGGTGCCGGTTTCAAAACCGTCCACCATTTGCGGGGTGCCGGGGGCGGAGGGCTGGGCCAGATGGACGTGGCTGTCGATGCCACCGGGCATGACCAGCAGGCCGGATGCGTCGATCTCCTTGTCGGCGGAGCCCAGATCCTTGCCCGTTGCGATGATGGTGCCATCCTTGATGGCGATATCGGCGGAAAAGGTGTCTGCCGCCGTAACGCATGTGCCGCCACGGATCAGCACGTCAAAATCAGCCATGAGATTGTCCTTTCCAATTTACTTCTGGGATCTCCTGCGGATGAATTCACCAAGGCCGATGAGGGCGATATTGGCAAGGACCAGCATGAGCGCGATGGAATCAAGCGCTGGAGAGACGTTGAAACGAAAATCCGATGCGACCAGGATGGAAAGCGGCTGTTCTCGCCCTGAAAGGAAGGATGTCAGCACATATTCCGAGGATGACAGCACGAAAGCGATGAACCAGGAGGCCATCAGGCCATTTTTCATCAGCGGCAGGGTTACCCGCTTGAAGGTGGAGAAATGGCTTGCACCAAGGTCAAAGGCGGCTTCCTCAAGGCGCTTGTCGATACGCATCAGGACCGAGGCATTGACCAGCGTGGTGAAGGGCAGAATGACGATGGTCTGGCCGGCAATGATGGTCCAAAGGCTGCGGCCGATGCCGAGGTCTGCCAGCAGGATCAATTGGGCAACTGCCAGAATGACCTTCGGAATGAGAAAGGGCATCAGAACGAAAATCAGCAACAGGAAGCGAAAGCGCATTGGATAGCGCGTCAGGGCAAGGGCCGCCATGGCGCCCAATATGGTGGAGAAGAGCGCGGTCGGAATGGCGACATAAAATGTCAGCTTCAGGCCACCCAGCAATCGCCCGTCGGTGAGGGCCTGCGCATACCAGTCGGTGGTGAAGCCCTGTAGCGGAAAGGCGATGATCTGCGATGAATTGAAGGAGAAGATCGCGATCACTGCGATGGGCAGATACATCAGGATATAGACAAGCCATATCCAGCTGTAGGCGAGAGCGGATTGCCTGCGAGAGATCATGCTTCCCCTCCCACAAGCGCCTTGCCCAGCGTTGAGCGGCTGATAACGATGGCGGCAAGGGCAAAGAACAGGGCCAGTATGGCCAGCATGGTCCAGGCAATCGCCGAGCCGAGCGGCCAGTCGAAGGCGGTGCCGAACAGGTCGTTGATGGCGCTGATGATGGTGATGCCGGAGGCACCGCCGACCAGTTGCGGGGTGAGATAGTCACCCACGACCATGACAAAGACCATCAGGGCTCCGGCAATGAGGCCGGGCATGGTGAGCGGCATGGTGACGCGCAGGAAGGCGCTGGCAGAGCTTGCGCCAAGATCTTGGGCGGCTTCCAGCAGGCGATCATCCAGCGCCTCGAAGGCCAGCCAGAGGCCAATGACCATGAAGGGCAGATAATTATAGGCGAGCACGATATGGGTTGCCAAAGGCGAGAAGAGCAGGGCGTCGATGGGTTTGTCGACCAGCCCGATCCAGATCAACAGACTGTTGAGCACGCCTTCCGCACCAAGCAGCACGCGCCAAGCAAAGATGCGTACCAGATCGCCGGTATAGAGCGGGACAAGCAGCAGGGTCAGCAGCGCGGACTTATAGATGGTGACGCGCTTGGCGATGAACCATGCCACCGGATAGCCGATGATAGCAGTAATGGCTGCGATGCCCGCGCCCGAGAGGAAGGCCTTGAAAATCAGCCAGCGGTAGGTGCCGCTACCCGCGATGCGGATATAGTTCTTGAAGCTTGGGTCCTTGATGATGGCCACGAAGCTGACGGAAAAGAAGGAATAGGCAAACAGGATCGCCAGCGGCGCAAGGCACAGCGCTGCCACGGCGGCAAAGACCGGAACCGAAAGCGCATTGCCGATGGAGATGCGTTTCATGGCTGCTGCGTTCCCTTCGAGGCGGTGATCCATGCGCGCTCAAGATCAAAGGCGAGGCTAACGTCACTGCCCGTTTCCGGCGGGGTGATATCCTGAACCATCATGTCCAGCGCGGTGCCATCGGCAAGGCTTGTTTCGACCAGCCATTCGGCACCGCGAAACACGGTGTGGGTAACCTTTGCCGGAATACCCTCGCTGGAGGAAAGCGACATCAGTTCGGGACGAAGCACGAGGGCGGCCCTGTCGCCAGCTGTCAGATGGGGCGCTGCCGGAGCGGTGAAGCTGCCGACCGCAGTCTCGATGCTGGCCTTGCCATCTTGGGCGAGAGCGGAGATCTTGCCTTCGATGAGATTGGCACCGCCGATGAAATCAGCGACATAGGCGCTGGCCGGATGGCGATAGATTTCAGTTGGGCTTCCCTGTTGTTCGATGGCCCCGTCATTCATGACGATGATATGGTCCGAAAGGGCGAAGGCCTCTTCCTGATCATGGGTCACATGCAGGAAGGTGGTGCCCAGACGGCGCTGCAGATCCTTGAGTTCAATCTGCATATCCTTGCGCATGCGCCGGTCAAGCGCGGAGAGCGGTTCGTCGAGCAGCAGGATACGCGGTTCATTGGCGATGGCGCGAGCCAACGCGACGCGCTGTTGTTGCCCGCCGGAAAGCTGGCGCGGGCGTCTGTCTGCCATTTCGCCCATCTGCACCATGGCGAGGGCCGCTTCGGCTTTCTCATTCATCGCGCTGCCGGACATGTTGCGATAGGCAAGGCCGAAGGCGACATTTTCCTTCACCGACAGGTGCGGGAAAAGCGCGTAACTTTGAAAAACGGTGTTGATGGGGCGCTGGTTGGCCGGGGTGCCAGCCAGCGATTTTCCATCCAGTTCGATGACACCGGAGGAGATGTCTTCAAATCCTCCGATCATGCGCAGAAGGGATGTCTTTCCGCATCCCGAAGGTCCCAGAAGTGTCACATAGGTGTTTGATGCAATCGTGAAATCGATGCCGCGAACGGCGTGCACGGGACCATATTCCTTGTGAACCGCGATCCCCGTTAACAGAGGAGGGGTTTTCTTGTTCATTTCAGATGCCTTGCAGGATGCGGAAAGTGTCGGTTTAGCTGGCCTTGACTTCGTTCCAGAGAGCAACCCACTCATTGTAGCGCGGTGGATTTTGCTTCCAGACGAAGGAGTCCATGATGCTCAGATCACTGATGAAGATCTTGTCTTTCTGTTCATCGGTGATGAGGTCACGAGCCGAAGAGGTGCTCTGTGCATATGGGCCGCCAACAGCCAGTTCCTTGCCGTAATCGGGGCCGAGCAGATAGTTGACCAGCTTGAAGACGGCATCAAGCTTTTCGCCTTCCACGCCAGCAGGCACTGCCAGAGTATCGCACCAGCCGATGACGCCCTGTTTCGGTTTTGCCATGCCCATGTCGAGACCACGGGCCTTCAGATCATAATAGGGGGGGACCCATGAGAAGGCGCAGACCACTTCGCCGGACGCGAACAGGTTGGTCAGGTCGGAGATGGAATTCCAGTAGGTGCGCAGCAGTTTCTTCTGCGCCATCAGGGCTTTCTTGATTTCCGCAAGCTGCTTGTCGTCCATGACGAACATTTCCTCGCGCGGAATGCCCAGATACATGGCGGCGATCATGATGCCTTCCAGCGCATAGTCGCGCATGGCCAGCTTGCCCTTGTATTTGTCGCCTTCAAAGAAGACGGACCAATCGGGCTCGCCGTCCATCAGGTCGGCGCGATAGACAACCGGGTTGATGCCCCAATAGAAGGGAATGCCGTAGGTCTTGCCGTCTTTCTTGCCCAGAGGCGAGGATTTAAAGGCGTCATAGAGCAGCTTGCCGTTGGTGACCTTGTCGAAGTCGATCGGCTGCAACAGGCCGGATTCGACATAATATTCAACCTTGTCGAGACCCGGTGTGATCAGGTCGACGGAATCGGCGCCGCCAGCGCGCAGCTTGGCGAACTGTTCGTCATCGGTGCCGATGAAGGTTTTGGCAATGTCGATGCTGCTGTTGGCGTCCAGAAATGCCTTGAGATAGTCCGGCTTGGCCAGATTTTCCCAGGTCATCCAGGAAATCTCGGTTGCGGCCATGGCGCGGTTGATGGGTGATAGCGCGCCCAATGCGGCGCCGGCAGCCACGCTCTTGAGCAGATCGCGGCGATTGATGTGAAAAGCCATAAAAAAGTTCCCTTTCAAGTCACTCTCAGGGTGAGTGTCGCTTGCTCTGGTGAGGATGATCGTCGTTGATTGCGATCACCTCTGATTAAAATACTTTTTCAAAAAAAGATCAATATGAAAAAATTGTTTCATTTTTGAGCAATTGACTAACTTTTATGCACTTCCTTTCCAAGCAGCGGTGCGCCGAGCTGATCCAGCTTGCCATGCAGTTTTTCGATCTCCTTGAGGCGCTCCACGGATTCATCGCCAAGCGACTGGCTGACGCCCGAACAGATATAATTGATCAGGCTCATGGGGGTGGCGTAGCTGTCAAACATGGTGTGGCCGCGGCAATGGCAGCGCAGGGTCAAGGTGGCCAGCTGCGAGGTGCGGCCTGCTGTCATGTCGGTGATCAATATGCTGGGTGCGCCTGCCTCATGGATCGCTTCCATTACGTCGCGCAATTGGGCGGGGCGGCGGCGAAAGCCGAAAATGAGGAAGGTGTCATCCTGCTTGTTCATGCCTGCCAGCTCTTCACCAAAGGACATGCCTGCGCTTGGAATGAGGCGCACATCGGGCTTGATATTGATCAGCAAGGCGCGGGCATAAGTGGCCAAAGCCATGGAGTTTCGAAAGCCGAGAGACCAGATGCGTCTGGCGCGGGACAGCATGTCGATGGCCTTTGCCAGACTGTCGGCATCGAGCATTTCGGCCGTGCGTGTCAGATTTTGTAGATCCTGTGCGATATGCAGTCCGAAGTCGCCCTGTGAGAGGCGTTTGGTGCCGATGCCGGTCAATTCATAGAGCGGCGACCCCCAGTCCTCTGCCTGCCGGTTCATGATCCGGGCTTCGTTATAATTGGCATAGCCGAGCCGCTTGAAAAAGCGTGCGGCGGTGGCTTTTGAAATATGGGCCCTGTCGGCCAGCTCACCGGCTGTGAAGCTGGCCAGATTGCTTTGCGACTCGATGACAACGTCAGCCAAGCGGCGTTCGGAACTTGTGAGCTGATCGTAAATTTCCGAAATTCTGACATCGATTGCTTTTGGTTTGTCTTGCTCGCTCATAGATTTGTGCCACCCGACGATGAAAATAAATTTTCAAAATTTCATTATAGAGCTTCATTTCTATCACTTTTGCCGGTGACATTGAAAGCTTGAAATTCAGGCAGGAAAACCCGTCGGGCAGATGTGGCTGTCGGCTATTCGAATTCTCCCAGTGCTTCATGTTGGCGCTCGATCCGTTCCAGATGCGCCCGCCCCCGCGCGCCAGCCCGGTTGAGCGAGGCAATCGCGATATAGCGGGCCACCGAGAGAGCGGCGGACAGGCTGTCGAAGGTGGTGCTGGTTTCAACATGGGTGATGAAGGTCCAGTCGGCCAGTCCGGGTTGGCCGCGGGCGGTCGGGTCGATGAAGAGCAGGATGGGGATATTCTTTTCCTTGCTGGCCCGCATGATCGCTTCCAGTCGGACAGGGCGTCGCCTCAGGGCAAAGACGATCAGCAGATCTTCGGGCAGGAAATCTCCGATATATTCGCCAACCGTTTCTCCGCCGGTGGGCATCAGTTGCACATCACCGCGAAATTGCAGCAACTGCCAGCGCAGATAGTTGGCGAGCATGTTGCTGTTTCTGTAACCAAGCAGATAGATGCGGCGGGCAGCGAGAATCTTTTCACAGACCGCGTCGATATCTTCCGGGTTGAGTCGCATCAGACTGTTTTGCAGAACGCTGATCTCTTCCTTGAGATAGTCGGAGATCGGAATGACATTCTTGCGGCTCTTGCGCTCCAGATAGAGCGGTGAACCCCAGTGCGTCCGGTCACGGGCCAGCAATTTCGCCTCTTCGAAATTGGCAAAGCCGAGACGGCGGAAAAGGCGGGTTCCTGCCGCTTTCGATACGCCTGCCAGCGCGGTCAGCTCCGTTGCCGTGTAGGAACTGAGATCGCCGGGCGAATCAAGAATGGCGTCCGCGAGCTTGCGCTCGGATTCGGGCAACTGATCATATTCCTCATGAATGCGGACCTCGATCGACTTGGCTCTTTTGTCACTCATATTCGCCTCGGCGTTTTTCATTTGCTCCTACAATATTTGAAACTAGAGTATCAATCAATATTGACTTTTTGTTACATCTGTTTCAGTCTCGCCCTGTGGGCAGGCTTTCTGGAGTGGTTGCATGGAAATTCTCGCAAGAAGAGCATCTCTGATGAGCAGACGGGTCAACTGGTTTGTTGAGCGCTTCTGCGTTGGCCTGATGATATTGCTGGTTCTTGATGTCTGGCTGGGGGTTCTTGTGCGTTATGTGCTGCCGCTGGACTGGACCTTTATGGAAGAATTGGCCCGTTATCTGATGATCTGGATGGCGCTGCTGGCGGTTTCCAGCGGCATTGCCCATCGCGAACATATCGGGGTGCTGGTGCTGTTCGAGCGCTTTCCCCCGCAAATGCGCAAATGGCTGGCGGTGTTGTTCGACCTTGTCGCCTTCGCCTTTTTCTTTTTGGTTTTCTTTTACGGCATCGGTTTCGTGGAGCGCGGTTTTGGTCGCTACACGATGATCGCGCAGATCCCCAAAGGGTGGCCCTTCATGGGTGTGCCGATTGCCGCCATTTTTGCCTGCTGTCAGCTGATGCTGGTCGCAATTCATGACTTTATTGCAAGCGATGGTGTTGCCGCTGCCGACAGGGTGGAGATCTGAGCATGATCTGGGTTGCTGTTACCTTTTTCGGACTGTTGGCGATCGGAATGCCGGTCGGCTTCGTGCTGGGCGTTGCCGGAATGGTTGGAATCATGGATATGGGCGGGGGCAAATTCCTCTCCATGGCACCGGACCGGATGTTCGCCGGGCTGGATCTGTTTCCCTTTCTGGCCATGCCATTCTTCATTCTGGCTGGCGAGATCATGAACCGTTCCGGCATCACCAACAATCTGGTCAAGTTTGCCGATGCGCTGGTGGGCTGGATGCGCGGCGGCATGGCTCATTCCAACATGGTCGCATCGGTGATGTTTGCCGGTCTTACCGGCGCGGCTACCGCGGACGCCGCCGCCTTTGGCAATACGCTGGTACCGGCCATGGTCAAGCAGGGCTATTCCAAGCCATTTGCCTGCGCTGTTACCGCTGCCGGTTCGATCATCGGGCCGACCATTCCGCCCTCGACGCTGGCGGTGATCTATGGCTCGATCATGGGGGTTTCTATCGCCGGTCTGTTTGCTGCCGGAATCCTGCCCGGGCTGCTGATCTGCCTCATTTGCATGGCGGTGATCGCCGCGCTTGGTGAAAAGCTCAATCTGCCGAAATCGAAGAAACGACCGAGCCTTATGGCCATCTTCAGTGCCTTTCGCGAAAGCATTCTGGCGCTGGTGCTGCCGGTCTTCATCCTCGGCTCGATTCTGGGCGGCATTGCAACCCCGACCGAGGCTGCCTCCATTGCCGTGGCCTATGCGCTGTTTGTCGGCGGGGTGATCTATCGGGCGCTCACCTTCAAGGATCTTTATGAAATGATCGTCCGGACGACGCGCATCACCGGCATCATTTTCCTGATCATCGCCTCGGCTTCGATTCTGGGCTGGTGGCTTACCTTCAACCAGATCCCGCAAGCCATCGCCAGCTTTTTCCTCTCGGTCAGCGATAATCCGCAAGTGATCATCGGCATGATCGTGCTGTTGCTGCTGTTCATCGGCCTGTTTATGGACATCAATGCGACGCTCATCATTCTGGCACCGGTTCTGGTGCCTCTTACCCAGACCATCGGGATGAACCCGGTTCATGCCGGGATCATGATCATTCTGGCTCTGAATATTTCCCTCATGACACCGCCGGTCGGTGCGTGCCTGTTTGTGCTCGCATCGGTCACCAAAGAAAAAATAGAAAATATCACCAAGTCCCTATGGCCCTTCCTTCTGGCAGAAATTGCGGTCCTGTTTCTGGTCGCATTCTGGGAGGACATGACCCTGTTCGTGCCAAGGCTGCTGGGATTTTAATCCAGAGTAAAAAGAACAATTGGAGCAATCACATGAAGCTTATGAATTCCGTCAAGTCTGTGATGTTGGGAGCCTTCGCAGCCACTGTGATGGCCGGGACGGCGCTTGCTGCCGATGTCACCATCCGCATTGGCCATCTGAACCCTGCCGATCCGACTGAAAGCCATTCCGGCGCCATGACCGCCGTGTTCAAGTCGCTGGTGGAAACTGCGTCAAATGGCGAAATCGAGGTGAAACTCTTCCCGAACGGACAGCTTGGCAAGGATAATGAAGTCATCCAGCAGGTGCGTGACGGCATCGTGGAATCCTGTATTTCCTCGTCCGGCGGCGTGGCCCAGCATTATCCGCTGGTTGGTGTGTTCGACATTCCCTTTGCCTTCCCCAATATCTATGTGTCAGACAAGGTGATGTCGCTGGAGAGCGACTTCGGCAAGAAATTTGCTGCCGACATGGATGCCAAGACCGGCCTGCATACGCTGGCCCTGCTGGATAGTGGCGGCTTCTTTGCCTTCACCAACTCCAAGCGCCCGATCAAGACGGTTGAAGACATGAAGGGGCTGCGCCTGCGCACCATGACCCTGCCAACCCATCAGGCCATGGTCAATTCGCTCGGTGCCCAGTCCACGCCGTTGCCATGGGCGGAAGTCTACACGGCGCTGCAGACCGGTGTTGCCGATGGCCAGATGAACCCGATCCCGATCATTGCCTTCGCCAAGTTCGATGAGGTGCAGAAATATCTCTCCATCACCAACCATGTCATCACGCCATATGTCTGGTTCATGAATGGCGATTTCTACAACAATCTCAAGCCAGAGCATAAGGCAATTGTCGATTGGGCTTCCGAGGTGGCAACCAATGCCGGTCGTGGTATTTCGCGCATCATCGAAGCATCTGACAAGGGTCTGCCGAAGCTGGCCAAGAAAATGGAAATCAACGCAGTCAGCCCGGAAGAATCGGCCAAATTCGCCGCCATTGCCCAGCCTGCCGTGCGCAAGCTGATCGAAGAGCAGTTCGGCGCGGAAGGCACCGACATGCTGAATGCCCTGATGGCCAATATCGAAGAATATAAATAATCGCAGTCCAACTTTGCGGCGGGCATGTCTGTCCGCCGTATTTTCTCCCTCAGAACGGCTTTTCTGATCCCTGCTTTCTGCCCGGCGCTTATGTGCAATGGTCATCAGGGGCAGGGATCAAAAGAGCCGATCAAACCGGAAAATGACAGACAATGATAAAGATTTCTCTTGAGCGGGCGGCCAGAAATCCTGCAGCTTCCCTCTCTCTGCCTGAACTTCCCTTTGAGGCTGACGGCATGGAGATAGCGCGGCGCACGATCAGCAACTGGCCCGACTATGCGCCTTCTCCCATACGAGATCTATCCGATCTTGCTGCCGAGCTTGGTCTGGGCAAGATCTGGTTCAAGGATGAATCCGTGCGCTTCGGGCTGGGCAGTTTCAAGCCGCTGGGTGGTGCCTATGCAGTCAGTCGGGCGTTGAGCCGCCATCTTGCCGGGGAGACGGGTATCGAGACGCCAGATCTTTTGGCCCCTGACATGAAGGCGCGGGTTGCCGGTCTGACGGTTACAGCCGCGACCGATGGCAATCATGGCCGCTCGGTGGCCTGGGGCGCGCGCATGATTGGCTGTCGTTGCGTCATTTTTGTCTGTTCTTCGGTCAGCCAGCAGCGCAAGGATGCGATTGCCTCCTATGGCGCGGAAATCCGGCAAGTGGATGGCTCGTTCGATGATGCGGTGCGCATGGCCGACCAGACGGCAAGAAAAGAGGGCTGGTTTGTCATTCCCGATACCTCTGATGGCGAAACCGTCATTGCACCGCGCGATGTGACGCAGGGCTATATGCTGATGGTCGATGAGGCGCTTGAGCAGCTCAACGGTGAGCCTCCCGTCACTCATATATTCCTGCAGGCTGGCGTTGGCGGCATGGCGTCTGCCAGCGCGGCCCGCTTCTGGCAGGCTTATGGCGACAAACGCCCCGTGACAACCATCGTCGAGCCCGAAAAATGCGCCTGCTGGTATGAAAGCCTTGTGGCGGGCAAACCGGTTGCCGTGACAGGGGATATCGACTCGGCCATGGCCGGATTGTCCTGTGGCGAGGTTTCGCTGATTGCATGGCCGGTGCTGGAGACCGGTGCCGATTTCATGGTAACGCTCAATGACGATGCCGTGCCTTTGATGATGCGCTATCTGGCCGAACGGGGCAGCGATGATCGCCCGGTGGTGGCTGGCGAAACCGGAATTTCCGGGCTAGCCGGTCTTGTTGCTGCTGCGCAGGATGAGGCCTTGAGAAAAGAAATGGGGCTCGGTCCAGACAGTCATGTCTTCGTAGTCAACAGCGAAGGAGACACGGATCCGGATGCCTATAAGACAATTGTTGGCAAATCAGCAAGTGAGGTACTTGGACAATGACACACCCGACTTTCAGCAATCTGCGCATCGATATTGATCGATTGCTCGGGCGCCTTATGGCCTTGGGGCAGGATGGGGCGCTTGAGGGCGGCGGCGTGTGTCGATTGGCCCTCAGTGATACGGACAAGCTGGGGCGTGATCGCGTCGTTGGCTGGATGAAGGAGCTGGGGCTCACTGTCACCGTTGACAGCATCGGCAATCTCAAGGGGCTGTTGCCGGGGCGGGAAGATCTGCCGCCGGTGATGATCGGCTCCCATATCGATACCGTGGCCACCGGTGGTCTCTATGATGGCAATCTGGGGGTTCTGGCGGGGCTTGAAGTGATTTCCGTGCTCAAGGATAGCGGCTATGTGCCGCTGCGCCCGATCGTGGTCGGGGCCTTCACCAATGAGGAAGGCTCGCGCTTTGCGCCCGACATGATGGGCAGCGCGGTGGATCGCGGCTCCCTTGCTTTGGACGAAGCGCTGGCGATCAAGGATGCGGATGGTTTCGTGGTTGGCGAAGAGCTGGCCCGCATCGGCTATGCCGGCGAGACCGAGCCGGGGGCTATTGATCCCTACTGCTTCTTTGAAATGCATGTGGAACAGGGGCCGGTTCTGGAAGAGGAAGGCGATCTGATCGGCGCGGTAACCGGCGTGCAGGGCATTTCCTGGACCGAATATGTGATCGAGGGGGAATCCAACCATGCCGGTACAACGCCGATGCGTTTGCGCCATGATGCCGGATTTACCGCCGCTGCCATAGCTGTTGCCGCCCGCAAGGTGGCCACGGAGATCGGGGGCGGGCAGGTTGTCACCGTCGGGGTCAATGAGCTTGATCCCAATCTGGTCAATGTGATCGCACGTCGCGCCCGCATGACCGTCGATATGCGCAATATCGACGAGGACAAGCTGCAACAGGCGGAAGGCATGCTTGCGGCAGAAATCGAGGCGATCTGCAAGGCGGAAGGCGTCAGCTGCAAGGCGCGCAAGCTGGCCCGCTTCGAGCCGGTGATGTTTGATGCGTCGATGGTTGATCTGATTGCCGAGACCGCCAAGGATCAGGGCTATGCGGTGCGCAAGATGCCGTCCGGTGCCGGACATGATGCGCAGATGTTTGCGCCCAATTGCCCGACCGCGATGGTCTTCGTGCCCTCGCAGGGCGGGATTAGCCACAATATCGAAGAATATACTGCACCTGAAGAATTGCAGGCAGGAGCCAATGTGCTGCTGCAGGCAGCATTGACCAAAGCTGAAGAAAAATAAGGATACGGCCATGTCCCGTCCATTGAAAATTGCCGCTGCCCAATTGGGGCCAATTGCGCGTGAAGAAACACGCACTGAAGTCGTTGCCCGTTGTCTCAAGCTGATGGAAGAGGCGCACGCGCTGGGGACCGATCTTATCGTCTTTCCCGAGCTGGCGCTGACCACCTTCTTTCCGCGCTGGTATTTCGAGGATCAGGCCGATATCGATGCCTTCTTTGAAACAGAGATGCCAAGCGCCGAAACACAGCCCTTGTTTGACGCGGCCAGAAAATACCAGATGGGCTTCTATCTGGGCTATGCTGAACTGACCATCGAGGATGGCAAGACACGTCATTTCAACACCACGATCATCGTCGACAAGTCCGGCGAGATTGTCGGCAAATATCGCAAGGTCCATCTGCCCGGCCATAGTGAATATGAAGACTGGCGTCCGTTCCAGCATCTGGAGCGTCGCTATTTCGAAACCGGCAATCTCGGTTTCCAGACCTTTGATGCGCTGGGCGGCAAGCTCGGTATGTGCATCTGCAACGACCGCCGCTGGCCGGAAAGCTTCCGTGTGCTTGGTCTGCGCGGGGCCGAACTGATCATGATCGGCTATAATACGCCGGTGCATTATCCGCAGGCTCCCGAACATGATCATCTGCAGGACTTCCATAATGAGCTGTCGATGCAGGCCGGAGCCTATCAGAATGGCACATGGGTTGTTGGCGTGGCCAAGGCTGGCAAGGAAGAGGGCTGCGATCTGATTGGCGGCTCCTGCATCATTGCGCCAACCGGCCAGATCGTGGCGCAGGCCAAGACGCTTGGCGACGAGATCGTGTTCTTTGAATGTGATCTGGATCGCTGCGATGAGATCCGCAAGAATGTGTTCAATTTCCAGCGCTACCGTGAACCCGAAAATTACACCCCGATTACCGAACCGAAAAAATCATGACATTTGTGTTCAAACCTGAAGTCGCCGACGAGAAAGCCCTCAAGAAGGTTGCGCAGTCTTTTCGCCGATATGACATTCGCCTGCCGCTGTTTGCCGAACTGATCGATCCGGTTGCCCATCTGGGGAACATGGCGGCAGATCTGGCAAGCGTTGACCCCGATGCTGCGGATTCGCGCAACCTGTTCCGCGTCCATTGGCATAATGATGCCGAACGCAAGGGGCTGGTCGATGTGCCCGATCACATCGTGCTGCCAAAGGAGCTCACGGGGGTTGATGCCAAGATCGTCATCGCTCTGGGCAACCGCTTCCCGATGATCAAGGCGCACAAGGTGTTGCCTGCCTATGCCTGCCTTGTGCAGCGGCTGGTATCGGGCAATTTCGATCCCTATTCCCAGCGCGCGGTCTGGCCTTCCACTGGCAACTATTGCCGTGGCGGGGTGGCGATCTCACGCATACTGGAATGCCACGGGGTTGCTGTTCTGCCCGAGGGGATGAGTCAGGAGCGCTTCAACTGGCTGGAAAGCTGGACGCTGAGCAATGATGACATCATCCGTACCCCGGGCTGTGAGAGCAATGTCAAGGAAATCTATGATGCCTGCAACCAGCTTGCGCTGGATCGGGACAATGTGATCCTCAACCAGTTTGCCGAGTTTGGCAATTATGCGGCTCATCGTGCGGTGACCGGCGCGGCTTTGGGGCGGATCTTCGATGCGCTCAACGGCGAGGGAGATCTCACCATGGCCGGGTTTGTCTCGGCTTCCGGATCGTCCGGTACGCTGGCCGCCGGGGATCATCTCAAACAGCATTATGGCGCGGACATTGCCGTGGTCGAGGCGCTGGAATGCCCGACCCTGCTTTATAATGGCTATGGCGACCACAATATTCAGGGCATCGGCGACAAGCATGTGCCGCTCATCCATAACGTGATGAATTCGGACTATGTCATCGGTCTGTCCGAGGCTGGGTCCGACATGCTCAATCTGGTGTTCAACCGTCCGGACGGGCAGGATTATCTCAAGGATTATCGCGGCGTCGAGCCGGACCTGATCGAACGGCTGTCAGCCCTTGGTCTATCCTCAATTGCCAACATTCTTGGTGCGATCAAGCTGGCCAAATATCAGAAGCTGGGTGCCAATGACGTCATCATGACGGTGGCAACCGACGGGGCGGAAATGTATAGCACCGAGCAGCCGAAAGCCTTGCAGAAATATTTCGGCAACCGCTTCGACAAGACGGTTGCGGCGCAGGCCTTCGGGGCGCAGATCATAGGCGCATCGGTGGATCATGTGCTGGAGCTTTCCCGCATTGATCGCGAGCGGATCTTCAATCTGGGCTATTATACCTGGGTCGAGCAGCAGGGTGTCGAGCTGAAGGATTTCGACAGCCGTCGCGATCAGGCCTTCTGGGACCAGTTGGTGGATGATCTGCCCGCATGGGACGATCTTATCACGGCCTTCATGGCCTGATGGTACCAACAGGCGAGCCAAGAGAAGAGATGAGCGCGGGGCAGTGGATTGCCTCGCGCTTTTGTTCAATAGGCCCTGATTGCCGCTTTCAGTGCCCTGATCTTTTCCGCATCGGTCTGCCTTTGCGAAGGCAGGGCAAAGCCCAGATTGGTGAGCTTTTCTGAAAGCTGGGCCGGGCTGGAGCAGGATGCGTGGATTTCCCGAAGGCCCAGTTTGAGAAAGAGAGTGACATTGCCGGCATCAATGCCGCCACCGGGCATGATGGTGATGGTACCTTCGGCCTGCTCTGCCAGCTGTTGCAACATGGGAAGTCCTGCCATTGCCGACGCAGCGCCGCCCGAGGTCAGAATGCGTTTGATGCCCAGTGCGCGTGCCAGCTGCAAGGCTTCGGTGAAATCCGGCACCGTGTCAAAGGCCCGATGCAGGGTGACATCCAGCCCGCCCGCCTGCTCGAGCAGGCTTTCGAGGCTGGCAACATCGAGCCGCCCGTCTCCTAGCGTTGCGCCGATGACCACTCCGGCCAGACCGGCTTCTTTTGCTGCTGCGATATCCTTTTGCATCAGCGCGATTTCTCGGCTTGAATAGTGGAAATCACCGGCCCGGGGGCGAATGAGGGCGTGGACGGGTAGGGGGCATGTCTGGGCCGCCTCGGTCATGAAACCGCAGGATGGTGTTAGTCCACCCGTGGCGAGAGAGGCGCATAGCTCAATGCGATCTGCTCCGGCCATGATAGCGCTTTGCAGGCCGGAGAGCGTGTCAACGCAGACTTCCAGAAGCGCGCCATCGGGTTCGTGGTTGACTGCGGTCATGTCCGAACTCATCTCCCGTCGATGATAATGCCTTCAGGCCCTTTGCCGCAGGCTGAGAATGGCCGCGCCGATGAGCCCCGGCTCGACCCTGTTTTGCGCCGGAACGATCAGGGCTGTTTCCGGATCGATCAGCATCCGCCTGCGCACGGCCTTGTCGATGGCAAAGATCAGCTCGGGTACGTTGGACAGGCCGCCGCCGACAGGAACAATGCTGGCGCCTATGGTGTTGATGATCATGGCCAGCGGTGCGGAAAGAATATCCAGATAGACATCCAGTGTCCGGCTGGCCGAAATATCCTTGTTCAGCCATTGGGCAAGGATCGCCTGCGAAGAGGCTTCCCTTTGATGCAGATGATGGTGCAGCTTCTCAAGGCCGCGTGCGCCGCAGGTTGCGTCAAGGCAGCCCGCCAGTCCGCAGCCGCAGGGAAAGCGGGGGATGGAGAGGGGAGGAGAGCCCGCCTGGGTGGCGGCAACCGGCCCGTGTCCCCATTCACCGGCATAGCCTCCTCTGGCGTTGATCAATTGCCCGTTGATCACCAGACCGCCGCCAATGCCGGTGCCCAGAATGACCCCGAAGACGACAGGATGTCCGGCCCCTGCGCCATATTCGGCTTCGGCCATGGCGAAGCAGTCGGCATCATTGGCGATGGTGACCGGCAGGCCAAGAGCCTGTTCGAGATCCTTCTGCATCGGGCGACCATGCAGGCAGGGAATGTTGGCGACGATTGCTTTGCCCGTTTTGGGATCTTGCAGACCGGCAATGGAAATGGAGACGGCCCGGACCTGCTTTGGTGAGCGGTTTATGACACTTTTTAGTGCGGCCACGAAGGCCTCGAAATCATTGCCGGGCGTGGGGAGGCGCGGCACGGTGTTGATCTGTTGCGGGTCTTCGACCAACGCGCCCTTGATCGTGCTGCCGCCAATATCAAAGCATACGATCATGGGCGGCTCCGGTGTCGCTGTTCTGGTGGACGCAGGCGCCGCCAATCCAAGTGGATTGCAACGCCAGTCCTTGCTCCAGAATGAGGAAGTCTGCATCAAAGCCGGATTTCAGCCAGCCTTTTGTCGTGGCTCCAATGGCTTCTGATGGATAGCGGGAGGCCATCTTGAGGGCTTCTTCGAGCGACAGGGGCAGGCTGTCGAGGGCCTTGCGGATCATCGAGATCATGTCGATGTCAGCTCCTGCCAATGTGCCGTCGGCAAGGGCCAGTCGTCCATCGCGGCGGAAGGTCTGCCGACCGCCGAGAATGAATTCGGTCACATCGGTGCCGGTTGGCGACATGGCGTCGGTGACGAAGAAAATCCGGCCCGGCCCCTGCTTGGCATGGAGGGCGACGCGCATATTGGCATTGGCGATATGATGACCATCGGCGATCATGCCGCAATAGGCCTTGTCTGTGGTCAATGTCGCGCCCACCAGCCCCGGTTCGCGATTGCGCATCTGGCTCATGGCATTGAACAGATGGGTTGCCATGCAGGCTCCTGCCTCGAAATAGGCAAAGGCCGTATCGGCATCGCAATCGGTATGGCCAAGGCTGACATGCCAGCCGGCATCGACCAGCGCGCGAACCTGCTCAAGGGTGACATTTTCCGGCGCGATGGTGGTAAGGCTTTTGCCAAAGCTTCCCTGTGCGGCGATGAGGCAGGCCAGATCGGGCCCCTCCATCGGGCGGATGAATTCGGCCACATGCACGCCCTTACGCGGGATGGACAGATGCGGGCCTTCCAGATGCAGGCCGAGAAAACCGGGAAGTCTGGCTTCAATGGCCTGCTTGCCTGCGGCGAGTGCCTTTTCGCGGGCTTGGGGGGCATCGGTGATGAGGGTTGCCAGAAGGGCCGTTGTGCCGAAACGGGCATGGGCTTCACAAATGGTTCTGATGCCCGCCATGGTCGGCATTTCATTGAACAGGGCACCGCCGCCGCCATTCACCTGAAGGTCGACAAAACCGGGGACGATCATGGCCCCGATCGAGGGATGGGATGCATAGTGAGACGGGATTTGCCCCTGCGAGACAATGCCGAGAACAGATCCGTTCTCGACCAGCAGGCTGGCATTGTCGTGAAAGCGGTTGCCATCAAAAATGCGAGCGGCAGAGAAGGCGGTCGGCCGGGTCATCGCGTCACCGTCACTTTCTTGAGCGCTGCCGGTTTGTCAGGGTCCAGCCCGCGCTTGCGGGAGAGCTGTTCGACAAAATGGTAAAAGGGAACGATCAGTACCAGCGCGTCGGTCAGCGGGTGGCCTGTTGCAATGAAGGGCAAGCGGATGGCGTCTGCCGATTGTTGCGAGGATATGTAGCAATGGGGATTTTTGGCAACAACGCCGTTGATGATCTCGCTGATCGAGCTTTCGGCGGCGTCGCGGGCGGCAAAGGCGATGACGGGGAAATTCCTGTCCACCAGCGAAACCGGGCCATGCAGCATCTCAGCCGATGAATAGGCTTCGGCGTGCAGTTCGCAGGTTTCCTTGCATTTCAGCGCAGCCTCGGCGGCGATTGCCATCGTCGGGCCGCGTCCGAGCATATAGAGCGATTGGGCGTTCGCCACGGTGTCGAGCATGATCGACCAGTCAAGGGTCTGGGCCTTTTCCAGCTGCTCTGGCAGGCGCTCGAGCGCCTGTTTCAGCTTGCTGTCTTCGGCCCAATAGGCGATCAGGGCAAGGCCGGCGACAATGGAATTGACATAGGATTTGGTCGCCGCGACGGCCTGTTCCGGTCCGGCCTTGATGTCGAGCGCATGCTCGCAGGCCAGAGATAGGGGCGAGGGCAGGGTATTGACCAGAGCGGTTGTCAATGCGCCACCTTCGCGGGCCGTCTGCGCCATGGCGACAATGTCGGCGCTGGCGCCTGACTGGGAAATGGCAATGCTTGCCGTGCCACCCATTTTCATGCGAACCCCATAGATGGACGCAATTGATGGCCCCAGCGAGGCGACGGGCAGGCCGAGCATCAGCTCTATGGCATATTTGAGGAAATAGGCAGCATGGTCGGATGAGCCGCGGGCGATGGTCACGACCACATGAGGGTCAAATGTCCGGAAGGCTCGGGCTATGGGAGCGATGGTTTCCGGCGCGCTTTTCAGCAGGCGTTCCGCCGCTGCCGGAATCTCTTCTGTTTCTTGCCGCATTTTTGTCATGGCAAACAGCTTTCTTTTATGTGCCTGCCCATCCTTGCGGGACAATGGCAGGCCTATCTTGAAAAACTCATTTCCGCGACAAAATCATAGGTGTCGCCGCGATAGAGGGATCTGGTAAATTCGATGGCCCGCCCGCTCTTTACATAGGAAATGCGCTGGATGCTGAGCCCTGCTATGCCCGGCTCGACGCCCAGCAGTTCGGCCTGTGGGGCTTGAAGATTGACTGCGGAAATCTTCTGAACCGCTCGAACCGGGCGGTTGTTGTTCTTTTCCAGAATTTCGTAAAGAGAGCTTTTGACATCTTCGGGATTGGGCAGGATGTCCACCGGCAGCACGGCGCGTTCCAGCGCCATCGGTTGGCCATTGGCTTCACGCAGGCGGTGAAGGCAGGAAACCGAACCGCTTGCCGAAAGGCCAAGAGTGAGGATTTCCTCCGGTGAAGGGCGGCGGATTTCGCGCTCAAGCCAGTTGGACGAGGTCTTCAGGCCACGGGCCATCATGTCCTCGGTGAAGGATGTCAGATGTGAAAGCGACTGTTCCACCTTGCCCGTCGGCTCGCGCACGAAGGAGCCTGAGCCCTGACGCTGTTCGATGACGCCCTTCTTGACAAGTTCCTGAATGGCCTTGCGCACGGTGACCCGGGATAGTTCTGCCAGTTCGGCTAATTCCCGCTCGGCGGGAAGCGAATGACCCGGCAGGAGAAGCCCGTTTTCGATTCCCTTTTCAATACGACGGCTCAATACCGCATAAAGCGGTCCCGTCTTCTTGCTCAACCAGTCTCCGGGTCGAAGGAAATCTTCTACGGTCATTTGGGGGGTCCCCATATCGTGTTGGTGCCTTGTCAGATCATGTTTCGGACCATCACCTGAAACAGAAAATCATCCTTTTCATGGCAAGATTCTGTGTCGCTTTACAATCCTTATTTTCATACTCCAATGTTGGTGAGAAAGAAAGACCAAAACAATACCAAATTGGCATTTGCATAAAATTTTTGCCCACAATGCTCGAAATTGAGCCATATTTTGCGATAGACATTTGGTACTTAATAGGTATTATATTGAGATGTGAAAAACAGGGGGACGGTCGTGGTCGGGGTGACTGAAAAGCTGCATGCCAATGCTGTTGGTCTTGATGCGCGTGCGCCGCTGGAGGTTGCGGCGTTGCTCGTTGAAAGTCAGATCGAGGCGGCGCGTGTGGTGGCTGGTGTGTTGCCTGAATTGTGCGTCGGCGCCGACTATATGGCGGCATCGCTGGGCAAGGGCGGCTCGCTGATCTATGCGGCTGCGGGCTCTTCTGCCTTGATGATGCTGGCCGATGCGCTGGAACTGGGGGGCACCTTCGGGATTGATTCCGGCTCCGTGCGCATGTTGATGGCAGGCGGTATTCCCAAGGATTGCCAAATGCCCGGAGATACCGAGGACGAGACGGGTTCTCTTCTCGCCTCTCTTGCGGATGTGTCTGAACGGGACACGCTGATTGCCGTCTCTGCCAGTGGCAATACACCCTACACATTGGAGGCAGCCCGCATCGCCCGGCTGAAAGGGGCGCGCGTGATTGCCATTGCGCATAATCCGGATACGCCGCTGCTGGCGTTGGGGGATTGTTCCATTTTTCTGCCTACCGCGCCGGAGGTTGTTTCCGGGTCGACGCGCATGGGGGCGGCGACCGCACAGAAGATTGCCATGAATACCATGTCGACCCTGATGGCGATCCAGCTTGGTCATGTGCATGACGGGATGATGGTCAATCTCAAGGCGGACAATATCAAGCTTAGGAACCGGGCGAGCCAGATCGTGCAAGTCATTGCCGATGTGCCCGAGAAACAAGCGAAAAAGGCGTTGTCACTTGCCTGCGACAACGTGAAACTTGCCAGTCTGATTGCGGCTGGCAATCTTTGTGTCGAGGAGGCGCAATCTCTGCTTGATAAGGAAAAAGGCAACTTGCGAGGCGCTCTGGGGCGGCTCGTGCATATAAATCAGTTTCAAGGATAACAATTCGGAACCAACCGAGGATCGGGCAACCCTAAACAGTGAGGTTCAACGGACAGATGAAAATTACTCCTATTGCTCTTTTGGCTGCGACATTGCTCAGCAGCGCCGCCTATGCGGAAGATGTTACCCTGACCATCGAAAGCTGGCGCAACGATGATCTGAAACTCTGGCAGGAGAAGATCATTCCTGCCTTTGAAGCCAGCAATCCTGGCATCAAGCTGAAATTCACCCCGATGGCTCCGACCGAATATAACTCGGCCATCAACTCCAAGCTGGGGGCCGGCACGGCAGGCGATCTGATCAGCTGCCGTCCGTTTGATGCTTCCCTTGCGCTCTACAAGGCCGGTTATCTGGAAGATCTGACCAGTATGGAAGCCATGAGCAACTTCTCTGATGTTGCCAAGGCTGCATGGCAGACCGACGATGCCGCTCACACCTTCTGTGTGCCGATGGCATCGGTCATTCATGGCTTCATCTATAACAAGGATGCTTTTGACGAGCTTGGCCTTGCTGTGCCTGAAACCGAAGAGGAATTCTTCGCCGTTCTGGACAAGATCAAGGAAGATGGCACCTATATTCCGATGGCTATGGGCACCAATGACCAGTGGGAAGCTGCCACCATGGGCTATCAGAATATCGGCCCGACCTACTGGAAGGGTGAAGAGGGACGCCTTGCCCTGATCAAGGGTACGCAGAAGCTGACCGATCCACAATGGACCGAGCCCTATGCCGTTCTGCATAAATGGGCGCCTTATCTGGGCGATGGCTATGAAGCCCAGACTTATCCGGACAGCCAGAATCTGTTCACGCTGGGCCGCGCGGCGATCTATCCTGCCGGTTCATGGGAAATTGCCATGTTCAACGAACAGGCCGATTTCAAGATGGGAGCCTTCAAGCCGCCGGTCAAGGCCAAGGGTGACAGCTGCTATATTTCAGACCATGTCGATATCGGCATCGGCATGAATGCCAAGACGTCAAATCCCGAGGCTGCCAAGACCTTCCTTGCTTGGGTTGCCTCTCCGGAATTTGCTGAAATCTTCGGCAATGCCCTGCCGGGCTTCTTCCCGCTGTCCAGTGCTCCGGTCAAGATCAGCGATCCGCTGGCTGAGGAATTTGTGAGTTGGCGCGGTGCGTGTGAAACCACGATTCGCTCGACCTATCAGATCCTGTCTCGTGGCACGCCGAACCTTGAAAATGAAACCTGGGGTGCTTCGGTTGCCGCCATCAAGGGGACTGCAACCCCAGAGGAGCTGGGCAAGAAGCTGCAGGACGGTCTGGATAGCTGGTATAAACCGCAATAATCTCCATTCCGACCACCAATCAGGATCAGACGGGGCTCCCGTCTGATCCGTGTTGTCGAGGCGAGGAATCTGCGCTGTCTCTGTGGCGGCTTTCCCTTTCGATCACCTTCAGAGCCCATGCGCCACTGGCCGAGCCTCAAGGGGCATGGAAACCGGGTTTTGCTACTGGAGAATGCAATGCAAGCTTCCCGCTTGAGATGGCATATCGTTGTTTTTCTGGCACCGGCAGTCATAGTCTATACGGCGGTCATGATCTTTCCGCTGTTCAATACCATGCGTCTGGCGCTTTACACCGATATTGATCAGGTGCGCAGTTTTGTCGGGCTGGACAATTTCAACCGGCTGTTCGGTGATCCGCGCTGGTCGGAACAGTTCTGGAATGCGCTGGGTAACAATTTCAAATTCTTCTTCATCCATATGCTGGTGCAGAATCCGATCGGGATTGCGCTGGCGGCGATGCTCAGTCATCCGCGCTTGCGCTTTGCTGCGCTCTATCGTTCGGCCATCTTCATTCCGACCATCCTCAGCTTCGTGATCGTCGGCTTTGCATGGAAGCTGATCCTGTCGCCGATCTGGGGCATTGCGCCTTCGATGCTGGATGCGGTCGGGCTCAAATCGCTGTTTGCACCGTGGCTGGGCAAGGAGGCCTATGCGCTGGTGACGCTGTCGCTGATCTCGGTCTGGCAATTTGTCGGCATTCCGATGATGCTGATCTATGCGGCGCTGCTCTCCATTCCGGAAGAAATTCTGGAGGCGGGCGAGATTGATGGCATTACCGGCATCAATGCCTTCTGGAAGATCAAGCTGCCGCTGATCCTACCATCGATCGGCATCATTTCGATTCTCACATTCGTGGGCAATTTCAATGCCTTCGACCTGATCTATGCGGCTCAGGGTGCGCTGGCCGGGCCTGATTTCTCGACCGATATTCTGGGCACCTTCCTTTATCGCACCTTCTTCGGCTTCCAGTTGCAACTGGGGGATCCCTATATGGGCTCGGCGGTTGCCGGGACCATGTTTGCGATCATTCTGATCGGTGTCTGCATCTATCTGTTCGGCATTCAGACGCGCCTGCGGCGCTATCAGCTCTAGCGGGGAGGCGGTTTCATGAATAAGGCACGTTCCAATCCGGTGAGCGCGGTGGCGATGCATGGTGCGCTGATCATCTACACGTTAATCGCGCTGTTCCCGGTGTTCGTTATCCTGATCAACAGCTTCAAGACCCGTCGGGCGATCTTTCGCGAGCCCTTGTCTTTGCCCAACGGCGACAGCTTCTCACTGATCGGCTATGAAACGGTGATGAAGCAGGGGGATTTCTTCCTCTATTTCCAGAATTCGATGATTGTCACCGTCGCCTCGCTATTCTTCATTCTGCTGTTCGGTTCGATGGCTGCCTTTGCGCTCAGTGAATATCGCTTCAGGGGCAATCTGATCATGGGGCTCTATCTGGCGCTCGGCATCATGATCCCGATCCGCATCGGCACGGTGGCCATTCTGGAAATGATGGTCGCTACCGGGCTGGTCAATTCGCTATGGTCACTGATCCTTGTCTATACGGCGCAAGGCCTGCCACTGGCGGTGTTCATTCTCAGCGAATTCATGCGGCAGGTGTCCGATGACCTGAAGGATGCGGGCCGGGTGGACGGGCTTAGCGAATATACCATTTTCGCCCGCATCGTCGTGCCGCTGGTGCGCCCTGCCATGGCGACAGTTGCGGTGTTCAACATGATCCCGATCTGGAACGATCTGTGGTTCCCGCTGATCCTCGCTCCGGCAGAGGAAACCAAGACGCTGACGCTTGGCAGTCAGGTCTTTATCGGCCAGTTTGTTACCGACTGGAATGCGGTGCTCTCTGCCCTGTCGATGGCCATTCTGCCGGTGCTCATTCTTTATGTCATTTTCTCGCGGCAATTGATCCGCGGTATCACGTCGGGGGCAGTCAAATGATCCGGACACTCATCGCAGGGCTGGGCAATATGGGCCATGCCCATGCGCTTGGTCATCATTTCCATCCAGACTCGGAGATTGTGGCGCTGGTCAATCGCACAGCGACGGTTCCCGAAGGCCCGCTTGAGGCCTATCCGCTGTATGATGATTTCTACAAGGGGCTTGAGGCCGCAAAGCCCGATCTTGTCGTCATCGCCACCTATACCGACACCCATGTCGACTTTGCCTGCGCCGCGATGGAAGCGGGGGCTCATGTTTTTGTCGAAAAGCCGCTGGCCATGACGGTCGAGGGGGCGAGACGGGTGGTGGAGACCGCCAGACGAACTGGCCGCAAGCTGGTGGTTGGCTATATCCTGCGCCATCATCCGTCATGGGTCCGCTTCGTTGCCGAAGCGCGGGCGCTTGGCGGGCCTTATGTTTTCCGGCTCAATCTCAATCAGCAATCGAGCGGCCATGAATGGGAAACCCACAAGGCGCTGATGCAGACCACCAGCCCGATCGTTGATTGTGGCGTGCATTATGTCGACGTGATGTGCCAGATCACAGACGCCAAACCGGTGCGGGTCAATGGTATCGGCCTGCGGCTTTCCGATGAAATAGGACCGGACATGTATAATTATGGCCAGCTTCAGGTCACTTTCGCCGATGGCTCTGTCGGCTGGTATGAGGCCGGATGGGGGCCGATGATGTCCGAGACAGCCTTTTTCGTCAAGGATATCGTCTCGCCAAACGGGGCGGTTTCCATTGTCGATGGCAACAAGGGGGCCAGTGCCGACGTGGATGGACACACCAAGGTCGGCGGCATTCTGGTGCATCGGCCCGAGGGGGATCGCCATGTCGATCTGACGGGTGAGCCGGGGCATAATGAGCTGTGCGCTGCCGAGCAGGATTATATCCTGAGAGCCATTCGTGATGATGTCGATCTGACGCGCCATATGGGCGATGCGGTGCAGTCGCTGGCCATTTGCCTTGCTGCTGATGAAAGCATCCGGACCGGGAAGACTGTTATTCTTGAGGAAAATACGCAATGAGCGCATTAACGCTGAAAAATATATACAAGGCCTTTGGTGATACCGAGGTGCTCAAGGATATCAATATCGAGGTGGAGCAGGGCGAGTTTGTTGTCTTTGTCGGCCCGTCTGGCTGTGGCAAGTCGACCCTGTTGCGCGTTATTGCCGGACTGGAAGATGCGACAAGTGGCGAGGTCCATATTGACGGGCAACTGGTCAATATGGTGCCGCCCTCCAAGCGCGGCATCGCCATGGTTTTTCAATCCTATGCGCTCTATCCCCATCTCAATGTGGCCAACAACATGTCGCTGGCCCTGAAGCAGGAAGGGGTTTCCAAGGCGGAGATTGCCGAGCGGGTGCAGGAAGCCAGCCGCATGTTGCAGCTTGATGATTATCTCAAGCGCTATCCGTCCGAGCTTTCCGGCGGGCAGCGCCAGCGCGTTGCCATCGGGCGGGCCATCGTGCGCCAGCCCAAGCTGTTCCTGCTTGATGAGCCTCTGTCCAACCTCGATGCGGCCTTGCGCGTCAGCACAAGGCTGGAGATCGCCAATCTGCACAAGCAGTTGAATGCGACGATGATCTATGTGACCCATGACCAGACCGAGGCGATGACGCTGGCCGACAAGATCGTCGTTTTGCGCGATGGTCGGGTGGAGCAGGTCGGCAGTCCGATGGAGCTTTACAACAAGCCAGCCAACAGGTTCGTTGCCGGTTTTCTCGGTTCTCCGGCGATGAATTTCCTGCCCGCCTCGCTGCTCGATCCTTCAGATAATCGGATCATGGGGTTGCGGCCTGAATATCTCTATCTGGCCGATGATGGCCCATTTTCGGCTCGGGTGCAGCATGTGGAGCATCTTGGCGGGGATACCAATGTCATTGCCATGGTGGGGGATCATCAGGTGACAGTGCGTCTGTTCGGCCAGCATGCCATTGTTGCGGGGCAGGCGTTGAAGCTGGGATTCGATGCGGAAAATCTGCTCTATTTCGACACCGAGAATTAGCCTGAAGGCTGGCCCCGTGACTGGACTAGTGACAGGACGAGTGACTGGACGAGGGGCTGGCGGCTTGAAAAGAGCTGGCAAGGCGCGCGCTATTGCCTGATATTGTCTTGGATGGAGCTGAAAGGCCCTGTCGGCAAGCTGCATTTGCATGCATTGGCCGGGGTCATGCCAGACCTGTGGTCTTGCAGTCTTCTTTCGTCTTTTGTTTTTCATTTGTAGAAGAGTGCATTTTGGGGCGCGTTGGCTGGCAAGCGACCGTCTGTCTGTCAATTCAAAATGTCACAGGCTTTAGCCTCTTGCCTTCTTCGGTTTTCCTTCTGGCCATTCTTTCAGCCTGTTAGCTCATTTCCGTCGCATTCTAGCGCTGCCGTTCGATACGAAAGGTTGCGATAGGTTGTCTTGACAGTCGGCTTGAAAAATTTTATGACATCGATGTCAGACATCGGTGTCATTTTTGTAATGTCTGGCTGAAAGCAAGAAGAACGGGGCGATCATGGCGACAATTTATGATGTGGCAAAGCTGGCGGGAGTTTCCCCAAAGACCGTTTCAAGGGTTTTGAACGGGGATGCTCCGGTCAAGAAACAGACCCGTGATGCCGTGGATGCGGCGATGGCCGAGCTGGGTTATGTGCCCTCCAATGCGGCGCGGATGATGCGCTCCAACCGGTCCGGTCTTGTCGGTCTGATCACCGGTGCTATCTCCCATGGTATCGAGCCGACGGAGCCGGAGGGCTTGCCAGATCTTTTTATCGTGCAGGGCATTCAGCAGATCATGGGAGCGAGCGGCAAGACGTTGATGATTGCCGATACCGGCGGCGTCAGCGAGCAGGTGCCGCATCTGATCCGCACCTTTCTGCAGCATCGGGTGGAGGGGATCATCTATGTCGCCGACCACCACAAGGAAGTCTCCCTGCCGAAGGTGCCTGATGATTTCCCGATCGTGCTGGCCAATTGTTTTGATCCCCAAGGGCATCCGGCAATCCTGCCCGATGACAGGCAGGGGCAGAAGGATCTGGTAAAAAAGCTGATCCAGAGTGGTCACCGGCGCATCGGTTTTCTGACGCTGGATCGCACGCTTGTTGCAACAGGCCTGCGCTATCGCGGCTATCGCGAGGCGCTGGCCGAGGCCGATATTCCCTATGCCGACGAACTGGTCAGCATGGGCTATGAGGAAGGGCAGGAAAGGGAAAGCCAGATCCTGATGCGGGCTCTTGACCGGCTGTTGGCACTGGCTGAGCCGCCAACGGTCATTTGTTGCGGCAATGATGAAATGGCGCTTCGGCTCTATGGCCTTTTGCGCTCGCGCGGGCTGCAGGTGCCGGAAGAAATTTCCGTGGCCGGATATGACAATTATCGCGTGATTGCCGAAACGCTGTTTCCACCACTTACCACGGTTGAGTTGCCCTATTTCAGCATGGGGCAGATCGCGGCAAGACATTTGCTGGCGCTGATATCGGACGGGGAGGAAAAGCCGAAAGATCCGGGACTGGTCGCAAGCCCGGTATGCTGGCGCTCGTCTGTTACGGCACTCAATTCTGTCAGTGTTTTGAATTCTATAGGGAGGAATAACCAATGAAACTCACGAAGCTGTTATTGGCGTCTTTATGCGCTTCGACCTTCATGTCGGGGGCCGCTTTGGCGCAAACCGATCTGACCATGTGGTATCACGGTGCGGGGAACGAGGTTGAAAGCAAGATCATCAACCAGATTGTCGATGATTTCAACGCCAGCCAGAGCGACTGGAAAGTGACAATCGAGAGCTTCCCGCAGACCAGCTATAATGATTCCGTTGTTGCTGCTGCGCTGGCTGGCAATCTGCCGGACATCATTGATGTCGATGGTCCGATCATGCCGAACTGGGCATGGTCCGGCTATATGCAACCCTTGCAGATTGATGAGGCCAGAATAGCCAGCTTCCTGCCCGGTACCAAGGGGATCTGGGATGGCAAGCTCTATTCCATTGGCCTGTGGGATGCCGCAGTTGCGCTCTATGCCCGCACATCAACCCTTGAGGAACTGGGCCTCAGCATCCCGACGCTGGAGAAGCCATGGACGAAAGACGAGTTTATGGCGGCTTTGAAAAAAGCCAAGGAATCGGGCAAATATAAATATGCGCTGGATCTTGGCATGAATGATCAGGGCGAATGGTATCCTTATGCCTATTCGCCATTCCTGCAGAGCTTTGGTGGCGATATCGTCGATCGCTCCAGCTATAAGACAGCGGAAGGGGCGCTCAATGGTGATGCCGGTCTGGCATTCGGTGAATGGTGGCAGAGCCTGTTTACCGAAGGCTATGCGCCGGGAACCTCTGAAAGCCCGGCAGACCAGCAGACCGGTTTCATTGATGGCAGCTTTGCCTTCCAGTGGAACGGCAACTGGCGCGCTGTGGCCACGATGGCCGAAGTGGATGATGTGGTCTTCCTGCCTGCTCCTGATTTCGGCAATGGCCCGACCATTGGTGCCGGTTCCTGGCAGTTTGGTGTCGCCAAGACATCCAAACATCCGGACGGGGCATCGGCTTTCATCGAGTTTGCCCTGCAGGATAAATATCTGGCGACCTTCTCGGATGGCATCGGGCTTATTCCATCCACGGCAACCGCTGCCCAGATGACGACAAATTACAAGGATGGCGGGCCTCTGGCGGTCTTTTATGATCTCTCTAACGCGCAAGCCAAGGTGCGTCCGGTAACGCCGGGTTATGTGGTTCAGTCCAAGGTCTTCACCAAGGCCATGGCCGATCTGGCCAACGGGGCCGATGTGGCAGATACGCTTGATGCAGCCGCAGATGAAATCAATGCCGACATCAAGAAGAATAACGGCTACGGGCATTGATCGATTGCGCATGGTTCGGGCCTGCCAAATGGCAGGTCCGGCATGCATTGTTTGTGTGCTGAAGCATTTGAGGCGCGCCTCTCACAAAGCTGCGCCTCTCTGATGGCTGCCATCGCAGTTTCGCAAGGCAGGCGCCCATTGTTACCCAGTTGAACCGGAGATTATGATGGCCTCGAAGCTTACGCGCTCGAACGGGGCGGGATGGGCCTTCGCCCTTCCTGGCTTCATCTTGCTGTTTTTCTTCATTATCCTGCCTTTCTTCTTCGCTTTCTGGTTCTCGCTTACCAACCAGCGGCTGATCTCGCCCAATCCGACCGAATTTGTCGGCCTGTCGAACTATGAAACGCTGCTCGGGGTTTCGGTGATCACGCTGGAACCATTGCGTGATGCGGCGGGGCAAGTTGAGCGCGAAGAGGACGGGGCAATTGCCTATCCGCGGGTGCGGACGATTACCCGCAATCCCGATTTTCCGCAATATCAGGGCATGCGGGAATGGTTCCGCTGGCAAAGCGGCGAGACTGCCTATGTGGTGGTGGCAAAAGACGTCGTTTTCATGAAGGCGCTCAGCAACACCATGCTGTTCGTGTTGATCATTGTACCGCTGCAAGGGGGAGGGGCGCTTGGGCTTGCCCTGCTGATCAATCAGAAACTGCGCGGCATCAATGCCTTTCGGGCGATCTATTTCACGCCGGTGGTGATTTCCATCGTTGTGATCTCGCTGTTGTGGCGCTTCATTTATGATGGTGATGACGGGTTGCTGAACAATATATTGGCGGCCCTCACATTCGGCGCGTTCGAGCCGGTTGACTGGCTGGGCAATCCGGATACGGCGCTTGGCTCGATTATCGTCATGTCAGCGTGGCAGGCGATGGGCTTTCACATGGTGATCTGGCTTTCGGGGCTGCAGACCATTCCGGCCACCCTTTATGAAGTGGCGGCCATTGAAGGTTCCTCAAGCTGGCAGACCTTCCGCTATGTGACATGGCCGGGCTTGCGCAATACGGCGGTGCTGGTGTTGATCGTGATCACCATGCAGGCCTTCGCGCTGTTCTCCCAGATTGATGTGATGACCAATGGTGGTCCGCTGGATTCCACCCAGACGCTGGTCTTTCAGGCGGTGGAACGGGGCTATGGCAAGCAGGATATTTCCGGTGGCTCGACCATTTCGGTCATCCTCTTTTTCATCGTGCTGCTGATCTCGCTCATCCAGCGCTATGTGACAAGGGAGAAAAGCTGATGGCTGAGGTTTCTGCAAGAAATGAAGGGCTGCTGCTGGTCTCTCGCTATCTGGTGCTGGGGCTTGTGGCGGCGATCTTTCTCTTCCCGCTCATTTTCATGATGGTGTCTTCTCTCAAGCCGGATGCGCAATTGCTGGCCGATACCAGCTCCTTTCGTGCCTTCCTGCCTGTAGGCGACGTGAGTTTGGACAATTATTTCGCGGCTTTTGACCGGGCACCGATCGGGCGTTTCATGCTCAATTCGGTATTTGTCACCGTCACCACGGTGCTGTTGTCGCTGGTCATCTGCTCTGTTGCCGCCTTCTCCTTCGTCTATCTGGAATGGAGCGGGCGCAATCTGTTGCTCTCGGTCATTCTGGCAACGCTGATCATTCCCTTCGAGACCATCGCGGTGCCGCTGCTACTGTTGGTCTCGCGCCTGCCATGGCTGGGGGCGGAGGGGCTGGAATGGGGGTGGCTCAACACCTATCAGGTGCAGATCATTCCATGGATTGTCGACGCGCTTACGGTTTTCCTGTTTGTGCAATATTTCAAGGATCTGCCGCGCGAGTTGATCGAGGCGGCGCGGGCGGAAGGAGCGAGCTGGCTGGCTGTCTATCGGCTGGTGGTGATGCCGCTGTCCGGGCCGGTACTGGCAACGGCGGCCATTCTCAAGGCGCTCAAAATGTATAACGAGCAATATCTCTGGCCGCTGATCGTGGTGCAGGATGAGGCGCACAGGCCGATCATGGTCGGGCTTGGCTATTTCTTCCAGCTGGATGTCGCCTGGGGCGAATTGATGGCCTATCTCACGCTGATCTCCATTCCTGTGCTGCTCTTCTATCTGCTCATGCAGCGCGCCTTTATCGCCTCCATCGCTTCCACCGGGGTCAAGGGTTAAAAGACATGGTCATAGAATTAGAAAAGCAATGGATCTGGGACAGCTGGTATGCCCATGACGGCAAGCTCTGGCATGGATATTTCCTCAAGGCCGACAAGGCGTTAGGGGATCCGGACCTGCGCCATTTCAATGTCTCGCAAGGGCATGCTACCAGTTCCGATCTCATCAACTGGACCCATCTTGGCACCTGTTTTGCGCCTTCTGAAGGCCCAGCCTTTGATGACAAGACAACATGGACGGGCTCGGTTCTACAAGGGCCGGACGGTCTCTGGCATCTGTTCTATACCGGTGCCAGCAAGGCTGAAAATGCCCTTTTTCAGCGCATCGGGCATGCCACTTGCACGGATATGCATCACTGGCAACGGGTTGATGATGGGCCATGCCTTGATCTGGAAGGGCCGAATGCCCGCCATTATGAAACAGAGCATATGGTTGGCCACTGGCATGACCGGGCGATGCGCGATCCGTGGGTCATGGCTGATCCCGCCGGGAATGGTTGGTTGATGTATTTCACCGCCCGCGCTTCTGGTGTCAAAGAGGCCAACGCCGCCGGTGCGATCGGTTTTGCAACCTCGCCGGATCTCTATCACTGGACGCTTCAGCCGCCGGTTTTTGTGGGGGGATTCGGCCAGTTGGAAGTGCCGCAGGTCTTCTCTGTGGGCGCACGCTGGTATTGCCTTTTCTGCACCTCGGCAGAGCATTGGTCCAAGGAGATGCGGGCAACAGCGGGTGTGCCTGCGGTTACCGGCAATCATTATCTGATGGCGGATGATCCGCGCGGGCCATGGCGCATTGCTCCGGGTTTCCTTGATGGTGCCTTGCCGTGTCGGCGCTATGCGGCACGCATTCTCAAGATGGATGACGGGTTGGTCATCCTCGGGTTTGATGACAATGGGCGCGATAATTTTGTTGGCAAGGTGAGGGATCCCGAGCCGGTTGGTGTTGATGAGCAGGGCTTGCTGCATGTGGGTGGCGATGACAGGCAAGGGGGCAATCATGGCTGAGATAGTGCTTCATGATATCCGCAAGAGCTTTGGGCGGGTCGAGGTGATCAAGGGTGTCGACATCACCATCGAGGATGGAGAATTTGTCGTCTTTGTCGGGCCTTCCGGCTGTGGCAAGTCGACCCTTCTGCGCATGATCGCCGGGCTTGAAGACATCACTTCGGGCCGGCTGGAAATCGGTGGAGCCGTGGTCAATGACATACCGCCCAAGGAGCGCGGTATTGCGATGGTGTTTCAGAGCTATGCGATTTTTCCGCATATGACCGTGCGCGAGAATATGGCCTTCGGGCTGACCATCGCCAAGGCTCCGAAGGAGGAGAAGGAGCGCAAGGTGCAGGAGGCGGCGAGGATTTTGCAGATGGAGGATCTGCTCGACCGCAAGCCAAGCCAGCTGTCGGGCGGGCAGCGCCAGCGGGTTGCCATCGGTCGGGCAATCACCCGCAAGCCTTCGGTTTTCCTGTTTGATGAACCGCTTTCTAATCTGGATGCCGCGTTGCGCATGGATATGCGCATGGAAATCGGACGCCTGCATGAACAATTGGGGGCCACCATGATCTATGTGACCCATGATCAGGTGGAGGCCATGACCCTTGCGGACAAGATTGTCGTCTTGAAGGACGGCAAGGTGATGCAGGTCGGCAAACCGATGGAGCTTTATCACGAACCTGCCAACAGGTTTGTTGCCGGTTTTCTGGGGGCTCCCTCGATGAATTTTCTCGAGGTGAATGTGCTTGAGATGGGCGCGGATGCCGTTCTGGTCCGCAATGACGCGCTCGAGCCGACGCAGGTGAAAAGGCGGGGGCGTAATTTTGAAAAGGGTGGGAAGGCCATTCTGGGAATCCGGCCACAATATCTCAAGCTGGCTGATGCGGATGCCGGTATGTTGCATGGCAAGGTGACGCTGACCGAGCGACTTGGTACGGAAACCGTGGTCGACATGTCGCTCATCAATGGCGGCAAGGTGATTGCGTCTTTTGACGAGGATCTGATTCTGAATGTCGGTGAAATGCTGGATCTGAGCTTCGATCCGGCTAAGGCTCATCTTTTTTCAGGGGAGGATTAACTCGCCATCCCAGAAAAGTCGTGTTTGGTGGCTTCTGTGTTTTTACTTGCGGATTTTTGAGTCCTTCTATGGTCAATTTATGATATAGGCCATGTTTAGTTTGTGGCTATATTAAAGCCCGCGCGCCACGTAAATAAGTAGAAACATAAAGAAAACTATAATGCTAGCTCCGACATCTTACATCGACTTGTTGTTTCCGAACAGAGGCAAGAAATTACTGTTTATACATACTCCGAAATGTGGAGGAGTATTTGTCGGGACGGCATTGGGGCGGCGTTATCGCCATTCTCTCAGTGTCAGCCATCCTGCCCTGCAAGGGCATCTGACATGGGTTGAATATCGTGATGCGCTCAAGTCGATTGGCTATGATATCGGGGATTTCATCCAGTTCACCGTCATTCGCGACCCATGGCAATGGCATTTGAGCTGGTATAATTATATTCGCAAGGACAAGGACGGGCTGCGTTCGGGCATGCCGGACGAGCATGAGCTGCTGCAGACGATGAGTTTCATCGATTATCTGCGCTGGCTTGAGGATCCGATGATCACCGGCAAGCCAAACCAGTATTATCTCAAGCAGATATCGGACTGGATCATTGATGAGGACGGGACTGTCCGTATCGATGATGTCGTGCGGCAGGAAAGACTGGTGGAAGATCTGACGAGTTTCGGCAAGAAGCATGGCATTCTGCTGAAGATTCCGAAAAAGCGTCTCAATCAGTCTTTCGAGGGCGATTATCGCTCGGCCTATTGCCCTGAAGGCGTTGATATCGTTGCCAGACGCCATGCGCGTGATCTCGCCATGTTCAATTACAGCTTTGAAGGCTAGGCGAGCGTTGCTGCATGCCTGTCAAAATTTAGCCGGAAATGGCGTGGGCTGAAGAGTGCTCCATGCAGGCGGGGCACTTGTGCGTCTGCATGGAATATGGTGTCGGGTAACGCATTTGAGCTGAACCGGGGCAGGCAAGATCTATAAGGCGGTTCAGTCTGCTTGCGTCGGTATCAGTCCAGACTGGTCCAGATAGCGCCGGCGCTGCTGGACCGGACACAGGCGTCTATGAATTGAAGGCCCTTGAGACCATCGGTAACGGTCGGATAGGGAACAGTGATGTCGCCCGATCCGGTGATGGCCTGCGCTGCGGCCTGATAGATGTTGCCGAAGGCTTCCAGAAAGCCCTCCGGATGTCCGGCCGGAATGCGAATGGAGCCCAGATTGCCTTGTGTGGCGCAGTTGCCGCCTCTGGTCAGCAATTGCTTGGGTTGGCCATAGCGGGTGAACCAGAGCTTGTTGGGCGCTTCCTGTTCCCATTCAAGGCCACCTTTGGAGCCATAAATACGCAGGGTGAAATGGTTCTCATTGCCGACGGCAACCTGACTGGCCCAGAGGATGCCTTTTGCTCCACCGTGAAATTTCAGCAGAATGGAGGCATTGTCATCCAGCGCGCGCCCCGGAACGAAGCTTGTGAGATCTGCGAGCAACTGTTCGGGATATTGCCCGAGCACGAAGGCCAGAAGATTATAGGCATGGGTTCCGATATCTCCGATCGAGCCGCCTGCGCCTGAGCGGGCCGGATCCGTGCGCCACTCTGCGCCCTTGGCTCCCTGATGTTCTGCCGGTTCGGTTAGCCAGTCCTGTGCATATTCAGCGTGAATAACGCGCAGTTCGCCGATTTCTCCGGCCAGCACCATGTCGCGCATTTGCCGGACCATCGGGTAGCCGGTGTAATTATGTGTCAGGATGAAGCATTTGCCGCTGTCGTCTGCCAAGCGTTTGAGCGTTATCGCATCTTCGAGTGTCGAGGTCAGCGGCTTGTCGCTGATGACGTGAAAGCCCGCTTCAAGTGCCGCCTTGGCTGCCGGAAAATGGAGATGGTTCGGAGTGGCGATCACCACCGCATCAATCGGGTCCTTGCGCATTTTTTCTGCGCAGAGCATGGCCTCGACCGTGTCATAAACCCGATCCGGAGCGACGCCGATTTCGGCAGCAGATGCCAGATTGCGTTCATGATTTGAAGAGAAGCTCCCGGCGACCAACTCGAATAATCCGTCGATGCGGGCGGCAATCCTGTGGACTCCGCCGATAAAGGATCCCTGGCCGCCGCCGACCATACCAAGTCTAATCCGTTCCATGTTTTTTCCTCCTCCCATGGGCGTGCGGGACCGTTGCTAGGAAAGCCTGCCGCCATGGTCTGTATGAATTGATGGATCAAGGTCGCGCAGCGTGGCGCGGCATTGTTCGTGAGGGTGTCATTCCCGCCTTGTCGTCAGGCGGCAGGTGGATTCCCGAGCCCGCAGCGCGCATTTGACGCGCTGGTTTTTCAAAGTGGCATCCTTCTGCTTCATTCGCCTCATCAGCAGGGTCCAGCAGGATTCACCCAATTCGTAAAGCGGTTGTTCGACCGTGCTGATATAGGGTCTGAGGACCGTCATCCAGTCGGATTCATCAAAGCCGAGAAGCGACACATCATCGGGGAAAGCCAGATCAACCGCCCTGATCGCCTTGGCTGCGCCGAGGGTTGCGATATAGGCCGAGGCGAAAATTGCCGTGGGTCTGTCGGCCCGTCGCAATTCCTGCTCGATGGCCCCCCTGCAGCTTTCAATCGACAGGCCGCCAAAGACGACGCTTATGGATTTTTCCAGTCCGGCCTCGATCATGGCCTTGCGATAACCTGCGGCGCGTTCCTCGATATTGGCCAGACCGGGTTCGGTTGCCAGAAAGGTGATCTTCTGGTGGCCCAGATCAATCAGATGCTGGGCCCCCATGAAGGCCGCCGCCTCATTGTCCGAAGAGACCGTGTCAAAACCGACGACATTGAAGGCGCGGTCGATGAGAACGGTCGGGATGCCGCTGATTGTCGAGTTTGACGATTCCGAGACGGCATCCTCGCTTGGCGAAATGATCAGGCCATCGACCTGTCGGGCGACCAGCGATCGGATCAATTCGGTTTCCTCGGCGGATTTCTCCCGGCTGCTCATCAGAAGAATCTGGAAACCATCCTTTGCCGCCTGATTTTCAAGCTCTCTGACAAGGCCGGAAAAGAAGGGGTTGGTGATATCCGGCACCACGATGCCAATCGACTTCGTGCTGCCGAAGCGCAGGCTTGAAGCCAGCAGATTCGGCCTGTAATCAAGAGTGGCAATGGCCTCCAGAACCGACTTTTTCAGAGGATCAGCCACGGCCTTCTTGCCCGTAAGGACATTGGACACCGTCCCGGGGGCGACGCCCGCAAGAGCGGCGACGTCGCGGATCGTGGGAACCTTTGAGATGTTGGCCGGGGCTTTCTTTTTTGTCACTCTCTTGTCTTTCATCTTGATCTTTTCAATTGCTCTGCAGAGCGATATTTCTCCTCAGTCACAAGTGCAAGTCATTATCGATGGGAGCCGATCAGGCGGTCAAGCGAAACCGCTACGATAATTAGTCCACCCATGACAACAAGCTGGTAGAAGGTGGGGACGCGCAACAGGTTCAGGCCGTTGTTGATGGTGCCGATGATGAGGCCTCCGATCACGACCGAAGGCACGCGGCCCTTGCCGCCAAAGAAGCTGGTGCCACCAATGATCGCCGAGGCAATGGCAAAGGTTTCAAAGCCGGTGCCTGCGGCCGGTTCTGCCGCGCCCAGACGTGCCGTACTCAGGACGCCCGCCAGTCCGGAGCAGACGCCGGAAATCATGAAAACCACCAGCGTGTGAAACTTGACATTGATGCCGGAGAAGTAGGCGGCTTCCTTGTTGCCACCAACGGCATAGATGTTGCGGCCCAGTCTGGTCTGTCTTGTCATCCACCATAGGATCAGGGCCATTGTCAGCGCCACCAGAATGGGGACCGGGACCATGAAGACCGACCCCGCCACCGTGTCGGTGAAGCTATATGGAAAGCCGAAGACGGGACTGGCCCCCGATATGATCAGGGTCACGCCACGGAAGATGGCGTTGGTGCCCAGCGTGATGATGAAGGGATGCAGGCCGGTGAAATTGACCAATGTGCCATTGATGGCACCAAGAACCAACCCGACCAGAATGCCGCCGATGAGCACGGCGAGGAAAGGGTCAACGCCAGCGACCAGCAGCTTGCCGGTCACGATGCCTGTCAGTGCCAGAATGGAGCCAACCGATAAGTCGATCCCGGCGATCAGGATCGGGAAGAATTCGCCGATGGCCTGCAGAATGGTTATGGAACTCTGCAGGATGATCTGTACGAAATTCTCTCCGCGCAGGAAATATTCGGGAGACAGCGCGCTGAAGAGAACCAGAATGACGATCAGGATGCATAGAGTTCCGTAATTTTCCCAGTATTTTTCTATGCGGCTCATTGGGCAATTCCTCCGATTGCGTATTGTAAAAGGGTCTCTTCATTGGCCGAGGATCCATCGACCTGTCCGACAATGCTGCCCTCGCGAAAGACGGCGATCCGGTCGCAGACCGACAGGATTTCGGGAAGTTCGGAAGAGACGACGATCACGGCTTTGCCTTCATTGGCCAGCTTGCGAATGATTGCATACATTTCCGCCTTGGCACCGACATCGATGCCGCGCGTTGGTTCGTCGAAAATGAACAATTCCGGTTCGGTTGCCATCCATTTGCCGATCAGCACTTTCTGCTGATTGCCGCCCGAGAGTTCGGAGACAAGCTGGTCGACGGAACTTGCCTTGACCGAAAGGCGTTTTCCCTCTGTTTCTGCCAGTTTGCGGTCGGCTCTGGGGGTGATGATGCCCCAGCTGCCGAAGAATGGGGTCTGCTTGATGCGGGCCGAGAGCACCGTGTTGTCAAGGATCGTGAAATTGGGCAGGAAGCCGGTCTGGCGGCGGCTTTCGGTGATATAGGCCATGCCGCTTTTGAGAGCGTGAAGTGGCGATTTCGGGGTTATGTCCTTGCCATTGAGCACGATGGTGCCGGACGCGCGCCGGTCGGCGCCAAACAGGCAGTTCATCAACTCGGTACGGCCTGAGCCGATCAATCCGGAGAAGCCGAAGACTTCGCCATTATGCACTTCAAAGCTGACATCGCGGACATGCATTCTGTCGGCCGAGGTGACATGCTTGACCGAGAGTACAGGCTCGCCCGAGCGATCAACCGGTTTTTCGGACAGGAATTTCTGATTGACGACACGGCCAACCATCATGCGGATCAGATCTTCATTGGAATGGTCGGCAATCAAGCCGGAGCCGTTTGAGCTGCCGTCTTTCAGGACCGAGAAGCGGTCGCCGATCAGACGCACCTCATCGAGCTTGTGGGAGATGAAGAGAATGGCCATCCCTTCCTGACGCAGTTGCCGCACCAGCGTAAACAGCCTGTCCACTTCCACCTTGGTTAGGGACGAGGTTGGTTCATCCATGACCAGAACGCGCACCTTGCCCATGAGGGATTTGGCAATCTCAAGCAATTGGCGATGGGCGATGGGGAGCTGGGAGACCGGTCTGCTGACATCGATATGCAGGCCCAGCTTGTCCAGAATGGCATCGGCCTGCCTTTTCATCAGGGCCCAATCGATGGATGGTATCATGAAGCGTCGCCGCACAGGCAAGCGCCCGACAAACAGATTTTCAAGCGCGGAAAGCTCGTTGATGACACTGAGCTCCTGATAGATAATGGAAATTCCGGCGGCGGAGGCTTGGGTTGGCGTCAGATGGCTGTGGCTTTCTCCGTCGATGATCATTTCACCTGCGGTGGGGGCATGAATGCCCGAAAGCACTTTCATCAATGTGCTTTTGCCCGCGCCATTTTCCCCCAGGATGACATGAACTTCCCCCGGATGAATATCCAGATCGACGCCCTTCAGCGCGCGAATGCCTCCAAAGGATTTTTCGATGCCGCGCATCTGGACAATCGGCGCTGCATCCCGTTTTTCTTCGACAGTCATGGTTGGTGGTCTTTCCAGATCGAGACATTCGGGACGGGGAGCCCGCATGGGTTCCCCGCCAACCACAGGTCATTTGGTAATCAGGACGGAGTCCACGGCAACCTGTTTCGCATCGGCATCCGGAGCGATCAGCTTGCCGCTCTTGACGGCATCAACGAGCAGCTGGAAGCCATCGGCACCCAGTTTTTCCGGGTCCTGTGCGACCGTTGCAGACAGGCGTCCGGCTTCAACCGATTTCAGAGCTTCCGGCTGACCATCGGTGCCAACCACAAGAATCGTGTCTTTCTTGCCTGCATTCTGGACCGCTTGCTGAGCGCCCAGTGCCATGGTGTCATTGGCGCAATAGATGCCTTTGAGGTTGGGCGAGGACTGAATGATGTTGGCGGCAACATCAAGCGCCTTCAGGCGATCCCAGTCGGCAGGCTGGCTTGCCACGATGGTTACATTCGCGGCTGCTTCAAATGCTGCGGTTGCTCCGGCCTTGCGGGCTTCACCGGAAGCCGCGCCAGCCTGACCTTCGATGATGGCCACTTCGCCACCATCTGCACCAAGCTTGTCGATGATGAAACCGGCGCCCTTTTTGCCCACCGCCACATTGTCGGTGGTGATGAAGGCTTCGATATTGCCGCCGGCCTGTTTGAGGGCCGAGACGTCGATCTGTTCATCGATATTGACCAGTGCAATGCCTGCCTTATAGGCGCGGGCTGCTGGCTGAACGAGGTTGACCGGTGAGATTGGCGCAAAGCCAACGCCCTTGTAGCCGCGGTTCAGGACGTCTTCAAAAAGCTGCAACTGGGCCTGGGTTTCACCCTCGGATGGGGAGGCGAAAATGTCCACTTCCACGCCGAGTTCTGCGGCCTTGGCTTCCACGCCTTTCTCGACGCTTTGCCAGAAGGGATTGGCAAGCGTTTTCAGGATTACCGCATAGTCTGCGGCCTGAGCCTGAAAACCGCCGAACATGGCGGTAACAGCAAAGGCTGCTGCGGCCATGAGGGTTTTTCTGTTTTTCATATTCCATTTCCTCCATATGAAATAAGCGACCAGCCTCCTCGCTGGCCGTTACGGTTTCGAGATGCATTAACTCCAAATTTGTAAAACGATTTTCTAACTTCCAAAATGCTAGGCTTTAGAGACCGGCTTTGAGCGCATCTTGCTTGCGGTTGCGGGGTCGGCCCTGCGGCAAAGCTGAGGGGGGAGGCCTTTCATGATCAGTTCGGCATCGGCGACGGCCATTGAGCCGATCTGATAGAAGGCGTCTCTTGTGCCGCCGGTGCGGTGGGCGGAGAGCAAGAGATCGGGAATCTCTCTGACCGGATCGTCAGATGCGACAGGTTCTGCGGGGAAGACGTCGGTTGCGACCTTGATATGTCCTGATTTTGCAGCCTCCAGCATGGCGGGGAAATCGACGACTGCGGCGCGGCTCATCAGCAGGAAAGCGGCTCCCTTTGGCATCAGGCCAAATTCACGTGCACCGAGAAAGCCCTGATTTTCGCTGGTTACTGTTGCAAAAACAAAGACAACGCGGCTTTGTTGGAGCAGCTCGTCCAGCGTGCTCGGAATACAGTCGAGGTGCGTGATGATCTCGTCTGGAAGCCAGGGGTCAAATACTCTCACTTCATTCTTGAAGGGGCGGATGAGTTCGCGCAATTGCTTGCCCAGATCGCCAAAGCCGATCAGGCCGACGGGGGCACCGGCAAAGCGGAAGGAGTCTGAATTGCCTGCCAGTTCATAGCTTTCTATGCCTGCACGAAAGTCCCGATCACCCTTGGTGATGCCACGGGCGAGATCAATGGCCATGCCAAGAGACGCTTCGGCTACGGGGGATGCAAAGGCGGAGGCGGGTGTTATGACCCAGATGCCGCGCTCCAGACAGGCTTGATAGTCGACATTCGGTTGAAAGTTGGTTTCGACATTGATGATAGCCTTCAGCTTCGGTGCGCGGTCAAGGCGTTCCTTCGGCATGTCGGTCTGGCCGAAAATCAGCACCGTGTCGGGCAGCAGGGCTTCTACCTGATCGTCCGGCATTTGCCGCTCTTCCGATATTACAACTTCGCCAAGTTTTTCCAGACGCGCCCGGACGGCTGGTTCCATAATCAGGTCGAGGGTCCGCGGCAGCGGGTCGACCAGCACGATATTGCGGCTCATGGTACCTCCCAAAATCTAAATTCCTCTGAAATCTGATTATCAAGAAAAACGTTTTTCTACAAGCAGGCGTCGGGACTTTCCTGTCCGCGTAATACTATTTGCTATGATCTCAAGTTGATATCTCGCCCGAGGTGGGCAATTCATGGGCGGCTTGAGCGGCATCTATTGATTGAAATACGGATGGGGCCGGAGTTGGGGGGGCTGGCTGATGTGGATCCTGCGGGTCCGTTACTTTTGAGGGAGAGCGAAAGGGAGATGGGCGCTGGAAGAGGGGCGTTGGAAGAAGGGTGTTGGGAGAGTGGCGGGGCGAGTGCCGGTCATTGGGGATGGGCGGTGGGATGGTCAGCTGGTAACAGCAGACGAGCGATGCCTGACGCGTGATGAATGGCGCGTGATGGCTGGCGCGTGATGAATGGCGGGCCTCGCCAGCTGGGCCAGATCGTGCATAACCGCCCTCGATGTCATTCGTCAGGCGAGCGGATGACAACAGAGCGGCGTGGTGCTGAGATTTGAGAGCTCAGTTGGTCTGTCGCTTGTGGGCAGGGGCGGGCCTGCCATAGTAATATCCCTGCCCAACCTGACATCCAACGCTCTTGATCAGGTCATGCTGACATTGCTGTTCGACACCTTCTGCGACGATGATCGTATCGATGCTTCTTGCAAGGCGGGTAATCATCGTGATGATCTTCCTGATTTTGGTATCCTCATTGATCCGATCAATGAAGAACTTGTCGATTTTGAGCTTGTCAAAATTCAGCGCTGCCAGATAGCTCAAGCTCGAATAGCCGGTGCCAAAATCGTCCAGCGCAATGGATACGCCCAGTTCGGATATTTCTTGAAGCTTGCAATTGACCATGTCAAAGTTGGAAATCAGCGCATTCTCGGTGATTTCGACTTCAAGGCGCTCCGGTGCCAGACCGCTATCCTCCAGCGCACTTTTGATGAGCGTGACGATATTCTGGTTTCTGAACTGGGAGGGAGACAGGTTGATTGACACAAACTGGTCGCTCTCCCAATGGCTGGCATCCTCGCAGGCCTGCCTGAGCACCCATTCGCCGATTTTGCCAATCATGCGGGTTTCTTCCGCGATGGGAATGAACTCGCAAGGGGCAATGAGGCCTCTTTTGGGATGGTGCCAACGCAACAGCGCTTCATAGCCAATAATCTTGTTGCTGCGCAAATCCATGAAAGGCTGGTAGTAAAGCTCAAATTCCTGATCCAGATTGGCACTCTTCAAATCGATTGCAAGCTGCAACCGGTTGACGGCCTTGGTGTAGAGCTCCTTTGTAAAGAATCGGATGGTTTGCTTGCCATTTGCCTTGGCTTCATGCAAAGCCCAGTCGGCATATTTCTGCAGGGTCACAGCATTGCCGTCCTTGGGCGGACCGATTGCCACGCCAAGGCAGCAGCTTGGGTGGAACAGTTCTTCGTCGATTTCCAGTGGCTGTGCAAGTTCGCTGAAAATGAACTCAACGATGTCGTCGAGCGTTTCTTGCGAGGCGAACTCGGTCACGATCATGAGAAACTTGTCACCGGACAGGCGGCCGGGAATAAGGGTCGGAGTGGCCATGTGAGCCAATCTTTCACCGATCGCCTGAATGAATTTGTCGCCGAAGAAATGACCGCGTGAATCGTTGATATGGGTGAAATCGTCAATATCGATGCAAATGGCAGCGATCTGGCTGTTTGTCTTTCTAGCCTGAATGATCGCGAGCTGCAATTTCGTCTGGATGAACATGCGGCTGTAGAGTTTGGTCAGGGGATCGTAATCGATCATTTCCTGAACTCTTTGCGCAGAATTTCTTTGTTGCATCAATTCTCGCGACACGATGTCGGAGAGATCTTCCAGAAACTGGATGTCATCATGAGAAATATGGCGGTGCGGGACCGTGTCCATCAGGCATAAGGAACCAACCCGCGCGCCATTGTCGAGGATGATCGGAGCGCCAGCATAAAAGCGGAATTTCTTGCCGCCAACGACTTGTGGGAGGCCAGAAAATCTCATGTCCTGACTGAGATCGGCAACAATGAGCGGTTTGTCAGAATGAATGGCATATTGGCAAATGGAAGTTGCTCTGGCGCATTCTTCTTCTTCTGTTCCAATCGAGGCCTTGTACCAGTTTTTCTCGTGATCGATGATCGAGATCTTGCAGATCGGCATCTGGAAATGGGCGGCGGCAATTCTGACGATTCTGTTGAAGCGTTCGTCATTGCGAGAGGGGCAGATATTCAGGTCTCTGAGCGCGGAAAGCCTGAAGGACTCATCATTTGAAAAGAATGATTCCTGATGCTTCTGGCCTTTGTAGAGAAGTGCATCGGTTCCCTCTGGCTGATGAGGCCAGGTTGTTATCGCACTGGTTTTCATATTCCGTCCCAAAACTTCGCTGCCTATGAATTTCGTAATATACTAAGGTGATTAAAGAACTTTGGAGTTTTCGACAAATAATACATAAAGATGATTCCTTCGTAAAATTTACAATAACAAATCGTTAATTTTTCAGAATTCGAATTTATTCTAATAAAAATTTTCTGTTTATTTCTGTTATATTTACTCTACGGTAATCTTGATATTGTTCGTTGATGTGCAAAGCTCCGGCGATGTCTGGGGAGGATGAGTGGTACTTCAGCGCTGCCCGCTTTGCGCCCAGAGTGCTTCATGAAGCTGAATGAATAAGAAAAACAGACGATTAGGGAGCCGAGCGTGTATCACCGTGATCTTAATATTCTGATTGTTGCGCAATCGTCTGAACTTGAAGCTGTTCTGGAAAAGCTTCCTGCCGAGCCCAATTTCACCAATCATCTTTGCTGTAGCCAATCCATCGACTGGTCTTCCGTGGCGCTCTATTCGTTGATCATTGTCGATTTCGAAGTCGTTACGACTGCGCAGCTTGCAAGATTGTCCGACTTGAAGAACCGCAAGGCAGCCGTGATCGGATGTTTTGCAGAAGGCGACTTTCCGCTTTTGACGCAAACACATCACCTGCTGGCGCAAGTCTGGACCAAGCCGTTTGATCTCGACAAGATCAGACCGTCCTTTTGCGCCATGCTGAAACAGTTCAGAGACAGGGAAGATGCGCGCCTTACAGAAGGCTATCTCGATAGCCTGATCGATGGCCTGCCGGAGCTGATCTGGTTCAAGGATGCCCGTGGCTCTCACCTGAAGGTCAATGAGAGCTTCAGCAAGACTGTCAATAAATCAAAGAGCCAGATCGAGGGGCGGGGGCATTATTATATCTGGGATCTGGAGCCGGACGAGTATGCGCAAGGGGAATATATCTGCCTTGAATCCGAAGAGATTGTTCTCGCCAGAAAAGAGACCTGCCTTTTCGATGAAACCGTCAAGTGCGGCGATGAATTGAGAAAGTTCAAGACCCACAAATCTCCGATATTTGATGAGGATGGCAGCGTGATCGGCACGGTGGGATTTGCCCATGATGTGACGGATCAGCAGAATTTGATGGTCGAGCTCGATATTCTGGTTGAAGGGTTGCCTTTTGCTGTGATGGTGACCGACACAGAGAAAGTGATCACCAATGTAAACCAGAAATTCGTCGATATTTTCATTCTTGATCGCAGTGAATTTATCGGTCAATGCGCCGATGCCTTTATGGATGAAAGCGGAAAATTCTCTCGAACGAGAAAATGGGCGTTTTCTGAAGAGGATGGCAAAGTCCTGATGCAATCTCATAACCAGGTTCTGGAATTGCATGATGAGAAATTGCTCGATGTGTTTGGCACTTTCACCGGGCATATCTATCTGTTCGAGGACATTACCCATGAATATAACATCAAGAAAAAGCTGCTCACGGATGCCAATACGGACTATCTGACCAAGCTCAACAACAGACGCTGCCTGAAAGAGTTTCTAAGCAAGCGGCCATTGGGCTCTGATACGGTGCTGATGCTGATTGATCTTGATAATTTCAAGGAAATAAACGACAGATTCGGCCATGATCAGGGTGACAGGGTGCTTGTGGCCTTTGCTGCGCTGCTAAGAGCGACATTTTCCGAGGAGCGGCTGTTTCGCCTTGGTGGTGATGAATTCGCCATTCTGCTGCCCAGTTACGAAAATTCTGATCACTATGCCGTGCTTCTCCAGCAGCAGTTTGAAGCCTATATTGCCCGACATTTTCCCCGTTCCAACGTTTCCGCCAGTTTTGGTGTTGCAACCGGTTCTGATGCCGACCAGAGCTTCAGCAAGCTGTTCAAGAGAGCGGATATCGCGCTGTATGAGTTCAAGAGACGCAAGAAGCTGGCGGCCTGAGGGGCTTGTTTTTCGCTCGCAGTGATGGGGGAACTTTCTGCCAGTGCTTGGCCCAATGTGGCACCAGGCGCTGATCAAGGGCAATATTTTACTACTCAATGGCAAATTCTTCGCGTTGACGTAACCTGTATAAAATCAATAATTTAATTGCAAAAATATATTTCCATAATCTGGTTGTTCAGCTCAGGCCTTCCGGAAGGGAGCCAGACTTTTTCTGCTTCTCTTACCGGAGCCGTTCATTTCCTTGCCGGGAGTCTCTTGTCTCCAAACGGGCGACAAGCCTCTTCATGCAATGGCCTGAATCCTGATATTCGGATTGGGTGGCGTTGAGGAATTCTCCTGTTTTCTGAATGACCCATACCATCCATTCTTTTTCTTCAGGACAGCGGAATGATCCGGGTTGGGGAGGCCCGCGCGCTTAGTGCGCAGTGGAGCGGAAATGGATGAGGAAGCCCATGGTTACAACGGAACAGATCAAGGAGTTCGGTATCGTCGGCGCAGGCGGAGCCGGGTTTCCCACCTATGTGAAACTGGGCAGCGAGGCTGACATTTTCATTGTCAATGCAGCCGAGTGTGAGCCGCTGCTGCACAAGGACAAGGAATTGCTGCGGCTCCGCAGCGAGGTCTTTTTCAAAGGGCTGCTGACCTGCCTTGAGATGACCCGATCCAGACGCTGCATCATTGGCCTCAAGGCGAAATATGCAGATCTTGTGGCGCATCTGGAAGAGAGCAATCCGGCACCCGATCGCATCGAGATCATGGGCTTGCGCGATTTCTATCCTGTTGGCGATGAAATCACCCTCATTTACGAGACCACCGGCCGCATCGTCGCGCCGCGGGCCTTGCCCATCACCCAAGGGGTCGTGGTCAATAATGTGGAGACCATCTATAATATCGGTCTCGGCTTGCCGCTTGTGACCAAATTTATCACCGTTGGGGGCGATGTCCGGCAGCCCATTTCGGTGGAGGTGCCAATTGGAAGCAGCTTCAGGGACGTGATTGCTCTGGCCGGGCCCAATCTCAAGAGTGCCGATCTGGCTCACATGGAGGAGGAATTCTCCGTGATCGTTGGCGGCCCCATGATGGGCAAGCTGGCGACGAGCCTTGATGAACCGGTGACCAAGACGACCGGCGGATTGCTTGTCTTTGCCAAGGATCACCCTCTGATCCGGCGGTTCGAGACTGCCGGAGATGACAAGAAGGTGATGCGGATCGGCAAGTCGGCCTGTGATCAATGCTCCCTTTGCACCGAGCTTTGCCCCCGCCATCTGCTGGGGCATCCGATCGAGCCGCACAAGGCCATGCGTTCGCTGATGTTTTCATCCATTGAAGAGGCGTGCGGGACATCACTTGCGCCGCAGGCCCACACCATGGCTTGCGCGGAATGCAATCTCTGTAGTCTGATTTCCTGCCCCGAAGGGCTCTATCCGACCCAGGTCAGTGTCGCGGCCAAAAAGCAGGCGATGGCTGCCAAGGCCAGCTTTGGGGAGCCGATCCACGATCAGGCGCATCCGATGATCGATTATCGCCGCACGCCGGTCAAAAAGATCATGGCGCGACTGGCTCTTGATCATTTTCAGAACAAGGGCGAGCTGCAAGGGGCGCAGCTGCATCCGGACCATCTGACCATTCGCACCAGCCAGCATATTGGCGCGCCAGCAGCACCTGTGGTTTCTGTCGGGGATGAGGTCGCGCAATATCAGAAGATCGCCTCGGTGGGCGACAAGTTGGGCGCGGAGATCCATTCTCCGGTCAATGGTCGGGTAACGGCGGTCAGCGAGCGTGAAATTGTCATCGCGCCCTTTGCCTGAGCGTTGAGAGAGCAGCATCGCTAGGCCGAAACAAGAGACTGAACCAAGAGACTGAATCAAGAGACTGGGACGAAGTGCAAGGATAATCATAATGCCATTAGCCATCGGAATATTGGAACTTTCCAGCATTGCGGCAGGATACAAGGCCGAGGACGGCATGCTCAAGGCGGCCGATGTCAAGCTGCTGGTTGCCAGAACCATCTGCCCGGGGAAGTTCATCGTCGTTATCGGTGGGAATGTCTCTGCCGTTCAAACGGCGCTCAAGGCAGGGGAGGGGCTGGCGGCAGGCTTTCTGGTGGACCAGATCTTTCTGCCCAATGTCGATCCCCAGCTGTTTCCGGCCCTTACCGGAAGCGTCGAGACACCTGCTGCCAAAGGCAAGGCGCTTGGCATTATCGAGACCTTTTCCTCCTCTAGCATCGTGCGCGCCGGAGATGCTGCGGCCAAGGCGGCCAATGTTTCTCTGCTCAGGGTTCATATCGCCATGGCCGTCGGTGGCAAGGGCTTTTTGCTGCTCTCGGGCGATGTCGGCGCGGCCAATGCTGCCATCAAGGCAGGCATCGAGGAAATCAGGGACGCAGGCATTCTGGTCAATCACGTCGTCATTTCCAATGCTTCGCAAGAGCTGTTCAGCGACTATATCTAGTCGGGCAGAAATGGCATGGGGAGGGCATGGACGGATTGAGGCCACAAGGCTCAATATTCTTTGCTGGTCGCCAATGCTGCATCCAGTCTGGAAGCGTTCAAACTAGAGGCTATATTGCTCACAGCCGGTCTATGGGGGAGACTGGGCGCAGTTTGAAATTTTCACAAAGCTGCTGCGAGGACCATGCCCCCGAGACCCCAACAGGATTTCAAGCGTCCGGCCGGGCTGCAACGCAGAAACCGGTATATTCTGACCCTTTTTGCCCTGTTTCTCCTCTTTGTTGTCATTGCAGCAACGATCCTCACCTATCGGAGTGCATTGCATTCGGGTCGGAAAATCGCTGCTGCGCGGCTTGCCTTGCAGGCGGAGAGCTTTGCCAGCGCGCTGGACAAATATCGCCTGCTGGCGCCGCTTCTGGCCAGAAGACCGGATATTCTGGCGGCTTTCTCCAGCGCCATGGATGAAGAAGATCTGGAAGCGGCGCTTTCCCAAATGGTCCGGATTTCGGGCATGAGTGATGCGGCTGAGATTCAGTTGACTTTCCTTGATGGTGGCCGACTTTCAACGCTCGGCAACAGGCCGCAAACGGCCCCCGAAGCCAAGGAGGGGGCGCTTGCAAGGCCCGATATTGCGCAGGCATTGCAGGGGCAGCTCGGGCGCCATTTTCTCGATGATGGCCAGAACCGGTTTTTCATTTTTTCATCGGCTGCCAGAATCAACGCGAAGGTGGCGGGCGTGGTTTCCATCATTGTGGATCTGAGCGCTTCGCAACAATTGTGGGCGTTGGCACCTCAGCCGATCATTGCGGTGCAGGATGATATCGTCATATTGAGCAATCGGGCCGGTTGGTTGAAGCAGAGGCTGTTTCGACATGGCGAGGCGGGCGGCCAGAAGGGGCTTGTCATCGAGCACAGCATTTTCGGGCCAATGCTTGTCCATCCCACCTTCACGGATCGCTTTCGGCAGGCGGGGCTCAAATATGTTGCGGCAGAGAAAAGGGATTATGTGCTCGGCTGGACCTTCTATGCGATGGAGCCACTAACCCGTTCCATTTATGCCGCCCTGCTTGCCTTGTTGTTTTCTTGTTCCATTTCCGTGCTGGTATTGGGGGCGTTATGGATCTTCTTCAGCAGGCAAATTCAGGCCCTGCGCCAGCGGCGCAAGGATATGGCGAACGCCCTTTGGCTTGAACGCCGCATCCAGATCCGCACCCGTGAGCTTGAGAAAACACAGGCAGGACTGATCCATTCGGCAAAGCTGGCCGCTATCGGCCAGATGTCGACGGTGCTCAGTCATGAATATAATCAGCCGCTGATGGCCATTCGCTCTTTCTCGGAAAATGCCAGCCTGCTGTTTCAATCGGGACAGGAGAGCAAGGGGCAGGAAAATCTGACCCGGATTGTGTCTCAGGTTGAGAAATTGTCGAAGCTCTCCAAGAGCCTGAAGTCTTTTGCGAGGCGGCCGGGGGTCGATATCTGCGCCGTGTCGGTCAATGCTGTGGTGGAGGAATCCGTCATGATCATGACGCCGCGCGCCCGCAAATGCGGTGTTGCGCTCAGGCTAGTCAAACCGGATGGCGAGGTGCGCGTCATGGCCGGCCACACGCGACTGGAACAGGTGCTGGTGAATCTGATTGCCAATGCGCTGGACGCATTCGAGGAGCAGAGAGCGCAGGCGGACAAGGATGGCCAGTCAACGCGCCATATGCAGGGCTTTGCCATCGAGCTTTGCTATTGGAGCGGGGAACAGGAGGCGGTCATTGAGGTGCGGGACAATGGGCCGGGGATTGATCGCGCCATCGAACAGAGCATCTTTGAACCCTTCGTTACCAGCAAGGCACGCGGGGTCGGGCTGGGGCTGGGATTGCCCATCGCCTATAATCTGATCAAGGGATTTGGCGGTCATTTGCGTCTTGCCGAACCGGCTGGAGACGGCATGGCGACGACTTTTGAAATCTCCCTGCCGCTGGCCGCTCAGGGCATGGAGATCGGAGCCCATAGCAGCGAAGAAGTGAAGCCGATATGACCACACAAACCAGAATATTGTTGGCCGAGGATGAGGAAGATGTCCGCTTCGCTCTGGCACAGGGGCTGGAACTGGCCGGCCATGAGGTGATCCCCTTCGATAATGCTTCCGATGTACGCGAATTCATCTCGCGCCATTTCGAAGGCATCCTGATTTCGGATGTCCGTTTGGGGGCAGATGATGGCATGTCGCTGATGCGTCAGGTGCAGGAACTGGATGATGCGCTGCCGGTGATCCTGATCACGGGCCATGGCGATGTGCCGCTGGCGGTCGAGGCGATGCGGCGCGGTGCCTATGATTTCATTGAAAAGCCTTTTCCGGTTTCGCAATTGGTGAGCATCGCATCAAGGGCACTGGAGAAAAGGCGGCTGGTGCTTGAGAATCGTGCCTTGCGGCAGGAACTGGCCGAGGAAAGCGCGCTGGAAGGGCGGCTGGTTGGGCAGTCTCCCGCCATGCAGCGGCTGCGGGCCGAAATTCTGGCTCTGGCCGATACCAATGCCGATATCCTGATCAAGGGGGAGACAGGCGCGGGCAAGGAAATGGTGGCGCGGGCTCTGCATGAAGAAGGTCGGCGGGCGGACAAGCCCTTTGTGGCGCTCAATTGCGGCGGGCTGCCTGCCGAAATCATCGAGTCGGAGTTGTTCGGCCATATTCAGGGGGCCTTTACCGGAGCGTCAGCCAAGCGCATCGGTAAGCTGGAACATGCCAATGGCGGCACGGTCTTTCTCGATGAAATCGAGACAATGCCGCTTGATCTTCAGGTCAAGCTTTTGCGCGTGATCGAGGAAAGGCTGGTGGAACCATTGGGAACCAACAAGCAGATTCCGCTCGACATCCGCTTCATTGCCGCAACGAAAACGGATCTGGAACAGGCGGGGCGGGAGGGGCGCTTCCGGTCAGATCTTTACTATCGGCTGAATGTGGTCACGCTGGAGATTCCTCCCTTGCGAGAACGCAAGGCGGACATTCCCGATCTGTTCAATTTTCTGGCGCGTGGGGCCCGCTCCCGCTATCGCAAGGATATTCCCGAGCTGACCAGCGCATTGATGGATCGCCTCATGCAGTATGACTGGCCGGGCAATGTCAGGGAATTGCGCAATGCGGCCGATCGCTTTGTTCTTGGCCTGTCGCTCGGCCTCAATGACCGGCACGAAGAGGCGAAGGGAGATGCAAGTCGCAGCCTTGCCGATCGCGTCGGGGCCTATGAAAGGCGGCTGATCGTCGAGGCACTGGCTGCCAATAATGGCAGCCGCACCGAAACTGCCGACGCTCTGGGGGTTGGTCGCAAGACGCTTTACGAGAAAATGAAGAAATATGACATCGAGTGATGGTGCCGGATGGGTGGATTTCCACCCATGGGCTCGGTCCGGTGGGTGGAAATCGCCCCGCCGATCTTTTTTTGATCGAGCTAGGTGATGTGGGGATGATTTCATAACCATCTGATCTTGCTTGATGAATCCTTTTCTTTAATCTTTTCTTTACTTGTTGGCACGGCCCTTGCTCCAGTGGAGCATGTCGAACTCGGGGGAGGACCCGGGTCAACCATTCTCTGGGAGGAAATTTTAGATGAAGAAAATGCTTCTGGCTGCCGCTGCTGCAACGCTGACCTTTGCTGCCGCTCCTGCTTATGCAAATTGCGATGAAGGCGAGGTGGTGATCAAGTTCAGTCACGTGACCGCAGCCACCGGCCATCCGAAGGGAGAAGCGGCGAGCCTGCTGGCCGAGCGCGTCAATGAAGAGATGAATGGCAAGGCCTGCATGGAGGTCTTCCCCAATTCGCAGCTCTTCAATGATGACAAGGTGCTTGAAGCGCTGCTGCTCGGCGATGTCCAGATGGCGGCGCCATCGCTGGCCAAGTTCGAGCGCTTCACCAAGAAATTCCGCCTGTTCGACCTGCCGTTCCTGTTTGATGATATTGATGCAGTGGATCGCTTCCAGACCTCGGAGAAAGGGCAGGAACTGCTCGATTCCATGCAGCGCAAAGGCCTTCAGGGACTGGGTTACTGGCATAATGGCATCAAGCATTTTTCGGCCAACAAGCCTTTGGTCAAGCCGGAAGATGCGGCGGGTCTGAAGTTCCGCGTGCAGACATCCGAGGTTGCTGTGGCGATGATTGAGGCACTGAAAGCCAATCCGCAGAAGCTCGCCTTCGCCGAAGTCTATGGTGCGCTGCAGACCGGGGTTGTCGACGGGCAGGAGAATAGCTGGTCGAATATCTATACCAAGAAATTCTTCGAGGTTCAGGATGGTATCACCGAGACCAACCATCAGGTTCTGGACTATCTGGTGGTCACATCCGTGGAATGGTGGGATGGCCTCGATGCGGAGATCCGCGAGCCGCTCAAGGCCATTCTGGATGACGTGACCCAGACGCGCAACGCCCTGTCTACCGAGATCAACAATCAGAACCGCGCCAAGATTCTGGAAGCGGGTGGCGTGATCCGCGAGTTGAGCGCCGAGCAGCGCAAGGCCTGGGTCGATGTGATGAAACCGGTCTGGGATCAGTTCCAGGAAGATATCGGGCAAGACCTGATTGACGCTGCACTGGCATCCAACAACTAGACTTTCCAAGCATATTCAACAGATTGGTGGGCGACTGATGTCGCTCACCGCCAAGGCTATGCCCTGCGCATGCGGGGCGAGGGGCTTTCATGGACCGAATTTCTCATATTATCACCCGGTTTGAGGAAACAGTCATTGCGCTTTTGATGGCTGGCATGGTGCTTCTGACCTTCAGTCAGGTGATTGCGCGCTATGTGTTCAATACCGGCTGGCAGGCTGCGCTTGAAGCCACGGTGCTGATGTATGCCTGGATGATCCTGTTTGGCATGTCCTACGGGGTCAAGATTGGTGCGCATCTGGGCGTTGATGCGATCATCTCGGCGCTACCCAACAGGATTTTCCGCATTCTGGCTGTTCTGGGAGCGCTTACCGGCGTCGTCTATGGGCTGATGCTGTTTGACGGTGCCATGACCTATCTGGGCAAATTGTACAAGTTTAATATCGGCATGCAGGATTTGCGCTTTCCGGACTGGTTTGCCAATGGCATCGCCCCGGCGATCGGCTGGGAAATCTATGACAATGAGGTGCCGCGCTGGTTTGCCTTCTCCATTCTGCCGATTGGGCTGGCGCTGTTTGCTTTGCGCTGTGCGCAGGCCGCCTTCGAGATCATCAAGGGCGAGCGCAAGATGATGATCGCCAGCCATGAGGCTGAAGATCTGGTCGCCGACAACAAAGACGCCGTCTAGGAGCTGGTATCATGGAAACATTTTTTCTGTTTGGCATGGTGCTGAGCCTTCTGCTTCTTGGTGCCCCCATTTCCATTTCACTCGGCCTGTCGAGCGTGGTCTATATCTATTTCTTCTCGAATGACAGCCTGTCGTCGATGGCGCAGAAGCTGTTTGAGGCAACGGAGCATTACACGCTGCTCGCCATTCCCTTTTTCATTTTATCGTCGAGCTTCATGGCGACGGGCGGGGTGGCAAAAAGGATCATCCGCTTTGCCATTGCGGTGGTCGGGCCATTTCCCGGCGGGCTTGCCATGGCTGGCGTTTTTGCCTGCATGCTGTTTGCGGCCCTTTCGGGATCATCTCCGGCAACGGTGGTTGCGATTGGTACCATCGTGATTGCCGGCATGAAGGAGGTTGGCTATCCGAAGGAATATGCTGCCGGCATCATCGCCAATGCCGGAACGCTGGGGATTCTCATTCCGCCATCCATCGTCATGGTGGTCTATGCGGCTGCAACGGATGTGTCGGTCGGGCGTATGTTTCTTGCCGGTATCATTCCCGGGCTGCTTGCCGGTGTGATGCTGATGGTTGGCATTTATATTTCCGCCAAGCGCAAAAATTATCCCCGCCAGCCTTGGAAGGGAATGGGTGAATTCACCTCGGCAGCGATGGATTCCTCCTTCGGGCTATTTCTCATCGTCATCATTCTTGGCGGCATCTATGGCGGTGTTTTCACCCCCACAGAGGCTGCGGCTGTGGCGGCGGTTTACGCGGCTTTCATCGCCCTGTTTGTCTATCGTGACATGGGGCCATTACAGGGGGTGCTTTGGCGGCGGCCCAGCGAGAGCCTGCCGGAACTGGTCATTCGCAACCTCTATCTGACGGTGACCCGCTTTCCGCTGGCGCTCATTCATCGTGATACACAGAAGGTCATGACGGATTCGGCCAAGACGACCATCATGCTGATGTTCATCATCGCCAATGCCCTGCTGTTTGCCCATGTGCTGACGACCGAGCGGATACCGCAGCAGATCACGGATCTGATGATCGGTGCCGGTTTCAACTGGTTCACCTTCCTGATTGCCGTCAATGTGCTGTTGCTGATTGGCGGGCAATTCATGGAACCTTCCGGGCTGCTGCTGATCGTGGCTCCGGTTGTCTTCCCGATTGCCATCGAATTGGGGGTGGATCCCATTCATCTGGGTATCATCATGGTGGTGAATATGGAGATTGGCATGATCACGCCGCCGATCGGGCTCAACCTGTTTGTGACGTCGGGGATTACCGGCATGTCGCTGGTGCAGGTTGTGCGGGCGGCGCTGCCATGGGTCGGCATCCTGATGATCTTCCTGATCCTCGTCACCTATATCCCGTGGATTTCAACGGCGATCCCAACTGCATTGATGGGGCCGGAAATCGTGACGCGCTAGCGCTCATGGATTCATGCTTCTCCTCCCTCAATCGATATCAGATTGAGGGAGGAGCTTTTTGTTTTACTGATGAATGAGATCGGCGGCAGCAAGACCGGCAAAGGCATGCGCCGCAACTTTCACCAATGGCTGCTTAGCCCGCTCTGTTGATGGCCAGATCATCAAGGGCTTCAAAGCCGATGAAACGGGGATGGCCCTTATATTCAACCCTGGGCTTTGGCCTGTCATGGGAATCCTTGAAATCCCGTGAATCGAGCCAGCCCTTGAAGGCACTCTGATCTGTCCAGATGGCCTGAGAAGCATAGAGCACATAGCCGTCTTCATCCTCGTTGCCCTTGAGCATCTCGAAGCGGATGAAGCCGTCGAACTCATGCAGCTTGCTGTCGCGATCGCGCCAGATCCCCTCAAAAATTTCTTCATACCCAGCTTTTACGAGAAAATGGTTCATGGCGATATACACGGTCGTTCCTTCCGAATTCATGTAGCGCAATCAATTGGTTAGACAATATTTTCTATGCGCTTGAGCTGACTTGGTATTTGTTCGTACAATAAGTTGAATATGAAAATCAAGAATTAAAACTTGAATATTTTACTCATATTGATATTTCTCCATCAAGTCACTTCTTTTCTGGCAAGGGTAATCATTATGCGTTTCTCGTCTCGGCCATCCCTGTTTGGTTCCGCTTTCATTCGTTCATTTGTTTCCGGCATTGCCTTATGTGCTTCGATTGTGATCTTCTCCCCGCAGAATGCTGCTGCCGCTGGTGGCGAGGCTGCCGACAAGGCAGGGCGCGTTGTATCCATCGGTGGCGCGCTTACCGAGATTGTCTATGCACTCGGGCGGCAGGATGATCTGGTGGCTGTTGATACCACTTCGGTTTATCCGCCAGAGGCGCTGAAGGACAAACCCAATGTCGGCTATATGCGCGCGCTGTCGGCTGAAGGTGTGCTGGCGACCGATCCGGGATTGATCCTGATGATCGAAGGGGCGGGGCCTCCTGATGCGCTCGAGCTGCTCGAGGCGGCCGGGGTGCCCATCGTCACTGTTGCAGAAGAGGATAGCAAGGAAGGCATCCTCTCCAAGATCACTACGGTTGGCGAAGCGCTTGGTGACGCAGAGGCCGCAAACGGGCTTGCCCAAAGCGTCGGCAGCGCGATGGACAGGGTTGCGGAGAAAGTGGGCGCCATCAAGGGCGAGCGCAAGACGATCCTGTTTCTGCTTTCCATGCAAGGCGGTCGCCTGATGGTTGGTGGAGAAGAGACGCAGGCCGATGCGGTGATCAGGCTGGCCGGTGGCGTCAATGCCGCTGCGGGGCTGAGCGGTTTCAAACCCATGAGCAATGAGGCGATCGTCAGTGCCAATCCGGATGTCATCCTGATGATGAGCGGAACCGGGATGGTCGCGCCGGGAGCTGATGAGATCTTTTCCCAGCCAGCCCTGTCGCAGACAAAAGCTGCCAAGGACAAGGCGCTGATACTGATGCCGGGCATGTATCTGCTTGGCTTTGGCCCGCGCACTCCCTATGCATTGGCAGAACTGACCGAGAGGCTCTATCCGGGCAGTTTTGATGAAAGTGATCCCCTGCTGGAGAATATGGCAAGTCAGTCTGTATCTGAAAAGCAGTGAGGGCTTCGCCATGTATCAGCCAGCCTTGAATAAAGGGATGTTTGGCAAGCGCCCCTTTCTGGGAGATCGCTCGCATATGGGCTGGATTGCCCTGTTGGCGTTGGCTGTGCTGCTGGCCGGAACCATTGTTGCGTCCATCAGTATCGGCGCCAGTTCGGTGTCGCTTGGCACATTGGGGCGCTGGCTTGCCGGGGCGTTCGGTGGTGAGCCCGCCGGGCTTTCCGCTGGCGACAATGTCATCCTGTTTCGCATCCGGCTGCCGCGTATGGTGATGGGGGGGATGGTCGGCGCTTCTCTTGCCGTGGCCGGTGCCTGTTTGCAGGGGCTGTTTCGCAACCCATTGACCGATCCGGGGATCATCGGCATTTCGGGTGGCGCGGCTTTCGGGGCCGTTCTTTCCATCGTGCTTGGCGGAACGCTTCTGGCTCCACTGGCGGTGCTGCTGGGGAGTTATCTGCTGCCTGCCTCCGCTTTTGCCGGAGGATTGGCTGCCACGCTCATTCTGTTTTCAATCGGTACACAGGGCGGGCAGACCTCGGTGGCGACGATGCTGCTTGCCGGTATCGCGCTGGCGGCGATTGCCGGAGCCGGGGTGGGCTTTTTGGTTTATGTGGCTGATGATCAGCAATTGCGCGATCTCACCTTCTGGACACTGGGTGGACTTGGTGGAGCCACATGGTCCAAGCTGTTGCTGTCCGGGCCATTCATGCTCATCTCGATGCTGGCCATGATGGTCCATTCGCGGGGGCTGAATGCGCTGTTGCTGGGCGATCATCAGGCCTTGCATATGGGAGTTGATGTTCAGGCGCTCAAGCGACGGCTTGTGCTCTTCATTGCCCTTTCTGTCGGGGCTGCGGTTTCGGTATCGGGGATCATCGGTTTTGTCGGGATCATCGTGCCGCATACGCTGCGCTTGATCATCGGGCCGGATCACCGTTTCCTGTTGCCTGCTTCGGGGTTGCTGGGCGCTATCCTTCTGATGCTGACCGACATTCTGGCTCGCACCATTGATGCGCCTGCCGAAATGCCGATCGGTATCGTCATGTCTGCCATTGGCGGGCCGTTTTTCCTGTGGTTGCTGTTGCGAAAGAGAAAGGCTTTGTCGCTATGACTTCTCTCACCATGCCCAAGCAGGCAGTTGCCGCCCGATCGCGCATTGTTACGCGCTTTGATGTTGAAGATGCCTCTCTGATGTTGGGCAAGAAGCCGATTCTGCATTCTCTCTCGCTCTCGCTTTCCGCCTCCGAACTGACGGTGATCATCGGGCCAAATGGTGCGGGAAAATCGACCTTTCTGAAAATGCTGACCGGTGATTATCGCCCCAGCAGGGGCTCTGTCTGTTTCGAGGGCGTGGCGCTTTCCTCGCTCAACTTGCAGCAAATGGCGCAGCGCCGTGCGGTGATGGCTCAATCGAGCCATCTGGCTTTTCCCTTCACCGTGCTGGAAGTGGTGCGGTTGGGGGCAGAAGTCAGCGCCAAGGGCGCGGATGCGGTTGCGCGCCGGGCGTTTGATGCGCTGGCGCGAGTGGATATGGCGCATCATGCGGGCAGTCCCTATCAGGCACTATCGGGCGGTGAACAGCAGCGGGTGCAGCTTGCCCGCACTCTGGCGCAGGTCTGGGAGCCTACCTGCGAGGCGGGGGCCAATTTCCTGTTTCTCGATGAACCGATTTCCAATCTCGATATTCGTCATCAGGTCGATATCATGGAGCAGGCCCGGCGCTATGTTGATGCGGGCGGCGGCTGCATCACGGTGTTGCATGACCTCAATATCGCGGCGATGTTCGCCCATCGCCTGCTGGTTTTCAAGAAGGGGCGCATTGTTGCCGATGGGGCGCCAGAGGACATTCTGACCGATGATTTGATGGAAGAGGTCTTCAATATTCCGTTGCGGGTCAACAGGCCGCCACATGTGCCATCAGCCTATATTCTGCCGCAGTCGCTAAAGAGGGCCTAGTGCAGGGAAGAGCCAACGGTTGAGGTTGCTGGTGGCTTGATGAGGGTGGCTTGATGAGGGGGGGCCTATTTGGTGAGGATCAGCTTTTGCTGGGCGGTTATGCGCAGGCGATAAATTTCACCGCGATGGGAAATCTGGATTTCGCGACTGTCGCCAAACAGGATTTCCGAATCGACGAGGGGCAATTGGGATGGGGCGAATGTGCCTCCACCGTAAAGGTCGGTCGCGGTCATCGGGTCGGTGGTGTCTTTGCAGGCCATCGTATATCCGTTTGTTTCTGCGGGTGTCAGGAAGGACGCGCCGTTTTTATTGCGAAACGGGTGTTTTTGTAAAACAGAGTATAAAACTCATAAATTAATTGTTGACTCATATACTCAACTTTATATATCTAGCGCAAGAGCCTTCTTGGCAAAAACAGCGGTTTTGAACCCTGATGTGAAGAAGATACAGCCAGCCAGTCTCGATGCCGTCCGGCAGAGCAGCCAGCCATTAATCAGAAAAGCAAACGAGGCGAAAAATGAGCAGAATGCTGTTGGTGGCGTTGGCTGCGTCCACAATGTTTCAACCTGTTGGCAAGAGTCTGGCGCAAGATGCCAGCGAAGAAGTGAATTCGGCCAACGTGCTTGACCGGATCGTTGTGAGTGCGGGTACGGCCAAGGTGGCGATTGATACACCGCAGGCGGTAACGGTGTTGAATCAGGAAGATATCGATGAGGCTCAACCGGATACTCTGGGCGACCTGTTCAAGTTCGTTCCCGGCGTGACGGCCACCGGAGCCGACAGTGCCCTTGGCCAGAGCTTCAATATCCGTGGTATCGGGTCGGCGGAAAGCACCGGCGAATCCAAGATCATCATGCAGATTGACGGGGTTAACAAATTCTACGAGCAATATCGCATGGGGTCCTATTTCCTTGATCCCGAATTGCTCAAGAGTGTGGAAGTGTTGCGCGGTCCTGCTTCTTCTACCCTTTATGGGTCCGGCGCACTGGGCGGCGTGGTTTCCATGACCACCAAGGACGCATCCGACTTCCTCAAGGAAGGCCAGACATGGGCGGCAAAGGCAAAGCTTTCCGGCAGCAGCAACAATGAAGGGCTTACCACCTCGGGCACCTATGCCACCCGCATCGGCGAGGCATTCGAAGTGCTGGCTTCGGGCTCATGGCGCAGAACATCCGACTATGAAGATGGTGATGGCAACGAAATTGACGGCACCGGCAATGCGGCCCTCTCGGGGTTGGTCAATGCCAAATATCGCTTCGGGGCCGATCTGGAGCAATATATTCGCCTCAGTGGCATGCAATTCTATTCGGACGGTGACAATCAGCGTTATATCCAGACAGGCGCGTCCGGTTATGACTGGGGCAATCTTGATCGCACGGTTTCGGATACCACATTCTCGATGGAATATGGCAATCCGTTCAGCGGCAACAAATGGCTCGACATGAAGGTCAATCTCGGATTTTCCGACACCACAGTCGAGCAGGAAAATTACGATTCCATCTATGCCTCCTCGTTCGGCAACGAGTCCGAATATGGCTATCGCACCTATAGTGCCAAGGTCGAGAATACGGCGGATCTGTCAAGCGGCGACTTTTTCCAGAATTATCTGACCGTGGGCAGCGAATATTCTTATCAGGAGCGCACCGCATCTCTGGTCTATAGCGGCGCGAGCAGCTCCATCGGCTATCATCCTGAAGGCACGCAGCAGAAAGTCAGCGGCTTTGCCCAGTCCGAAATGGTATTTGGCGATCGCCTGACGGTGATCCCCGGTGTTCGCTATGATTATTTCATGAATGAACCGGGATCGGATGTTGATGGTACTGATGAAAATCAGGGTGCCGTTTCGCCGAAACTGGCGGCGATGTTCTCGGTCACGGACTATTTCTCGCTGTTCGGCTCGGTTGCCTATACGGAACGGGCGGCAACGCTTGACGAGCTTTATTCCAGCTCGGCTGCCAGCCGTCGTGGTTCGGTCACCATTCCGGCGCGGACGGCAAGTCTGGATCTCGATCCGGAGAAATCCACCAACTTCGAAGGCGGCTTTGCGCTCAATTTCGATGATCTTTTGGGTGCCGACCGTCTGACAGCCAAGGTCACCGCATTCCAGAATAATGTGCGTGATCTGATCGAGGAAAATACCAGCGGGCCGACCTATTATCACAATGTTTCCAAGGCCAAGATCTATGGTGTTGAACTTGAGGCCAACTATGTCTCGGATCTGTTCTTTGCCCGTGCCGCCTATTCGGCAACGCGCGGCAAGAATGAGACCACGAGCGAGGCTCTGGATACTGTGGCCGCAGATACCCTTTCCACCTCGGTCGGTTTCGTTCTGCCCCAGCATGATCTGAAACTCTCCTGGGACAGCGTCTTTGCTGCCGATCAGGAAAAGGTCTCCTCTTCAGGGGCGCGTACCGGAGGATATGGTGTTCATGGCATTTCCGCCAGCTGGACGCCGGATGAAGGCACCTTTGCCGGTATTGAAACCCGCTTTGCCGTCGAGAATGTCTTTGATCGGGACTATCGCGAGCATCTCTCCAACGAAGAGGCCTCCGGTCGGACGTTCAAGCTGACCCTGAGCAAAAGCTTCGGAGGTTGATTGGATAGACAGAAAAGCCGGGCGCTGTTGGGCGTCCGGCTTTTTGCCGTTTCGGGGCGTTCCTTTGCCGGGCGCCCTGATGGCTATTGGAACCATAGGGTTCAGCTTCCACTATTTCCTTGAAAGACGGAATGAAATGCTTTCTGAAAAAGGGTTTCCCCAAGCAAGCCGCGAAGCGGAGCAGGGGCACGGTCATCGCGCAGGCATCGAACATGGCAAGGGGAGCAGTCATGGTCCGCTCGGGCATGACAAGTCGGGACATGACAAGTTGGGGCATGGTCAGCAGAGACAGGGTAGGCCGGGGCATGGCAGACCGGGGCATGGCCATGGTCCGTTCGGGCAGGCTCCGGCTGTGCCCCTGCGCATGGAAGATCTTTTTGCATCCGAACAGGGCGAGCCACTGGCGCATGCCTTCAGCAAGAAGGCGACAATCCACCCTTTCATGAATGCAAGGCCGATTGCCCGGGAGGCGATGGCCGCCAGCTGGGAGCGGATCAAGGAAATACCGCGCAAGGGCAAATCCGTCGCCTATCTTCATATTCCCTTTTGCGAAAATCATTGCCTCTATTGCGGTTTCTATCAAAATCCGTGGCGCACGAACCAGAGTTCGGTTTATGCGGATGCCATCATTTGCGAATTGCAGGCCCACAGGGACAGCGCCAGCCACAGTGGCGCGCCCATTCATGCCGTCTATTTCGGAGGGGGAACCCCGACGGCGCTTGAGACGAAAGATCTCTGCCGCATCATCGAGGCCGTGCATGAATGCCTGCCTCTTGCGCCTGATTGCGAGATTACCATCGAGGGGCGGATATTCAGTTTTCCGCTCGAGAAGGCCAAGGCCTGTTTTGCCGCCGGAGCCAACCGGATGTCGCTGGGGGTACAGACCTTCGATACCAGATTGCGCCGACGGATGGGGCGCAAGGTGAGCGGAGAGGAGGCGCAGGCCTTTCTGTCCGATCTTCTCGATCTGGATCAGGGCGCGATCATCATCGATCTGATTTTCGGATTTCCCTCACAAACCGAGGAAGGCTGGGCTGAGGATGTGGCCAAGGCTGCGGCGCTGGGGCTGGACGGGGTGGATCTTTACGCCCTCAATCTGTTGCCGAGCAGCCCGCTTGCCATGTCGATTGAAAAGGGCAAGATGCCGCCTGCGCCGGATCAGAGCGCCATGGGGCGCTTCTATCAGATTGGCAGCGAAGTGCTTTCCCGTCACGGCTGGCAGAGCATTTCCACCAGCCACTGGCGTCGGGCCACCCGCGAACGCAATCTCTATAATCTGCTGGTCAAATCGGGGGCAAGCTGTCTGGCCTTCGGTGCCGGAGCTGGCGGCAATCTTGCCAATATCTCCTTCCGGCTCAATGGCGATCTGCAAGGCTATATGGAAAGCGTCGCCAGAGGCGATAAGCCGCTTGGCTTCATGATGCAGACGCCGGAACGGTTCAATTTTCTCAACGAGACGAAAGCTCAGATGGAAGTGGGGCTGCTGCATGTCGAAGCCCTGTGCGAACGGCTCGGTGCGTTGAGGCTGGATACGGCCGCAGACATTCTACCTTTGCTGAAACAGTGGCAGAGAGCGGGATTGCTGGAGCTGGCCGATGGCTGGGGTCGGCTGACCATTGCCGGGCGTTTCTGGCAGGTGACCATGACACAATATCTCATTCAGTGGGTCCAGCAACGTCTGGAAGCCGCTGCCGCGCAGTAAAACCGGCGCATTGCTCCCATGCCTTTCAGGCTCCGGGGAGCGAACTGCCTGACAAAGACAAGGAAAAAGAAAATGACTGCATTATCCGAGGAAAAGAGAGCCGCCATCGTCAAGAGCCTTGAGAATGACCCCGGTGCCGTTCTCGAATATCTGGCAAAGGAGCATTCGGTGACAGTCGCCGATATCATTGCCTGCCTGCCGGATGATCAGGCCACTCTGGTCGATGGTTCGCTGTTTGAAAAGGTCATGCTGACCATGGCGGACTGGGGCAAGGTTACCTTCCTTGTGCATACGGAGGATGTCATTCTAGAGGCGAAGGGCACGATCCCGAAAGGGTCTTACGCTCGGGGCTATTTCAACCTGCATGGCGGCCCTATTGGAGGCCATCTGAAGGGCGAGAATTGCGCCAGCATCGCCTTTGTCACCCGTCCCTTGTTCAAGAGCGAAACCAAATCGGTGCAGTTTTTCAATCACAAGGGCGAATGCATGTTCAAGGTCTATCTCGGCCGCGACGAGCAGCGCCAGCTTCTGCCTGAACAGATCGCCCTGTTTGATGCCTTTCGCAAGGAACTTCAGGGATAGCGGAAGGCAAAGCCTTTTGTCAGAATGAGCAAGACCCGTGGCAATCCCTTTGCCGCGGGTTGCGGACGGTGGTTCGTTCAGCTGTTCAGTTGGCAGTTGAGTTGGTGGAGGGTGCCTGAGACGGGTAATATTCTCCCGCCGCCTTGCGGACCAGATCGATATAGGCCTTCTGGGTTGGCGTTGGCTGCCAGCCTTTGCGAAAGGTCAGTCCGATTGGACGTTCTTCGATGTCCAGATGTGTATCCAGAATGGTCACCAGTCCGGTTTGCAGCTCGACCTGCAATTGGCGGGGTGACATCAGGGTCAGATAGTTTCCGCGCATCAGCATGCCCCTGATCATGACGAGTGAACTGGAGATGATACGGATCGGAGAGTCCCGATTGTCAGCGTCCAGCCCCAGAATTTCGGAGGTCTTCATCCCGGTCGGTGTCGTTGATGGTGCGGATATCCAAGGGAAGGCCAACAAGTCTGAGCGGTCAAGTCTCGTGCGTCCTGCCAGCGGATGATTTTTGCCGCTGACGACTGCAAGCGTGTCATTGAACAGGACTTCATGGATGACATCTTCCGCAGGTGGCGGGTCTCTTAATGCGCCGACCAGAAAATCCAGATCACCATGGCGCAGGCCATGCAGCAATTCCGTGTAGGGCCCGTCGACATTGCAGACCTGAACATCGGGATTCTGATCCAGCAGGGACTGGGTGGCCGAGGGCAGAATGCTGGTGCGTGACAGGGGCATGGAACCAACCATGATGCGGCTGGTGTCCTTTCCCTTCAGGGCGTTGATCTCGTCTACGGCCTGACGCATCTCCGCATTGGCCAGCTTGGCAAAGCGGGCCAGAATGGCAGCCGGTTCAGTCAGTTCGATGCCGCGATGGGTGGCAGAGAAGAGATCGATGCCCAGCAATTGTTCCAGATCGCGGGCACTGCGGTGCAAGGAGGATTGGGATACGGATAGTTGACGCGTTGCCAGTGCGAAGCTTCGAGCCTGCTGAATGGCCATCAGGGTTCGCAGATGGGTGCTCGTGACCAGATGAATTTGTTTTTGGACATCAGAGGTTTGCGCCTTGCGTCCTGCGAGGATTATACCTTTTTCTAATAGCGAAAAGGCGGACAGGGTTCGCCGGTATAACAATTTGGCATTCTGGTTTGCAAACAAGCCTGCATTGGAGCGCTCGAAGAGATCTGCATCAAGATAGGTCTCGATCTTTCGAATTGCCTGCGTTACTGCCGGTTGTGACAGGTGAATGCGCTCTGCAGCCTTGGACACATTGTGTGTTTTGACCAGTTCGCAAAAAGCACGAAGATGTCTGATATTGAAATCTGAAATTGCCATGGGCGGTTTCCATCAATCCATTACAATATCCCGTTCTTAATTTCTTATAGCATTTGACGGCAATTGTATTGGTCTTTCTTTGCTCGCATGGATAATCAATGGACAACAAAGAAAGACGGAGGAAAAACGCACATGTCTGCGAGTGCTTCAGAGAATTCGAAGAAAAAGACCGCGCTTGTGATCAGTGCCCATGCGGCAGATTTTGTCTGGCGATGTGGTGGCGCTATCGCCCTGCACCAGAAGCTTGGCTATGAGGTGACTGTCGCCTGCCTGTCTTTTGGAGAGCGCGGGGAAAGTGCCAAGCTCTGGAAACAGGATGGCGTTACGCTGGAGCAGGTCAAAGGCGCGCGCCGTAATGAAGCTGAAGCTGCGGCCAAGGCACTGGATGTGCATGATATTCGTTTCTTCGATCTGGGCGATTATCCGCTCGAGATGGATCGGGACGCCAAATATAAGCTGGTAGATCTTATCCGCGCGGTGGCGCCGAACTTCATGTTCAGTCACTCCAAATATGACCCCTACAATACCGATCACATGTATGCGACACAGATCGTGCTTGAAGCGCGCATGATCGCGCAGGCCTGGGGGCATAATCCCGGTGAGAAGGTTCTGGGGTCGCCTCAGCTCTATCTGTTCGAGCCGCACCAGACCGAGCAAATGGGATGGAAGCCCGATGTCTTTCTCGACATCACGGATGTGTGGGACAAGAAACGCGCGGCCATCGAATGCATGCATGGGCAGGAGCATCTCTGGCACTATTACACCAATGTTGCCGAAAATCGCGGCAACCATTTTCGGCGCAATTCCGGCGGTATGGCAGGTGGCCGTCCGGCCCGGTATGCCGAAGGTTTTCAGACCGTCTTTCCCAGCACCGTGGATGAATTGTCATGACAGATATCGCTCATTTGGGACATGTCGAAATCCTGACCAACAAATTCGACGAAAGCCTCGACTTTTTCACCCGTGTCTATGGATTGACTGAAAGTGGACGCGATGACAACAGCGTCTATCTGCGGGCGTGGGATGATTATGAATTTCATTCTCTCAAGCTGACGCGCAGTGAAACCACGGGCGTTGCCCATATCGCCTATCGGGCGTCTTCTGCCGAGGCGCTGGAGCGTCGCGTCAGGATCATCGAGGATATGGGCTGCGGCGTTGGCTGGACCGATGGAGATCTCGGCCATGGCCGTTCCTATCGCTTCCGGTCGCCCGCCGGGCATATGTTTGAAATCTATTATGAGACCCGGCGTTTTGTCGCCGAAGGGGAGGAGAAGCCGGCGCTGAAGAATGTGGCGCAGCGGTTCCATGCTCGCGGCGCCTGCCCAAGGCGGATCGATCATCTCAATCTGCTTGCGCCAAGCGTTGAGGCGATGGAAACATTCATGACCACTGCGCTAGGCAGCCGGGTGACTGAAAAGATCGTTCTGGATAATGGCCTGATGGGCGGCTGCTGGTTCACGGTCAACAACAAGACCTATGATCTTGCCTGCACATGTGACTTCACAGGCGTTCCCGCCCGCTTCCATCATCTGACTTATGCAACCGACCAGCGCGAAGACATTCTGCGCGCCGCAGACATTTTCCTTGAAAATGGCGTTCATATCGAAACCGGCCCGCACAAGCATGCGGTTCAGGGGACTTTCTTTCTCTATGTCTGGGAACCGGCTGGCAATCGCATTGAACTCGCCAATTCGGGAGCCCGCCTCATTCTCGATCCGGACTGGGAGCCGGTGATCTGGACCGAAAGCGATCGCAAAAAGGGGCAGGCATGGGGGCTTCGGACCATCGAGAGTTTTCACACCCATGGCACTCCGCCGGTGAAGGAGGGGTGAGCCATGCCAACGGCCTCTTCTTCCCGTTCTTCTGGCGCCATTCGGGCCATGTGGATGCGGGGCGGTACCTCAAAAGGAGGTTTCTTTCTGGCCTCGGATCTGCCCTCAGACAGTGCGGAGCGGGACGCTATCCTGCTGCGCATCATGGGGTCGCCGGATGCGCGGCAGATCGATGGTATGGGAGGTGCAGATCCGCTGACCAGCAAGGTTGCGATCGTAAAACGGTCCGAGCGCGCGGGGGTTGATGTCGATTATCTGTTTTTGCAGGTCTTTGTCGACAAGGCCATCGTCACGGACGGCCAGACTTGCGGCAATATTCTTGCCGGTGTTGCCCCTTTCGCGATTGAAAGAGGCTTGGTCGAGGCCAAGGATGATGTGACCGAGGTTGCGATTTTCATGGAGAATACCGGACAGATCGCAATAGCCGAAGTCCAGACGCCGGATCGCGTGGCAACCTACAAGGGACAGAGCGCGATTGACGGGGTGCCGGGGTGCGCTGCGGCCATTCCCATTACTTTCAAGGATAGCGCGGGATCAAGCTGTGGCGCATTGCTGCCGAGCGGCAATGCAATGGACAAGGTTGAAGGCTTTGCGGTGACAATGATCGACAATGGCATGCCATGCGTCCTCGTCAAAGCCGAAGATATGGGCATATCGGGAACCGAAAGGCCTGAACAACTGGACAGCCTGAGCGGGGTGAAAAGCAAGCTCGAGCATCTGCGCCTTGCGTGCGGATATCTGATGCAGCTTGGTGATGTGAGCGAGAAATCCGTACCCAAGATGGTCATGGTCAGTCAGGCGCTGAATGGCGGGGCGATCAACACGCGCAGCTTCATTCCGCACAGTTGCCACAAGTCCATCGGGGTTCTGGGAGCTGTCAGTGTTGCGACGGCATGCCTGACAAAGGGAACGGTCGCCCATGGGCTGGCCAGAATAGAAGAGGGCGCGAAACAGACCCTCTCGATAGAGCATCCGGCAGGTGAGATGAGCGTTGTTGTCTCCATTGATCCGGATGGATCGGTGGGACGCGCTGCGATTTTGCGGACGGCCCGCAAATTAATGGATGGCACGGTCTTTACAGACTGATCATCACAATAATCAGAAGGCAATTCAGGGATCGGCTTGTCAAGGAGAGCCTGCCGGTCATCAGGGCGATCCGCAACAGTGGGGCGGATGGCTCGCTGCTACACAGACAGATCAGGAGGAGTATCATGTCTATTATCAAATCAACGATCAAATCTCTCGCGCTGAGCGCAACTCTGGGGGCTGCTCTGGGCTCGGCTCTGGTAGCAAGCATCGTTCCGGCTCATGCGGCCGAACTGAAGCTGGCTCATTTTGCCTCGACCCAATATCCGCTCCATACGGGGCTGTTCGTACCTCTTTCCGAGAATATCGCCAAGGAGACCGGTGGCAGCCTGACCATTCGTGTCTATCCCGGCGGCGAGTTGGGGGCAGGGCCTGTCGAACAGTATGACCGCGTCGTCGATGGCGTGGCCGACATCGCCTATACCTTGCCCGGCTATACCGCCTCGCAATTCAAGCAGACGCTGCTGATCGAGCTGCCCGGAGTGGTTTCTGCCGATCAGGATCCGACGGCAAAATTCTGGGCCCATGTGGATCTGGTCGACAAGGAATTCCGGCGCACCAAATTGCTGGGCCTGTGGACCAACCCTGCGTCCGTTCTTCTGACCAACAAGAAGCCGATCAGAAGCCTCAAGGATGTCGAGGGACTGAAAATCCGTGTTTCCTCGCGCAATGTTGGCCGCGTCGCCGAAAGCTGGGGGGCAACGCCCGTCTCCATGCCGATCACCGAGGTTTACAACTCGCTGGCGACGGGCGTGATTGACGGTGTTCTCGTCGACAGCTCCGTGCTTGACAGCTTCAAGCTCAATGAAGTGGCCAACTATCTCACCAAGGGCATGAATTCCACCAGCTCACCGCAGATGCTGCTGATGAACCGGGACAGTTGGAACGCTCTTTCGGAAGACGAACAGACGGCCATGAACAAGGTTTCTCAGGGGCCTCTCAGCGAAGAAGGACGCCGGATTCAGGCTGAAGGGGTCGCTATGGCCGAACAGAATTTTGCAGCTATGGGCAAGGAAATTATCGAGCTGTCCGCTGAGGAAGTAGCTAAGTTCAATGCTGCCTCAGATTCTTTGGTTGCAACCATTGTCACTGAATTGGAAGCGGACGGCATCAAGGCGCAAGACTATGTCGAGGCGCTGAAAAACTGACGCTATCCTTGCTCTTGAATGAAAGAAAAGTCATGTCTGACTTTGACAAACAGAAAGGCGCTCGGAGCATCTTCGAGCGCATTCTGGAAGGCACAACCCTTCTCTCCGGCATCACGATGATTGCGATGATGCTGCTGGTCACCATTTCGGTCTTTTTCCGCTACACGCTCAATCAACCGATCCTTGGCAGTCAGGAGCTGGTGCAAATGGGCATGGTGCTGGTGGTGATGCTGGCCATGCCCTACACCGCTTATCACTCTTTGCATATTCGGGTCGATATTTTCGACAAGCTGCTGGGCAGGGTGGGGCGCTATGTCTGTGACATCATTGCGCGCGCTCTCGGCATCGGTGTGTTGGCCATTCTGGTCAACAAGGCCTGGGACAAGGCGCTGGATGCGCACGAATATGAAGATGTCTCCAACATGCTGCAACTGCCATTCTTGGTGGCATATGCAGCCATTTCGATTGGCATGGCCTGCTACGCGCTTGTCCTTGCCTATCAGCTTTACCGGCAATTGGGAAACTGGAGCGGATATGATGAGTGAGACCACGATTGGCGTCTGGGGCATCGCCGCGCTCTTTCTATGCCTTGCCATTCGCATCCCGGTTGGCCTGTCGCTTTTGCTCGTCGGCTTTGGTGGCATCTGGGTGATCGAAGACATGCGCACCGCCATTGCTGCCATGTCGGCAGAAACCTACAGCTCGATGTCCTCCTATTCCATGTCGGTCATTCCGCTCTTTGTGCTGATGGGCAATATCGCGGGGGCGGCCGGATATAGCCAGCGGCTCTATGATGCCGCGCACAATTGGGTGGGGCATCTGAAGGGGGGATTGTCTTCGGCGACGATCCTTGGCTGTGCAGCCTTTGCCGCCGTTTCCGGCTCGTCGGTGGCGACCGCCGTTACCATTGGCAAGGTTGCCTTGCCGCAGATGAAGCGGTTCGGCTATGCCGACGGACTGGCAACGGGATCCGTTGCTGCCGGTGGAACATTGGGCATTCTCATTCCGCCCTCGACCGGTTTCGTGCTGTATGCGATCCTGACCGAAGAATCCATCGGCAAGCTGTTCATCGCCGGTATCATTCCGGGATTGCTGCTGACATTGCTCTTTGTTGCGGTCATCATTATCGTGACCTCGCTTTATCCGGAGCAGGGACCGGCAGGACCGGCCACATCATGGCGTGAGAAATTTGCAGCCTCTTTCAATGCCTTGCCATTGATCACGGTGATTCTGGTCTCTATCGGTGGCATTTATCTGGGGGTGTTTACGCCCGTCGAGGCGGCCGGTGTCGGGGCGGCGCTTGTTGCTGCCATGGCGCTCATTGGTCGGCGCATCGGGCTTAAGGATTTCACGCCGATCATTTTCGAGACGGTGACGATGACGGCGATGCTTTATCTCATCGTGATTGGTGCTCATGTCTTCGGACCGTTTCTCTCGCTCACGGATATTCCGCAAACTCTGGGCGCACGGCTCTCGGAAATGGGGCTCGGCCCCTATTCGACGCTGTTCCTGATCCTTGCGGGTTATATCGTGCTTGGGATGTTTTTCGATGGTCTGGCGATGCTTGTCGTCACACTGCCCATCGTCTTTCCAATCATCACCGGGCTCGGGTTCGATCCGATCTGGTTTGGTGTCATGTCGGTGATCGTGATTGAAATGGGACTGATTACCCCACCGGTCGGGCTCAATGTCTTCGTGGTCAAGGCTGTTGCAGCCGATGTGCCCATGGCGACCATTTTCAGGGGCGTGTTTCCCTTCTGGCTGGCGATGGCGGCCTGTTTGCTGCTGCTGATCATGATGCCCCAGCTGGCCCTGTTTCTACCCGATCAAATGACGCATTAGTCGCAAGAATGCAAAGGAGAGAGAGATGACAATCAAGAGCATTCTGTGCGCCTATAGCGGCGAGCAGGCGCAAGGCAGTGGGCTGGATCATGCCATCAAACTGGCCAAGCATCATGACGCCTGGCTGACCGGCATTTTACGCCATGGTCGTTCCAGAATGGATCGACGCATTGCCACCATCGTTTCCAAGGATGTGCATCAGGCGCTGCATGCCGCCGAGGAGGCGCGTGTTGCCGAGGTGATGCGTCGTTTCGACGAGAAGATCAGGGCGCACGGCCTGTCAGACCGCTCGGACTATATCGACCTGATGCCAAGCGAGGGCTTCACCCTGCCGGAGATTGCCAGAACCTATGATCTGATTGTCACCGGTCATCATTCCGATGATGAGGATGACGAATTCATGGCCGCTCATCCCGATGTGATTGCGCTTCAAAGCGGCCGGCCGGTGCTGGTGGTGCCTGATGGCTATGCAGCAAAGGGTTTGGCTGATCATGCCCTTGTCGCATGGGACGGCAAGCGTTCTGCCGCACGGGCCTTGGGCGATGCCATGCATATTCTTGAAGGCAAGGCCAAGGTGACCATCCTCACCGTGGGAGACGCACACAGGGTCGACAATCATCCCGGTGGTGGCATTCTGTCGCTTCTCAAGCGGCATGACATCGAGGCGGAGCATTTGCACCGGAAGGGAGCTGGCCAGTCGATTGCGCAAGTGATTGAGGATACCGCAGACGAGATCGGGGCAAAGCTGATCGTCATGGGTGCATTCGAGCACAGCAAATTCGCCCATGACCTGTTTGGTGGCGTGACGACAGAAATCATCAAGACCGTCGGCGTGCCGGTTTTCATGGCGCATTGAGAGGTCTGTATCCGAAAATCGCTCAAGAGTGGGGCTTGGTGCGCGCGCGCATTAAGGCTCTCACCCTTGAACGCGGCCTTCCTATGCCCCTCGTAGGAAATGCTCATCGTGATATATCCTTGTCGGGAGGGGATTTGAGGGCGTTTTCATAAGCCTTCACCCAAGCCTCGCTGGGAACAGTTGGGCAGGTCTGATAAGTGTTTTCATAGTCGGTAAATTTTGGAAGCAAGGGGAAATATGATTCACCAGAAGGCGGGCCCGATTTAAATAGATCGATCCCCCCTACCCCTACTTCAATTAAACCATTGGCTGTCTTGTCAAGGCCAGTTTCCTTACGAGCTTCTGGTCCAAGAAAATATAGTCCAGCCCTCTTGTCAAATCTAAACATACGTAGTGGGAATAAAGAAGCGCCTAATGTCGTGAATGCATAAATATAACTTAATTTGTTGAAGGTATAGCTATCATTATAAGAAGGCTTAAGCATCCATTCTCTTGAATATTTAATGTTTAAATGAGGCTTTTTTTCTCTTAATCGCATGCCTGATGCCCGCATGACTGCGTGGGCAATTGCGAGCTGATCATAGAAACCTTTGGCTTCCTGGCTGGCATCATTAAGCCGATAAATCAAAGAACCTTTACGAGCATGATACCCAGTGTAACCATCAACTTCTTCAGACAATGGAGGCCATTCCCATAAAGCCCTCCGTTTCATTTCTGATAAATATTCGCGATATTTCTCGTTACTCACCGTTCCAAAGCTGCAAGTATCTTGTACAGACTCTGTATAAATGTACGGCCAGGCAACACTGAGCAGATACAAAAAAAGGAGACTAAAAAGCGGAATAGAAACGATGGGTCTAAGAAGACAACTTCTAAACCTGCACATGACTTGATTTTCCCTTTTGGTACGCCCGAAACCATAATCAAGATAGAACAAAAGCCAGCTATAATTAGCAGTTATTCCGAACTATTCAAATGAGGCAATTCGGTCCAAATAGGGGCTTCCTATCACTATGCGCCAATAAGTCTACTCAAGGTCTGCTTTCGCTGGAGACATCTGGGTCGCACCTGCTGGATATTCCCGCTTCGTACCAGACTTGTATTCCTCCCACACAAGTCTTTCATCGCCCAATGCCCCCTTCGTCCGTAGTGCCGCTTTTCTGAAGGCTTTAGTGGTGCAGCTCAGTTATCCTCGCCGTCATTTGAAGCAAATGCTCGCGTCTAGGCTTCTTTAGGCCACGTTACTTTGTTGGAAGCAAGGATCACTGGGCTTTTGGGAATTGGGCTACTGGTTCACTGCCCACCATAGTGAGGAGGTCGCCGTTCAATCCAGGCATCGAGCCCTTCGAGCACATCCTTTGTGGCGCACATGCGAGCGAATTGTTCGCGCTCGACCAGCAGACCTTCATCGATGGGCAGGTTGATCCCCCGGGTGACCGCAGAGAGAATACGGGATGCGGCGAGCGGCGAATGGCGCAGGATCCGATTGGCCAGATCCATCGCTGCTGGCAGAAGGTCGCCATGGGGCACGACGCTATTCACCAGTCCCAGTTCTTTGGCGCGGCCGGGACTGAAACTGTCACCGGTCAACAGCAGTTCGAGGGCGCGCTTGCGCCCGGCAAGGCGCGGCAGGCGCTGCGTGCCGCCAAATGTGGGCGGAATGCCGATATTGATTTCCGGCTTGGCAAAGATCGCCCTTTCCGACGCGACAGCCAGATGTGCCGCTTCCGTGATCTCGCAGCCCCCGCCATAGGCGATGCCATTGACGGCAGCGATGATCGGCTTGGGGAAGGCTTCCAGACGGGCCGTCATGGCTTGACCGTGGCGGCAGAAGTCTCTTACTGCCTCATCCGCACCGCGGCGGATGCTTCGGGTGAATTCATGAATGTCGCCACCAGCGGAGAAGGCCCGTTCTCCGGCTCCTGTCAGGATTACCGCTCCTAGGGAAGCATCGGCTTCTATCTTTTCCAGAAGCATCAGTAAGCAATCATTCATCGCATAATTGATGGCATTCAGCTTCTCGGGACGATTGAGTGTCAGGATCGCAATCCGGTCCCGCTGCTCATATATGACTGTGTTGTTGCATTCCATGTTGGTGCTCCTTTCTGGTTGACAGGCAAGGTAGCAAGCAGCATTTTATAAGCAAACTCACTAGTCAGTATACATACATATCCCAGATGGGGGCGAGCGCATGTCTTCACCTGCAAAACCTGCCAGAGAGCGGATTATCGATGCTGCCAACCGGTTATTCTATCAGGAGGGGATTCGGGCGGTGAGCGTCGATGCGGTGGCTGAGAAAGCCGCTGTCACCAAGAAGACGCTCTATTACCATTTCAAGAGCAAGGATGATCTGATCACCGCTTATCTTACAGCACGAGATCAACCCAATCTTGCGCTCTTTGAAGCATGGTTTAAGGCAGCAGAAGGTGATGTGGGAGATCAGGTCGAGGCGATTTTTGTTGCGTTGGCAAAGGCGTCGCGCCATCCCAAATGGAAAGGGTGCGGTTTTCTGCGCACGGCAGCGGAGCTTGCAAACATGCCCGGTCATCCTGCAATGAAGGTGGGTGCTGCACACAAGAAGACATTTGAATTCTGGCTGGCAAAGCGCCTTTCACAGGCCGATATCCAACAGCCAGATGCAACTGCAAGGCAAATCATTCTGCTTCTGGATGGAGCCTTCTCCGTCATGCTGGTGCATCATGATCCGACCTACATTGAAGAAGCGGGACGAGCGGCCAAGATCCTCATTCACAGAGCCTTGCCCTCGGCAGATTAATGCGTGTCGGTCCGGCTTTGAGGGCAACACCATTGGCAAAAGCCATTCCGGCTCGGAAATGGCAATCTCGCGTGCGCCCGGTTCGGTCCTCTTTCCTGAAGAGCTTGCGCAGTTTCTTTCCCTACAGGGATCCTTCCCGCTCACGCTGAAAGGGTCAGTCTGAAGCAGATGCACTAATTTTTTTGCAAGAGAGCCGTGGAACCTGAAATGTAAGTATTATCTAAGTTAGTCACTTTAAAATCTTTCAGTTTAGGAATTTTGAATGATCACTCAAATCTGCATATTGCATATGTTGGCTGATAACAATTTTTTCAACAATATTACAAAGTAAAATTGAAGAAAAATATCCTCCGAAACAAAAGAAAAGCTCAGGTGCTTTAAACATATCTTTATATGAAAATTTTTCAAATAAGTTTAATTCGCGTAAATTTTCTTCTAAAAAGAATTGTGAAGATGAAATTACAGTTATTAACAATATTAAAAATGCAAAAATAGATCTATTAATTGTCGCAGTCGGTGATGGTGAATTCACCCTACATATTGAAGATGTTATAGATATTATAAAGATGAAAATAAAAATTTATAATTCTTGATAGTTGGAATAATGTCTTAAGTAAATAATCGATATAAAACAAAATGACGTCATCAACATTGATATGAATTTCATTTTTAAAGAAATTAATCTTATATCTAAATCGTCAATTTTAATTCTCAACAACCAAGAAGCTGAGTTTGGCAGCACGATGAATACGATCGGAGATAGAACGGAAATGATAAAATGATCTGAGTACATCGCGGAAAAGCCGATATAGGCCCAAAGAAAAGATTGACCAACACAAAATAGTAAGAAAAGAAGCTTCACTAGATTGTGCTTTTCTAGTTCAATACTCATTTACGTTTCTCCCGACAAGGTGCCGCCAAAGGCTCTGTCTGTCGGTTTTTCAATCGAGGGAATGAGGGTTGTTTGGATATTTTGGCTCGCAAGGGCTTTTTGCTCGTCTTTAAGGCTGATGCCGGCATGATCAACAGATGATACCAGACGAACGATATGTTTGCCAGTGGCGGCAAGCTTTTCCAGCAGCGTTGTTGTGTCACCATTCGCCTCTCCCAGATGCGTTTTTACATCGTTGATCGACAGGCGGCGGGCTTCGCGGCGGGCCAATTCCAGAATTTCAGGACTTGTCTCATCGCCATAGACAATGATGTCGGCTGCATGCAACGCGCGAATGGCGCGCATGGGGAGCAGGTCACTCTCTCCGTGCCTGGTGTCAATGAATGTCACCCGGCCCGATTGTGATGCGTTGGCAAGGGTGGATGTGTTGATGATGTCTTCTATCGAACTTGCTGTAAGCGTGTTCGGGCCTGAAAAGGCCAGATTGACAAAGGATTCCCAAAAGCGTCGCCGTTCGGCACCCGCCCGGAATTGCTGCAAGACATCGGCGCGCAAATGCTGGGCCAGTTTTGCCCAATCCGAAATGACCGGAGGTATCAGGCTTTCGATGCGCCGACGGATGGCCTGCCCGAGAATGGGCGCAGCTCCGCCTGTCGAAATGCTGATGATTACGGGGGAACGGTTGACGATGGAACCGAACTGGAACTGGCAGTGATCAGGATTGTCAATGATATTGGCCACCGCACCGGCGGCATTGGCTGATGCCACGAACCGTTCAGCTTCTTCTCCCTCCTCGATGTCACCGATGGCCAGCAATGCTCCATTGAAGCAGTCAGGCGTCCAGTCCTGACGATGCCAGATATAGTGACGGTCCTCGGAATGTGCTTCACTTAGAAGCTGCATCAGTTCCTCTCCGGGATCTTTGGAATAGACATGCACGATCGCTCCGGCAGCAGCCAGCAGCTCGGCCTTCCATGCCGCGCCATCGCTTGCGCCAGCCAGCACCACCTTGCGTCCCCCCAGATTGAAAAAGACCGGCAAGGTGGCCAGATCCGCGATACGATCCTTGCGCTGTCGCGCTTCCGGCTCATTTCGCAGATATATTTCACGCCGCAGCGATATCATTCAGCATCTCCGCTGTTCAGGGGACTGGAGTTGTGATCGGCGCTTGGTGCAGCCGCTTACCGGCTCTGGAACAGGCAAATGGGCACCGCCGGTTCGACTGGTTTTCCGTTTGACGTCACATCCGAATTATACCCGAAATTTGCTATCAAACAATCTGTGCGCCTCGCCGCTGGCTCTGGATGTTGTTGCCGGACGGGCGCTGAATTGCCCGTTTCAAGCGTATTTTTTCGAACCGTCTGAAATTTCTATGTATCTGTTTTAATAAATTAATTTCTCTTTTCGATGGATGCGGAACATCCCCTTGAGACATCGAAGTTAAGGCCGATCTGGAGCTTCGGCTCCGGTCGCGGAGCCGTTTCCTTTAAGCGCCACAAATTGAAATAATTTTATTTCGCCAGCCTCGGGATTGGTTTGCTTTTCGAAGAAAGATTTCGCGCATAAATCGCTTTTGCGAACTTTCAGGGGGGGCAATTGGCGCGCGGTCTGGATGGTTCTACAAATTGGACAAGATCATACAGGACCAAAGAGCCGCGGCAGGAGAAAAGCTTCCTGCGGGCGTCTCAAGCTGGAGCGCGCGATGTTTGTGATTACCGGTAACAGATTGCTGGATGGCGGGGTTGTCTTTCTGGCTCCGGCGTTGGCGTGGGTGGAAGACATCCAGCAGGCACGTCGTTACCAGAGCGACCAGAGTGCCCGTGAGATCGCAGAGGGTTTGGGTGACGTGGTCGTCAATCTGGATGTCATTCCCGTCGCTTGCAATGACGAAGGGCTCGTGCAGCCACTGCGCCTGCGCGAGCGGATCCGGGTGGGCGGTCCAACCATCAACCCCTTTGCAGGTATCCAACTCGAACGATCCTTTACCGGCAAGCCAAGCTGACCAGTCAGATTTGCAAGGAGGCCAACCATGTATCGCTATGATGAATTTGACGCAGCTTTCGTTCGCCAGCGGGTCGAGCAGTTCCGCAATCAGGTTGGTCGCCGGATCTCGGGCGAATTGACCGAGGATGAATTCAAGCCGCTGCGGCTGATGAATGGTCTCTATCTTCAGCTTCATGCCTATATGCTGCGCACCGCCATTCCCTATGGCACGCTGAACAGCCACCAGATGCACAAGCTGGCCGATATTGCGACAAAATATGATCGCGGCTACGCCCATTTCACCACGCGCCAGAATGTCCAGTATAACTGGCCGACGCTTTCCGACACGCCGGATATTCTGGCCGAGCTGGCCGAAGTGGATATGCATGCAATCCAGACCTCGGGCAACTGCATCCGGAATGTGACTACGGATCATTTCGCTGGCGCCGCCCATGACGAGATTGCCGATCCGCGCGTCTATGCCGAGATCATCCGGCAATGGTCCAGTCTGCATCCGGAATTTTCGTTCCTTCCGCGCAAGTTCAAGATTGCCATCAACGGTGCCCGCAAGGATCGGGCAGCCATTCGGGTGCATGACATCGGGCTGCAGCTGGTTGAGACAAAAGATGGCGGGGTTGGTTTTGATGTCTATATCGGCGGCGGGCAGGGGCGCACCCCGATGATTGCCAAGCTGGTGGCCGAGGCTGTCGCCGAAGCGGATATTCTGAATTATCTGGAAGCCGTCTTGCGGGTCTATAACCGCTATGGCCGCCGCGATAACAAATATAAGGCCCGCATCAAGATACTGGTGCATGAAACCGGACTTGAGCAGTTGCAGGCGGATATTGCCGAGGAATATGCGCTTTCCAGATCCAGCCTGCTGGATGTGCCTCAGGCCGAGATCGAGCGGATCAATGCCTATTTCGCAATGCCTGCGCTGCGCACAGACAAAGAGGGAGCTGACAGGCTGTCCCGGCTGCGCACCAAGAATGCCGGCTTCTCGCGCTGGGTCTCTCGCAACATCCATGCCCACAAGGTGGACGACCATGTGAGTGTCACGATCTCGCTGAAACCTGTCGGCGGGGTTCCGGGCGATGCAACAGACGAGCAGATGCATCTGGTTGCCGATCTCGCAAGCCGTTATGGCTATGACGAAATCCGCGTCAGCCATGAGCAGAATCTGGTGTTGCCTCATGTCGCCAAAGGTGACTTGCTGACCATCTATGAGGCTCTGGTCAAGGCGGATCTTGCGGAGGCCAATGTCGGTCTTGTCACCGATATCATCGCCTGCCCGGGTCTTGATTATTGCGCACTGGCCAATGCCCGTTCGATCCCGATTGCCCAGGCGATTTCAATCCGGCTTGGCGATCCGGCCAGACAGCAGGAGATCGGGCCGGTTACGCTGAATATTTCAGGCTGCATAAACGCTTGCGGACATCACCATGTCGGACATATCGGCATTCTTGGCGTCGACAAGAAGGGCGAGGAACTCTACCAGCTGACGCTTGGTGGTGACGCCGGGGAACATACTTCCATCGGCACCATTCTCGGCAGGGGCTTTGCCGCCGAGGACCTGATTGATGCAGTGGAACTGGTGCTCGATACCTATCTGGGTCTGCGTCTGAACAAGGACGAGAGTTTCATCAATGCCTATCGCCGGGTCGGGCCTCAGCCATTCAAGGACGCGCTTTATCCCAATGGCAAGCAGGCGGCATAGGGGGGGGGCATGTTGAAACGAACGCAGTTTACGCTGCCCGGTGCACAAGAGGTCGAGGCGCTCAATGCGACATTCGAGCGGGCTCGACCGGAACTGGTCCTTGAATGGCTGGCATCCAACGCAACCGCCGGGGAAGTGCCGCTTGTTTCGTCCTTCGGGGCGGACTCGGTCGTGCTGCTCAACATGATCGCGCAGATCGATGCCAATTATCCGGTTCTGTTCATCGATACGGGCAAGCATTTCGCTCTGACCCTGGAATATCGCGATGAGCTGAAGGCGCATTTCGGTCTGAATAATCTGCATTCGATTACGCCCGATCAGGCGCTGCTTAAGGAGCATGACCCCCATGGAGCGCTCTGGATCACCGATCCCGATGCCTGCTGCAATTTGCGCAAGACGGCTCCCCTTGCCAGTCTGCTGGTGAGCCGCGTCGGCTGGATTACCGGCCGCAAGCGCTTTCAGACTGAACACCGGACCCATCTGAGGATTCTCGAGTTGGATGGCAACCATCTCAAGGTCAATCCCCTTGCCAACTGGGGGGCGGCAGACATTGCCGATTATATCCGGTCTCATTCGCTGCCGGGCCATCCGCTCGTGCCAAAGGGATATGTTTCGATCGGCTGTGCGCCCTGCACAAGCCCGGTTTCCGAGGGCGAGGACAGTCGGTCCGGTCGTTGGAGAGGATCCGACAAGACCGAATGTGGTTTGCATATCTGATCAGGAGAATGCCATGAGCAACAATGCTGAAAATGCCCGGTCATCGCTCTGGAAAGATGGAGCATTCATCGCAGACGACTGGATCTTGCCGGAGGCCGGAGAAAGTCCTGCTCGCAATGAAAAGACCTTTCTGACCTTCGCTGATGCTCTGGCACTGCTGGAAGAGGGCGCGTCGCTGCCATCCTCTCTGGGCGTGATTGTCGGGGCCGATGATGATGTGAACCGATTGGCACCGCATCTAGGCCATATCGAAGCCGTGGCGATCGACTTTCCCGGCTTTGGAGACGGGCGCGGCTTTTCAACGGCCCGTCTGCTGCGCGAACGCTTCGGCTTTACCGGCGAGATACGCGCCATCGGCAACTATATTCTGGACCAGATGCCGCTGCTGGTGCGCTGCGGGATTTCCAGTTTTCTGGTCACCAGCGAAAAGGTGAAAGCTGGCCTGCTTCGGGGCGAGTGGCCGGAAATGACCCGTTACTATCAGCCGGTCGCAGGCGATGAGGCTCCTCCCGCCGGACAGCTGCGCCCGTGGCTGCGCCACAAAGCCAAAGTCGGCTGAGGACCAGAGGCCATCGCGACTGATGGACATCACATGAACCGCGCGACGCCGATCAACGTGGCGCTATCAGACTGAAATATCTTACGAGGAGAATTCCATGACTCAGCCAGGTTTGGCGGTTCAGTCTAGCGCCAGCGCTGCCAACAAATGGGCGTTTCCGATCCCGGCAAATGTGTTCGCCCAGACCGTAACCGAAGTTCAGCATTATACCGACGGGCTCTTCAGGTTCCGCATCACCCGTCCGGCGAGCTTCCGCTTCCGTTCCGGCGAGTTCGTCATGATCGGCTTGCCCAATGCTGAACGCCCCATTTTCAGGGCCTATTCCATTGCCAGTCCTTCCTGGGATGAAGAAGTGGAATTTTATTCCATCAAGGTTCCCAACGGTCCGCTGACAGAGCATCTCCAGAGGATCAAGGTTGGCGATACGGTCCTGATGCGCAAGAAGCCGACGGGGACGCTCGTCAATGATGCGCTCATACCGGGCAAGCGACTTTACATGTTCTCAACCGGTACCGGCATTGCTCCCTTTGCCTCCCTGATCCGGGAGCCGGAGACCTATGAGAAATTCGAACAGGTCATCCTGACCCATTCATGTCGCTATATCGACGAATTGAAATATGGCGAAGAGCTGGTCGCGCTTTGCAAAAGTGACCCGCTGGTTGGTGAATTCGCGAAAGATCGCCTTGTTCACTATAGCTCGATCACGCGGGAACCTTTCCCGCGAACCGGACGCATCACGGATCTGATGGAGTCGGGCAAGCTGTTTGAAGATCTCGGCGTTGCGCCCATCAACCCGGAAGAAGACCGGGGCATGATTTGCGGCTCGATGGCAATGCTTAACGATACAAAAAGCATTCTCGAAAAATTCGGCCTTGAAGAAGGATCAAATGCACGTCCGGCAACATTCGTGGTGGAGCGCGCATTCGTAGACTAATCAGGCATCATGGATGATCAGATTCATGGGGCAGATTTATGGGAATGGCTGTTTCAACGAAACAGCCATTTTTCTTTTGTGCATATAAACATGGTCTTTATGGGCTGCGACTGTTCGTCTTGAGTCCATTGTGGGCATTCATGAGCAGGTCAATGCAACAAGACCGATTATGCATTCCTGCCGTTCGAACAAGGCGCAGCGTTTTTGCTCGATGCCGCCTTTACCGCCTATAGTTTCATTGCCCTACAATTTACACGTAACAACCAAACCAAAATACGAGACCAAAAAAGTTCAAAGAATAAATTATCAAAACAAGTATTGATTGCTCGATAAAATTAATTGAATCGTTTTTTATGATCCATGGGAAATTTAAGACCCTTCCTTCAAATGAACCACCTCTAATTCTTGAGATTAAATCAACAATAAATAGATACCACCCAAAATATAAATACAATATTGTTGCAACCCATAAGGCATATCTATATTTGTGAATTGTGTACACATTGAAAATATGTTCAGTCATGATGATCTTTTATGAATTTAATATTTATCTAATTGGTGGATCGAAAATTCCTATATCATCAACTCTACCCACCCTAATTCCCTCCGTGGGTATAGATGCCCATTTTGCGCATGAGGCCAAGTTTGATATCTGAGGTTACATCTAATACCACTTGCTTGGTGCTGACTTGATCGGACCAATGCTTAATACTTGGCACCTGATGAAACGCTACTTAGCCTTACTTCGGCAGGAAACAGTAATAATATGCAATTGTGAAATACCAGTTATACAAGAACAGAAGCTCTAGTACCTGCAGGCAATGACTGCTTCCCGCCCGTTTTGCAAGTCGAGCACCCGTTGCCATAATACTTCGGCGTTGCAAAAAAGGTCAACAATGTCCGCATAGTATGAATTTGAGGATGAGTTTATCTGGCTTCAAAGCATAAGTGCATAATGGTTTTGTATTGTTCGGTGCCTCTATCGCTCGCCATTATTTGAAAATGGCAAAAGCCGATGAAAAAAAGACAAAACCGCGCGATCGCCTACATGCTGTGGGGGGACCTATCATATTGCACAGAGAAAAGCCCGCCGAGAATACAGCAGGCTGTTGAAATTATTTGAGTATTCTGAGATTTGTGAAAAATTCGACTTTGCACAAGAATGAGCGAACGGCACACAAAGGGACCATTTTCTTTGCACAGACGGTTGGAAATGTTCAGCTAGCGAGCAAAATGGTGGCCACACCAGACGACTTTGCCAATTAGCTGGAAGTTTGCCAGTTCCTCTTTCTTCAGCAGTTCCTTGTCGTAAAGCGGATTCTCGCTCATCACCTCTAAATCGCCGTTTAAGGTTTGGCGTAAACGCTTCACTCTTGCCATGCCATTGAGAACAAAAGCGCAAATTCCATCAGTCAGTTCATTTTTCTTTCGGTCGACCATCACTAGGTCAGCATCGCCAATCAGAGGTTCCATGCTGTCGCCATTTGCGGTCAAAATAATCAAGTCGTCAGGATTACTGCGCCCTAATCGCCTTCTTAGAAACTCGGCTGTAAATGGGATATGATCTAGCACACTGGCTGTTTCGATATTCCAGAAGCCATTTCCTGCAGACAGAGAGGCATCGTAACGAGGAATGCCGATGAATGCACTATTCCCTGTCGTAAACTCTTTTCCTTTCAGCAGCCAATCTATTGATACGTCAGCAAATTCCGAAATGCGAATTAAGTGCTCTGACTTGGGAATGGTTCCTTCATTCCAAATTCGGTTGAATGTAGCGCCAGGAATTCCTGCTGCTTTTGCCCAAGCAAATGGCTCCATGTTGGAGCGCTCGACCAACTCAACAAGACGTGATTTGAAGCTATTTTCGATTTCGGAGTTCATTTTAATAAGACCGAATTAGAGTTCGATGTTTTCCCCTTTTTCGAAGTTTTAAATTCCATAATAAGAACAAATAATTATCCAAATAAGAAACACAGTTCTGTTTTATGAACTTCGAAATTCGTAAATTGGAGTTGATTGGCTCCTAAATACGAACTAATGTATCCACATCCGTTAATCACAGCAGGCAGACACTAAAGCTAACTGCATGGTTCAGAAAAAAGCGGCCTGTTCCCGCAGTCCGCTTTTCACGAGGAGACATTATGCCGAAGCGTAAATGGGACAAATTTGCCATCAAAGCCGAACTTCACAGACAGGGCTGGACCTTTACCGCCCTCGGTGAACGGTTCGGCTGTCACCGAACCAACATCAGCGTCGCACTGGATCGCCCCAATTCCACTGGCGAGAAAGCCATTTCATGGGCCATTAGTATTCCAGCAAAAGAGCTGTGGCCTGATCGCTACCCCAAATCAGCAACGTCTCATCGCATTTACGATAGCAGACGTCACGGTCCTTGCACCAGTCAAAAAGTTACAACTCTGGCTGACAATGAGGCCGCTGCATGAAGCGGTTTTTGTCAGTGTTTCAGGCCGGAACTGATGCTGGACCTCGCGGTATCAAATGGTTTTATCGTTGCTTCGACTATTCCGGAACAGAGAATGCCTTCCGAGACCTAATGGCGTTCTTATCTCTCGTTCTTTTTCAGAGCATTTTGATTTTTAGCTGCTGGTCACTCAGCGGCTGGATAATCCTTCGGAGGCTAGGTCAATGACCTCTGAAACAATAAATTGCGAAGCAGAAAGCAATCAGGAAGATCTGCATTTCCGCTCTCTGTTTTGGAGTGCACGAGATCGGGTCCAGCTCAAAAATTGGTCCCTTTCCGGCAAAGCCTCCTTGAGGATCGATCTTGAAGTGACTGGCTCCCATGAGCTGGGGGATCTGGTGGCTCAACTTCGCTCCATCGAAGCCGCTCAAACCAAAAGCAAACCTCCTAAACCGAAACGCTGAAGGTTCACTTTCCTCATGGCAAAAGCACGTGGCGACAAAATGACTGGCGATCTTCTCAGTTGGGAGCCTCCCAAGGTAGCTCCCCGCTTTGAAGAAACCCGTGTGCGCGCTTCATCGCTTGCCCGGAAGGTCTGCCGTGTGTTGGCCGAGTCCTTCAAAGAGGATGGGAGAAGCCGAGAAGACATTGCCGCTCAGCTATCTGAGTTTCTCGGAGAAGAGATCAGCCGGGACAGCATGGATGCCTGGACCTCGGAGGCACGGGAAAACAACAACATTTCTGCTTACCGCTACTTTGCTCTGGCCCGAATTCTGGGCAGCGCAGAGATGCTCAACGAACTGCTTACAGATACCAACATGATTGTTGTCGATCAAAAATATCAACCCCTTATTGAACGAGAATTGGCTCTTGAGAAGAAGGAGGCACTGGAACAGTTCATCGCCAGCCGCGACAAGGAATGGAGGCTGAGCAAATGACATCAGCAATCTCCATCTGGAAGAATGGCGTACAACGTGAGTGGTTCACTGCACGTGAATTGGCGGAACTTAAGCTGCCGGATTTGCCTGAAACCGACAGAGCTATTCAATTGCTTGCCAAGCGTCTTGATTGGCAGACTACGTCATTCGCCCGCAAACGGTCTGGCCGTGGTGGGGGCTGGGAATATCATATTGATCTGCTTCCAGAGGCTGCACTGGCTGATCTGAACAAACGCGTTGCCCTGGACAAGCTGTCTCAGGAACCCGTGCAAAGTAAAAGGTCAGTTGTCGCAAAGGATGGCAATGCTCCTAACGCACGTCAACGCATCATGATGGAAGCGAGAGCTGCTCTCCTTGTTGAAATCGAGCGCCGCACCATCGTTAGTGACCAGTCCCGCCGGAAAGCCATTCTGCAATTCCTTGAGGATCTCACTCTCTACAGATCCGGGTTGCCGACCAGTGACCAGCATCGCCCAGACAAAGCCGACTATGCTGCTCTTAGTGAAGCCGCCGAGCTTGCCGCTGAACGTCGAAACAGCATTTCCTTGCGCTCCATCTATGGATGGTTTTCGGCTCGCGATGAGGGTGGTGTTACCGCCCTTGCACCTCAGATCAAGAAAAGGGCCAAGCCCCTTAATGAGGTCAAATGGTTCGGCGATTTTCTCAAATTCTATGCTCGTCCCTCAAAGCCAACCATAGCGGAAGCTCTTGGTGCTTATGTCGATACTTTAGAGAACAAGGATCTCGCACCAACTTACAAGCAGGTGCGCACGGCGCTTTCCAAACTGGGCAATGTGGATCGCGTCAGAGGTCGGGAAGGTGCTTTGACCATCAAGGCGCGCATGGCCTATGTCAGCCGGTCGACGGAAGGATTGATGCCGACATCGATCTACACTGCCGATGGCAAAACCTTTGATGCCGAGGTCGCGCATTTGCTGACCGGTCAACCTTTCCGTCCAGAAATCACCTCAGTGGTGGATGTCTTCACCCGAAAGTGTGTCGGTTTTTCCATTAGCCTGAAAGAGAATGTGATCGCTGTTGCCGATGCCTTGCGCAGGGCTAGCGTCGAACATGGCATCCCGGCAATTTTCTATGTCGATAACGGACCTGGCTACAAAAACAAGACATTTGATGCTGACGCCACGGGCATGATGGGTCGTCTTGGTATCTCCAAGATGCATTCAATCGCCTATAATTCGCAAGCACGCGGCATCATCGAGCGGTTCCATGGGAGCGTCTGGAACCCTCTGGCTCGCAGCTATGTCACCTATGTCGGTCGTGATATGGACAAAGAGGCACGCAAAAAAGCCTTTGATGTCACCAGACGCGAAATCAAGACGCTGGGCAAAAGCCGGATCCTCATTGAATGGGATGAGTTTCTGGCTGACTGCGAAAAGGCGGTCGAGGTCTATAATAACAAGCCACACTCAGAGCTTCCGAAAACTGCGGATCCAATCACCGGCAGAAAACGGCATATGTCGCCAAATGAATTCTGGGCGGCCCAGATGGCCAAGGGCTTTGAGCCAGTTTCCGTGCAACCGTTTGAAGTGAATGACCTGTTCAGACCGCATGAAA